>JBFMGS010000008.1:4699-53854 GCA_040752635.1 Bacillota bacterium
GGCGGCGTGGTCGGCGGGGTGCTCGCTTTGATCGAGATCCTTCTGGTGCTGGCTGACGCCAACGGAAGGAGACTCGGCGATAAGCTTGCAGACACTCAGGTCATAGTGGTTGAAGAGCCCCAACCTTCGAGTAAGCAGCAGGGGTGATGGGCCGGGAGCCATGGCCCGGTCGCCGCGGGGTTGGTATACAAGGTTGTAGGGTTGCCGCCGTTTTCGGAACGGAAACGCAGGTGGCAACCCTGGCCGCTTTAATCCCCGGGATTCTGGCTTAATACCCGCGGCTTGTTTACCTGATGCCCGCAGGTTACCATGTCTCCAAGGCTCATGGCTCTCTGCGCTACCGACTATAGATAGCCAACCTCAAAGTTGAACGAGCATCATGCTGCCTTGCCGTGTGCTCGCTGGCCGCGATTCCCTTTCTCATGCTTCGAGATTGGGTATCCGTAAGTGCGGAGGGAAGCCCTGGGTGTAGCATTTTACTTCCTCCCCGCATTACGCTCACTCAGACTATCGAGCGTCTTTAGAAACTCCGGGCGGTTTGCAAGCGGATGAATGGAACGTAGCGACACCGTTTCTCCAAAGCGTGCCATGGCATCGCTGGATCTGATAAGATCCTCCCGCGTTCCTCCCTGAGCGCTTTTTCTTTCTATAAGGGCCTTCTTCACCTCACCGATCCGCCGCCCCTCCGCCAACAGGCGCTTGACCTCTTCTAGCGCGTCCACGTCGGCCTGCGAGTACAGGCGCTGGTTGCCCCGGGACCTCGCCGGTACGACGAGCCCCCTCTCGCCGTAATAGCGGATTTGCCTGTCGGTAAGCCCGGTGAGCTGTCGCACCGCGCCTACAGCGTAAAGAGGCGCGTCGCGCGGGACGTCCACTCTTGCCACCCCCAGCCCCACTGATCGACGTGAGGTTTCCTCACATGACCGGAACTCAGGCCCATTCTATAGCCGCGCAGGACCGTCTGTCAAGCACCCCCTGCGCGTAGCACCTGCCTTACGGCACCCAACGCACGGTTTTCCCTTTTTCACCCCAGCGGCAGCCGAGCCTGGTTCGTGCGAGCTAACCTGGGAGGCTGTAATGCCAGGACATGCCGTACGAAGGTACGCAGTACCAGATCGACCGCCCGGGCAAACCGAAACCTCTACGCTTTCTCTGCGCAACCGAAGGAAGACAGCTTTCGCTCATGACGGACCACGCCCCCAGCTAGCAACCAACCGCCCAGCTTCCAGGGCCGTTGCGGACTTGTGGAATGCTATGCATATATTGACAGATGCGTGACTATAATGGTATCAGAATCCACATGAGGGAGGAGACGGCATCGTGACTGCGATGCTGAAGCTTCGCGAAAAGGCGGGTATAAGTGCCAAGGAGCTTTCGCTGCGAACCGGAATTCCAGTTGAAGTCATCATCCGGGCGGAGCTCGGGCTCATCAAGCTCCGCCCGCAGCAGAGAAAGAGAATTGTGAGGGCTCTCCGTTAAGCGCGAGCCTGGCTCATGTCCCGGGACCCATACCCACGAGGAAGAGGCCGCACACGATGAACACGGCGCCGATTACTTGCGCCCACGTGGCGGTTTCCTGCAAGTACCCTACCGCTACCAGCAGCGTAAAGAGAGGGGCGGTGGACATCACCAGCGAGACCTGGGCCGCCCCTCCCCATTTCAGGGCAGCATAGTACGCGAGATCCCCGACAAGCGTCGCCAACACCGCCTCGACCCCTATGAACGCCCAGGCGCGCCCTGACACCGTTTCTATGGCCCGCAGACCCCCGCTTACTAGAAGCCAGCCGGTCACGATCCCGGACGCGATCAGGGTTCGCAGGCATAACCCCGCTATAGGATCCACCTTCGCCAGGCCGATCTTACCGAAAACGGGGGCGATGCCCCAGCACAATGCTGCAAACAATGACATCAGTAAAGTCCGCATGACCATCCGTCTCCCAAGGATCTCTTATTCGTGAAGGCCGGGGCATATACATCATACAGGCATAAATGGAGGATGGAGACCGGAGGAGTGGTGCACGATGAGATTGTACGTCATGGGCCGTAGAAAGGCTGCACTGTTTCTCCTGGTAACCATGGCTCTCGCATCTGCTGCTGCTTCAATGCTGGTCAGAACCGTCGGAGGGCCTCCCGTAGCACTTGACAGGCTGCTCATAACGCGCCTCAACATGATCTTTTCCGACCGCGCACAGGCAGTCGTGCAAGGAAACCCCGAACCCCTGGTTTCCCACTATGACCTGGAGTCAACGTATGGTCGCTGGGCGCTAGACCGCGAAGAACGCCGGATCAGGTACGTCCAGGCGTGGAGCAAGGCGCGACGGGTGCGGTTTATCGACTCCGCGGTTGAGATCCGGGTAGATTCCGCGGAGCTGAAGGGTGACTTTGCACGGCTCAGGTTGAGGCAGAGCGCGGACTTCGCCTATTTGTACGACGCGGACCCTGCGGCTAGGCCGGACCACTTTGGTATCGGCACACGTCACTTAGTCGAGCTCGTCCGAAAGGGTGAGACCTGGGTGATAAGACGCGATTGGTACACTGACCCGCTCGACGAGGACTCGATTATCGCCGACGTGAGGCCTGCTTTGGTGCCTGAAGGGGCCTTTCCCACAATCATCGACCGGAAGTATCCCCAGGAAGACACCCGCCTCCCAACAGGTACAAAGGCGTCGCCAGGCATGCCGAGCAACCCTCTCCAAGCGTCGCGGTACGACCGGGGGAACGCCGTGGCATACGCCAACGAGTATTGCGGATTGGCCTGGGGCTGCGGCAACAATCGCGAGTATAACTCGAAGTACAAAGACTTCACCGGGCTTGGAGGTGATTGCACCAACTTCGTATCCCAGGTGCTGGGGGACACGGCAGGCGGCGGCCTTCTGATGGACTGGACGTGGCGCTACACGTATAAGGGGATAGGCGCGGGAGCGAGCCGCGCCTGGGCGCAGGCAGGAGCCCTTGCCGGCTACCTCATAGCCAGCGGACGAGCCATAAGAATGGCCCGGGGCACCTATGCAGATGTTGTGACCCCTTCCGAGAGATATCCTCACGGGGCTATCGGCGCACTCGATTTGGGAGACCTCATAGCTTACGAGGAAAAGGGGCGCTTGGTACACTTTGCAGTGGTGACGGGCACCGACTCGCACGGGTACGTAGTGGTAAACTCGCATACTGCAGATCGTTACCACGTACCGTGGGACATCGGCTGGGACCGCACTACAGTGTTCTGGCTACTAAAGATCGTTTACTAGGAAATTGAAGACTTGCCATGGAAGAGTTTCCATCCGTCGAACCCCCCGGCAAGGTGGACTACATCTTCGAATCCTCGCTGCTTCAGGATTTCATAGCCGAGATACGAGCGATATCCGATAGCACAGTAGACTACCGTTTTCTTATGTGGATCCAGCTCGTCCACGAAATCCCTCAACTGATCTATGGGTATCAACTTGGCTCCTGGGATCTCTCCCGCCTTGCGCTCCCCTGGTGTTCTCACGTCGATGAGTTGGACGTCTTCGCGCTTCAGCAGCTCGTCGAGGTCTTCCGGTTCAATTGCGCCCACCTCGCCCCGGAAAACGTTCGCGGCCACAAACCCTGCGATGTTTACGGGGTCTTTAGCGGATGAGTAAGGCGGCGCGTATGCAAGGTCAAGGTCTTCGAGGTCTTCCACAGTCATCCGGGCGTGCATGGCGGTGGCGATTACGTCTATCCTCTTATCAACCCCTGCACCTCCAACTATTTGTGCGCCGAGCACTCTGCCGGTGGACTTATCGACCACGAGTTTAACCGTCATCATGCGGGCACCCGGGTAATAACCCGCATGGTGCTGGGAATGAGTATATGAAACATAGTGGGGGATGCCTTCCGCGGCGGCCTCCTTTTCAGCAAGCCCGGTTTTTGCAATGGTTAGATCGCAAACTTTGACAATCATCGTGCCGAGCGACCCCAAGTAGCGCAGGTTGCCGCCCGCGGCATTCGCTCCGGCAACTCGCGCCTGTTTGTTGGCGGGGCCAGCAAGCGGGACTCGCACGGGCTTTCCGGTGACGATGTGCCTGACCTCGCAGATGTCTCCGGCCGCATATATGTTGGAATCGCTTGTCTGCATCCTTTCGTTTACGGCAAGCCCGCCCGATGGGCCAATAGAGAGTCCCGCCTGCCTGGCAAGGTCCAGCCTTGGGACCACACCCATGGCGGAGACTGCGAAGTCGCATAGGATCGTTCTGCCGCCGGAAAGCCTCACACCGAGCTTGTCGCCGTTTTCTTCGACTTGCTCTACCCTTCGACCTAGCACTACCTCTGCACCCTTTTCACGCAGGTGCAACACGAGGGGCTCGGCCATTTCCTTGTCAACCGGCGGAAGCAGGTGGTCCATCATTTCGATGACGCTTACCGATATGTTTCGTTCGAGCAGGGCTTCTGCGGTCTCGAGGCCGATGAACCCTCCGCCGATAACCGCCGCTGAACCCGGCTTGCGTTCGTCGATAAATTGATGCAGCCTGTCAGCGTCTTCTACTGAGACAAGAGTGAATACCTTATTGTTATCAATGCCTGGTATCGGGGGACGTGCAGGCTCGCTACCCGTGGCGAGAATAAGCGCATCGTAGCGTTCGTCCCGAACCTCCCCTGTTTCTAGATTGCGGACGGAGATAGTCTTGCGTGGCCTATTGATGGTAGTAACCTCGTGACGCGTCCGCACATCTATGTTGAACCTGGACGCAAGCCGCCCAGGGCTCACGACAAAAAGCTCCTCGCGTCGTGGTATGACGCCGCCTATGTAGTAAGGTAAGCCGCAGTTAGCCCAGGAGACATACGGGGTGCGTTCGAAGATGACTATTTCCGCATCCTCGGACGTCCGGCGTGCTTTGACTGCGGCCCCTGCTCCACCGGCCACCCCTCCTACCACAACAAGGCGCTTCCCCAACGCTCTCAACCCCCGTAGACGTCTGCTTCCCTCGCAGGCTCGTTGAGATCACGGACGACGTTACAAGCCGACCTGTTTTCAGGATGTTTCTACCTTGTCTTAGCCGCAGAATGGAATGCGGCTGCACCCTTGTGGGCTCCATTAGTAGCCCTCGTTAGAGGTACTCGTATCAAGCAGGTCCGCCGTGCTCACTGTCGCTCCACAAACGGGACATGACACTACTTCTTCCGTAGATGCACTACCAACAGTAACCATGTTTCCACACTGCTTGCATTTAACGCTTTCCTCTGCATTATCTGCAATTCTTGGGTATTCATCCATATTAGTGTTCTCCATATTCAGGCTCCTTCCTTCCCGTGTGTTGCCGCAAACGGGTTTGCGATACTTGTATTATTCCCCTCTGTCGCACGGCTTACAATGGCCTGGCAGCACAGGGTCAGAGACGCAGGCGCCTCTCCATGAAGGAGAGGCGCCTGCGTCTCTTGTCTTTATGGTTGTTAGGTCTTACCACTTACGGTAGTATGGGCCGGCAAACGCAGACTTTCCCTATCCTAGCAAGCTGCTAGCCAACGGGTTGATTGTAGCCCACCTGCTCCTGCCCGGCGCCATAGTCGGGCTGAGCCTCCGGCCGGGTGAGGCCTGCCTGGAATCCGGTTTTCACGCCCGCCGCGGCACCCTCAATCAGCGACCGCTCGGCCGCCTCGATCATCCTGCGCACCATGTGACCGCCAACTGCGCCGCATTGGGCTGAAGGTAGACTGCCCCAGTAACCTGAATCAATGATGTTGCTGGGCAGGTTGAGTTCGTTAGCTATCTCATACTTGAATCTATCTAGAGCAGTGAGGGCATTAGGGACAACCGGGCGGTTCCTCCGGCCAGCGCCACGTGCCATTACTCTTCACCACCCCCCATGTTTTCTATCTATAGTGTTACACCGCTGCTAGAACGTATGCTGGGAAATACATGAGAGTCGCCCATTTTGGTGATAATAAGTTTTTTTGCTTCTGGACACTTACTGCGGGGAGTTCGTGCAACGTGGCTGCGCCATAAGAGCTCGTAAGCAAAAGCCGGGCGCAACGTATAAGCGCCCAGCTTGTCTGGCGACCCACCGTTGTTTGCAGAGCTGAGCCCGGTGATCGCGACTACCTGCGAGCAGCGACGTAACCACGGTAACCGGGTTAACCGACGGCTCTACGGCTCGGGTGACGCCTGGACCTGCGTGCTCACAGGCAGCCCCAGGCCGGACCGGAATCCGGCCACTGCCTCGGCTGCAACCTGTTCGGCGATGGCTTTTTCGGCGGCTTCGATCATTTTCTTGACCATGCGTCCACCAACGGCACCGCATTCCCTGGACGAAAGATTGCCCCAGTAGCCATGCTGAAAGACCTCTGCCGGAAGGTTCATTTCTTTTGCAATTTCATATTTGAGGCGATCAAGCGCGCGACTCGCACCCTTCGCGGCAGGCCGATTCTTTTTGGCCGGCACTCTAAGTCCCCCCTTTTGACCTGGTACGTCTATGTTCCCCAGCTCGCCTGGCCGCTATGTAAGGGGCATGCTGGTCAGCATCCTGCAGACCCCCAGCTTGTTCAAGTCCACACCTAAGTTGGTCGTCATGAGACCGTTGACTTTCTCCAGCAACTAACCAAGACCTCCACAGAATAGTGTGTTTAGATGCCCTTGAACGCGTGAGGTTTCGTCGAGTCCAAAATACGTCATCCCAGTCGATGGTAAAAACCAGCAGTCTCCGTCACAGATTCGTGGAGCTTTTCACGGGCCTATTGATGGAGCTTTCTGTCAAACCTCCGATGTATACTTTGTATATGCAGTAAACCTAAGGCAGGCGTCTCATTCTCATACTCTCGGGTTTATATAGCACTTAATTGGATATCTTTACATCATACACAGGTATTACGCTATCGTTATGAATTCCGGCCGCCTGTTGCGGAAGACAGCAATGTACCGGAAGCCTACCGCCCTCATGAGGTCAACTGCTTGGAGTATCCCGGACCCAAGATCCCTTACACGGTGGGCATCCGACCCCACTGTTATGAGTTCGCCGCCCAACTGGCGGTACAGCCTGAATGTCTCAAGACCGGGCAGGGTTTCGTGCACCGGGCGTCTGAGGCCGGAGGTGTTGATTTCAAGTGCAATGCCCTTGTCAATGATGACCTTGAGGATGGCCTCGATCTCGCTAGAGAAGGCCTTAAACGGAAATTGGCCGTGTTTTTCAAAGGCGTAGCGCTTTATAAAATCGAGATGCGCAAGCGCATCAAACAGCCCTGACCTGGCGGCGCCCAGTACGTTTTCCAGATACCGCCGATACGCCCCTTCCATCCCGTATCTGTCGAAAACCTCCTCGATCACGGACAGACTGTCCACCCAATGAACGGAGCCGAGCACGAAATCGAAGTGGCGCCCTGCAAGAAACTCCTCAACCTGCCCCGTGTACCAGGTTTGGTAGTCTGCCTCCACTCCGATTCCAACCTGGAGGATTCCGTCCCATTTGTCTGCGGCCTGCTGGATCGCTTTCCGATATTCTTCGAACCTCAAGTACCCGAAGGCCTCGTCCCTTGGCTCGAAGTCGGCGTGGTCGGTAAAGCAGATCTCACTGAGCCCGGCTGCTACGGCAGCTTCACACATACTATCTATCGTGTCCTCAGCGTCAGGGGAAAAGGTCGAATGAATGTGGCAGTCTACAAGGGGGATGGCGTGGCTCAAACCTTTCTGCATAGTTGGTAATTGTCACCTCTTTGCCTCTAATAACAGATAACCTCGGTTGGTCCCTCGCGATCGTTGGCCGCTGGCACAAGTGGAGCGACGCCGGGGAGCCGCGAAGAACTGCTGACGATGACCTGGCTCCAAACCTGTCGTATTGTGAAGTATATATACCCAGCTGCAAACGCCCGCTTATTGACCTCTGAAGATGGCATTGGTTTTTGGCTACCAACTTAGTATAGTATCACTCCTAGTACGCCTGCAAGGAGGATGATAAGAACAGGATGTATCTTAAGCCTAAACATCCCAAGAAGAACGAGAATTGCTATGATCAGCCCTACCAGGTCAACGAGGGCGGCCTTTGTTAGGGAAATAGCCGCGGCAGCTACAAGCGCCGTAACCGCAGGCCGAAGGCCCATAGTGACCGCCTTGACTGCGGGCGCATCCTTGAACCTCAAGAAAAGCGTAGCGATAGCAAGTATTACCACAAACGACGGGAATACAACTCCTATCGTGGCCGCCGCAGCGCCGCCTATTCCTGCTATTTTGTAGCCCACATATGTAGCGGAATTGACGGCGACCGGGCCCGGGGTCATTTCAGCAATGGCGATTATGTCCACAAACTCCTTCATCGTAAGCCAGCCGTTGACGTTGATGATCTCTCTCTGCATGAGGGGTATCATCGCATAGCCGCCGCCAAACGTGAACAGGCCGATCTTGGCAAACGTGAAAAACAACGTCAGCACATTCATTCTAGGCTCGCCACCTTGTCCAATATAGACGCCCCGGCTTTGCCGTGGGGACGGAGGTGCAGAATCAATAGTCGTGGCCCGGGGAGAACGTCGGGACCTGATCAGCGTCCTGCACATCGGAGGCGCGTTCCCCGAGGCCCGAAGGCTGGTCGCACGTGGCTGGTCCCTGCGGCCCTACGACATAGTCTCGCCGGAATAAGAAGTATCCCAGCACTCCGGACGCTAAGATGACCGGTATGGGATGGACATCAAGGACAACGACAGCCAGGAACACCATGGCCCCGATAATAAGGCCGCGCAAGTCTATGATGGCAACCCTGCCGATCTTGTACGCTGCGCCGGCCACAAGGGCTACAACTGCGGGCCTTACCCCCGCGAACGCAGCTTCAGCGATATGGGACTTCCTGATCTGCGTAAAAAAGACGGCTATTGCAAGGATCACCAGGAAGGATGGCAACGTGGTTCCCACAACCGCCGCAACCGCACCAGGGAACCCGGCTTTTCTGTATCCCACGAATACCGAGGTGTTCACCGCGATCGGCCCGGGGGCTGTTTGAGCCAGACTAAGCATGTCTATGAACTCTTCACTCGTTGTCCATGCCCTAACATCTACTACTTCCCTTTGTATCAAAGGAACCATGGCGTAGCCCCCGCCAAATGTGAAAGCGCCAATCCTAAAAAAAACAAAAAACATTTGAAGAAGAAGCCGCACCTTCCTTCAGTCTCCTCCCATTTCTCTTTTCCTCTCAGGTGCTTACCCGGCTACTCCCCTCTGATTCGCCATGCACGGTTTGCAGTCCTTCCTGTATGCGCGTGTTCCAGTTACCGGCCGACCGTAGCGTTGCCATGGTTTTCTCCGCTGGCTCGGTTTATCGATTTACCTGGCGCTTGTCTCCCCATGCCGGGTGTTTGCATACACTTCCATAAGCTTAACACACGACGATTGCCTGGTCACTCCGTTTCCTTCAGGTAGACACCAGCAGCTTAATTTGGTATTTATTAAATAATTTCTAAAATACTATGCTATCTGTATAAAGTTATGAGCTATGCAGGTTTGCAAGCACAATGGAACCTCCTGTACAACCCTGCCACACATTCGCTAACATACAGTCTAGCCTCAAGGTTACACTAGCAGCAGAAACGGAAAGTGAGGTGAAGTGAAGATGGCACGCGGACAAAAGAGGAACCGCGCTCTCGTGGTAGAAGCGGGCAATGCTCTTGACCGCTGGAAGTATGAGATCGCTAACGAGATTAACTTCCCCACGAACATGATCGTGGGTGGTTACTGGGGCAACATCCCGTCCGCCCAGTGCGGCGCTGTTGGCGGTCACATGGTGAAGAGGATGATCGAGGCGGCTGAGAGATCGCTCGTCGAGCAGACCGCGGTCAACGTGAGAGCTGGCTTCAGGGCAGGGCTCGGCACCAACCTAGGTGCTGGCGCCACTGGCGGCGCATACAACTTGCCCGGCACCCTTCCGGCTCAGAACGTAGGGCAGCAGGCATCCGGGTTTGCAGCCACTAACCTTCAGTAGCGACATCCAGCAATAGCTGCCCATGTTCCTGGACAAGGTTCATGGCCGCTTACAACAAAGAAGCAGGGAGGAGCGCCTTCGACCCTGCTTCTAATGTTTTTAAAAGGCTCTGAGTCGGTCGTTAGAAGTCGTAAAGATTAGCGCCGTTCTTTAGAAGTTCGCGGGAAGTCGGCGCCGTTCTTCGCCACATGGATCTGTCGGGCGTTGCCGGCACTGCATTTGAAATACGGCACACTTCCAGGACGCGCCGCCCTTGCGGACGGGACACACCACCTTTGCGGGGTGATCCGTCAGAACCGTGCAAGCCCCGGTATCGTCTCCCGGAGTGGCACCGTCTGCCAGAGCAGCGAACGTTTCTTACATCAACCAAGCACGCCCTACTGCCCTTTAACTATCGCCACGCTGGCGCTGGCGCCGATCCTGGAGGCCCCCGCCTCGATCATTTTGCGGGCGGATTCCAGGTCTCTGATACCTCCGGAGGCCTTCACACCCATGTCGGCGCCGACTACTTTTCGCATTAACCTCACATCGTCAACAGTAGCCCCGCCCGGGCCGAAGCCTGTCGAGGTCTTAACGAAGTCAGCACCGGCAATTTTTGCCAGCAAACATGCCTTCACTTTTTCCTCATCTGTCAAAAGTGCAGTCTCGAGAATTACCTTTACAAGAGCCCTGCCGCGCGCCGCTTCCACTACAGCTTCGATGTCCCGCTTAACAAGGTCGTAGTCGCCCGACTTGAGCGCACCGACGTTGATAACCATGTCTACTTCATCAGCCCCGTTGGCTATGGCGTCCCGGGTTTCTATGGCCTTGGCGGTTGGCGTCGTGGCTCCCAGCGGGAAACCTATCACCGTGCAGACCTTGACCGGCGTGCCTTTGAGAAGGCTGGAAGCCAGACTCACATGCGTGGGGTTAACACACACTGACGCGAAGCCGTATTGTTTTGCCTCCTCACACAGCTTAACGACTTGGTCCTTCGTAGCATCTGGCTTGAGAAGCGTGTGATCTATCATGGCCCCCACGTCGCGAGCGACAGCGCCCACGCCGGGCGCAGCGCCGATCCTGGAAGCGCCCGCCTCGACTATCTTGCTTGTCCCAACGGGGTTCTCCTGGATACACTTTCCGCACCCGGAACACTCACCGAACAATCTCGAACACGCGGAATCGACAGCGTCGGCTCCAGTCCCAGCCGCGCCGGGACCAAGGGCATCTTGGCCGGCTCTTGCGTTCGTAGCAGGGCTCTGTACCTCGGCCGGTCTCTCCGACACGCCTCTCGGCGCGAACCCCATCACGCGGAGGCCACGCTCGATCTCGTGCGCGAGGCTCTCTGCCTCAACCAGGATTATGCCGTATTCACGTAGTTTCTTGAGGTATTCGTCCGCCTGCCTGCGCAACGAGAAGGCGTGACGCCGTTGCTGGGTCGGTCCCCCGGTAGCTGGAGCGTGTTGCGGGCCGGAAGCCCCA
Organism: Bacillota bacterium; assembly: GCA_040752635.1. Classification (GTDB taxonomy): domain Bacteria; phylum Bacillota; class SHA-98; order UBA4971; family UBA4971; genus JBFMGS01. The sequence continues at coordinate 16,072 of JBFMGS010000008.1, forward strand.
ACGAGGCCGGTAGAGTCCGGCAGCACGAAGTCGGTGGCGGCATACACTCTCTTCCCCTCCAGGACCGCCCCTAAGATCGCCTTCGTAACCGCGTCGTCCCCGGTGAGCAACGCAACTCTGGCCGCGACGTGCAAGGGGAGCACCGGGACCACCACTATGTCAGCACATGAAACTGCAATGGCGGCATCGTCATCGCCCAAGAGCGAAACCTGGCCCAGTGCCTCAGTGACGGCATTCTCGCCGCCTGTAGCCCTCGCTTCCTTCGAGAGCAGGCACGCAACGGACACGCCCGGACTGCGGAGTTCGCTCGCCTGTCCCAGCGCACTCAGAAGCGCTGCTCCCCCTTCTGCCACTACCACCAGCACGCGCCCCGCGCACGTTGAGGCAGGCGCCGCGGAAGCAAGCGACACGGAGGCAGACGACACTCTTGCAACCTTCTCGTCCATCTTGCCTGCGGGTTTGCTCGAAGGCGTGTCTCCAGGGCCGGCGACCCCGAGTCGAGGCGCCGTTTGACCCCCAGGTATTGCGCCGCGACTCTTCATGTCGGCTATGACTCCGTCGGTGATTCTCTCTATCAATTCGTCAATGTTCATAGGACGCCGCCGCATCCCGTCCCGTCCACCTGACTCGAGAACGAGGAGATGAGGCCTACCTCCTTTCACCTTGCCGGCTTGCGTGGATGGCATCGACGACCCCGACGATGGCGGAATCAACAGGCGCCTCGTTGTTGCCCATGGCCTGCCTTGCAGAGTTGCCCTCGCTCACTACGAGGACGATATCCCCCGGGCCGGCATCCTGAGAGTCGATTGCCAGGATCTCCTGGCCGTAATCATTACCGTCGAGGTCCAAAGGCTGGACCAGCAGCATCTTGGACCCGACAAAACTCTTATTCTTCTGGGTCGCGACGACCGACCCAACCACCCTGCCGATTACCACAGCCCCACCCCGATCACAAAGCGCATAAGGCGACAGTCTGTTTCCCGTGCATAGTCTATTTCCCGTGCACCGCAGCAGGACCCGCCCTATCGGATGGCTCCACGTGCACATGGTCCACTATTCCAACAATGGCTACATCGACGGGGGCCCCTGCCCTCGGGAGAGGAAAGGATGCTTCCCGGCCTTTCACAGCGTGTACAATCTCCCCCGCCCCCGCCCCGACGGTGTCAACCGCGATGAGCGGCTTGCCGCAAGGGGTGCCGTCGCGCTTCAGCGGCTCAACCACAAGTAGCTTCACGCCTTCGAGTTTTTCGTCTTTTCGCGTAGCGACTATTTTGCCCACTACCCTCGCGATAAACAGGGCGCTCACCCTCCGATGTCAAGCAAAAGCTCGCTCGCCACAGTCAAGGAGACGCTCACTCGCCTCTTGAGAGGAACCTTCTCTCGATCTCCATTATCTTGTTCACGCGGCGCAGGTGCCTTCCCCCGGCGAATTCCGTGGCAAGCCACACCTTCACGATCTCCCTGGCCACACCCTTGCCTACCACCCTGTCGCCCAGCGCCAGGACGTTTGCGTCGTTGTGCTCGCGGCTGTTCCTGGCCGTATATATGTCCTGGCAGGCGGCGCATCTCACCCCGGGCACCTTGTTTGCTGCCATAGCCGACCCGACCCCCGCGCCGTCCACAATGATGCCGCGGTCGAAAAGGCCCCTCGCGACAGCTTCGGCCACAAGAAAGGCAAAGTCAGGATAGTCCACCGGGTCCCTGCTGTGCGTGCCGTAATCCACGCACTCATAGCCGAGCTCTCCGAGGTAAGCCTTGATATCTTCCTTCAGTTCAAACCCACCATGGTCGCTGCCGATCACTACTTTCATCGTCTGCCCCTCCCGGCAACGATCGTGATTGCCTCACCAACCTGGGAAACGACACCGGAAATACTCGCATGAACCCTCGCCCCGATTCTACCTTCCGGGATGTCGGCAACAAGGTCGCCCTCCATCACCTCGTCACCCGGGCGAACGCACGGCACGGCCGGGGCGCCAACGTGCTGGAGCAGCGGGATGTCCACTCTATCAGGGATGAAGAGTTCTATTCCAGGAGCATGATGCCCTACGTAGGGAGCAATTCCTGCGCGCATTGTCAGCCTCGATGAAGGTACACGCCTTGACCCCCTCATGGGGTGCGCCAGAATATCGCTGTTATGGTAGGGGTTCTTGACATCTTTTCCCGCCATCGACTGCTTGAGAGCCTGGTTCACTCGAACTGGTGCGAGTCCTGCAGGACAGCCGACGATTGCACAAACGCCGCACTCTGAGCAAAGCCAGGCGCTGGTGATTACTTCGGGCGGGGCTCCCGGGCCCATGCTCATTGCACGCATGATGAGATGCGGAGATATTCTATGGCCCAAGAGGTGCCGGGGGCATGTTTCGGTGCAGCTCATGCACTGGCAACACGCGGCTCTCGCCCGCTTCAAGATGACTTTGACTTCATCCTCGCGCATCCTGACGAGCAGGTGGTCGGCAGGCAGCACGATGATCCCGGCGGTGAGCTTCGTTATGACGCCTGATGCGTTCGGCGCCAGCTTGCCCATGGCCGGCCCGCCCATGATGATTCTGTATCGTTCCACCACAGGCCCGCCTGCAATCTCGATGGCAGCCGCAACCGAAGTGCCTATCGGAAACCGCGCGGTCAGAGGCCTTGCCACTGCCCCGGCCACTGTGACCAATCGAGAGGTCACCGGGCGCCCTTCCACGGCATTTGCGACGTTTGCCAGGGTGGCCACGTTGCTGACGACCACTCCTGCTTCTAGCGGCAAACCCCCTTCAGGTACGTACCTCCCGGTCACCTCGTGCACAAGTACGTGCTCATCCCCTATAGGATAAACGTCATCAAGCTCGAAGACATCGATGCCGTTCTCGCGCGAGACCGTTTCCCTTATGGCCTGTAGCACCTTGTCGTGCTTTCTTTTGATGGCAACGAAGCCGTGCCGCGCCCCTGTGGCTTTCATGGCGGCTCGGAGGCCTGCAACGACTTTTGCAGGCTCGAGAAGCATTACTGCCTGGTCGGCGGTTAGCAGGGGTTCGCACTCGGCGCCGTTTGCGATAACAGTATCCACAGCCGTCGAGAGTTTGACATGCGTCGGAAACCCCGCCCCGCCAGAACCCACGACGCCCGCGTTTCGGATGGCCGCAATTATGTCCGCTGGTGCCATCGCCGGCATCTTTACACCACCCAGGAAGCTCGCGCTCAATGCCTCAACCTTTCCGGTAGACTACTCTGCCTTCCATCTCGATGGAGTCCACGATCCCCATAATGACCGCATCTACAGGCGTGTTTTGCGTCTTGGACGTCTGGCGCGCGGAGCTTCCGCTCACCACGAGCACTATCTCCCCTTCGCCCGCGCCCACTGTATCGATGGCTACGAGGGGCTTCCCATCGGGGGACTGGTCCACTAGAGAGATCGGCTGCACGACCTGGAGCTTTGAGCCCACCAGCTTGTCATCCTTTCTGGTGCATACCACCGTGCCCACGACCTTGCAGGCAATCAATGGGATCCCCCTCCTCCCTGAACGATACTGACCGGTAACGCCCTCCCCTCCCTGAGGTGAGCGGCATCATCACTTGCAACGATAATCTGTTCCTAAAGGTTGAACCGGTTCTTCAGGACACGAACCCTGACACCTTTACGCATCGACACAGGATCCTCCCCGAAGCGCGGCAGCGGCACGGCTGGAGCCATGAGTTCCGCGGCCGCGCCGACCTTTCGTCGCCGACTTCTCGCCGGCGCCCTGGCACCAGGAGCGTCAGCTTTTTCCAACACTTAGCACCCTGCTCTTTCCGAGAAGACATTCGGGGAGGTCGCCCCTCGCGGTATTACCCTTTCTCCTTCTTCATTTCTGGCAGGGTGATAGGCAGCTTGCCCTCGAGGTCGAAATGCGGCCTCGGGATCACATGCACCGATACGACTTCGCCGATCTTCGCGGCCGCCGCGGCCCCGGCGTCGCACGCAGACTTGCACGCCGCCACCTCGCCTCTCACCAGGACGGTGACGTAGCCGCCGCCGATCTTCTCCCAGCCCACGAGCCTCACGTTTGCTGCCTTGACCATAGCGTCCGCAGCCTCTATCATCGCAACGAGTCCCTTGGTCTCAATCATTCCCAGCGCTTCCATGGCCATTTGGGTTCACCCCCTTTCGCTACCGCAACTGCGTAACCTAAACGGACTAATACCGTGGCTATCACACTAACCAGGACGTCGCGGTCCGGGTCCGGCCCGAGCCTTGCGACGGCGGCGCGCGCTATTCTCGCCATAAGCTCATCCAGCGGAATCCCCGTCTGAAGGCGCTCTCGGCAGGGCAAAGCGCCCTCCGTGCGAACTCCGGAATGCACAGTGGCCCGGCCCGGTGCCGCGGTCGCCGCGCCGTGGGTCGCCACGACCGACCCGGCGTTGTCCCGACCCTGCTTGTTTATCTCCACGAGGTCTATCCCGTGTTCCGCAGCGTAATCTCTGGCAGCGGGCGTCACGATCGCACCGCGCGGCACCACAATCTCACACCCTGCCGGAAAGTTCCTCAGTTCCGCCTCGGTGATAACCGCTCGCACCGGAATACCTCCCGCCTCCTGCATGGCAAACCGTGGAGGATCGCCTTCACCGCCGCACCCGCATGACGGTGCTCACAGTAACATCCCAACAAGCTCCTTTGCGGGCGAAGGAATCACCACGCGCCCGACGAGCAGGCCTTTCGCACCGGCGTCAGCGCTTCCCGCAGCGATGGCCGCCTGCACCGCACCCACCTCTCCGGTGAGAGTCACAAAGCACTTGCCGCCCAGCCCGATGGCAAGGCGCAGTTCGATGGCGTCAACCGCCGCAGCCTTCAGGGCGGCGTCCGCGGCCACGATCGCTGACGCTACCGTGAAGGTCTCGATGACGCCAAGCGCCTTGACCTCTTTTACGTCGGACGTAGCTGTTATCGCCGGAAACACCCCCGGGTGCACGTTGGGTAGGATAAACTCGTCCACGACAGCGTCCGCCGCTACCGCCAGGCCTGCAGCAACCGAACTCTTCACGGCGCCTACATCCCCTGATACCAGGGTCGTATACTTCCCGGGGCAGGTGGGGCGCGCAAGAAGAAGCTCAACGTCAGCAGCCTTGACCATGGCGTCGGTTGCTTCTATTCCCCTCGTTATATTAGCGAACTCCACGAGACCTATCGCTATACCCACGAGGACTGTCCCCCTCGCACCAGTCTAGAACCGCAAGTCCCGAACTCGTATCTGGTCTCAGAGCCGGGCACCGTCGTCCTGGCCGTTGAACACGAGGATGATTGCCCCTTGCGCCATTTCTTACCCGCCGCACCCGGAAAGCACACCGCCAGGCCCGGCCTGCATGTACGCAGGCTTCAAAACCCACCGTGCCCCGTGCCGCTAGCTGCTACGAGCAGTCGCTCATCTACGGGTCCCGGTGCTCCCGACGACCTCCACCAGATCGCCGTTTCTCAGGAGCGCCGCGTTGGCTTCATCCGTATCCACGTGCATCTCAAGACGAAAGCTCTTGTCCACCCTCACAAGGACTCGCCCGAACACGAGTCCCCGATCCCCCGGGACCTCCACCTCGACGCGGTCCTTATCCCGCAGCCCCCATCGGCTGGCTTCCTCAGGCGTCATGTGGATGTGGCGGACCGCAATGATCGCACCCTCTTTCAGGCTGACCAGCCCGCGGGGCCCCACGATTGCTATGGGCGCGGACCCGTCGAGGTCCCCGGAATCCCGTACAGGGGGCGAAATGCCGAGCGTGTACGCATCGGTCCGGCTCACTTCGACCTGCGTCCGGGCGCGTAGGGGCCCGAGCACCCTCACCGAGGGTATGCTCCCCTTGGGGCCTACAAGGGACACGACCTCGTTTGCCACAAACTGCCCGGGTTGTGACAGATCGCGCAGCCTGGACAGGCCCATGCGTGCGGCCTCCGCCCCGAACAGCGCGGCGAAATCCTTCTCGCAGAGGTGCACGTGGCGATTAGAGACCCCGACAGGTATCACGAGCCTCCCCGCCTGGTCCTTGCTGGCGCCTCGTCCGTCGCCCGCGCCTCGCCCATCTCGCCCAGCAGCCGCGCTTCCATCAGGCGACAGCGCCGCCGGGCCGGGCGGATCAGGGATCATGACGCCATGTGGATCAGGAACCACGAGGCCGTTTGCTTCCAGGTCCCTTATGCATCTAGCAATTAGCTCATCGAGCGATCCAGTGCCCATACTCACCTGCTACGGCTTCGGCAGAATTCTGTCAACGTCCGTATGTGGCCTGGGGATCACATGCACGCTTACAAGCTCGCCAACTCTCGCAGCAGCAGCGGCGCCTGCATCAGTCGCGGCTTTCACCGCTCCGACATCGCCTCGGACCATGACGGTCACATAACCGCCACCTATGTACTCCTTACCGATGAGCACCACGTTCGCTGCCTTGACCATCGCATCTGCGGCCTCGATAGCTCCCACAAGGCCTTTCGTCTCGACCATTCCCAGTGCGTCCTGAACCATCAACCCCGCCCCCTAACGTTATCATCAACACCGTCATTCCCGACTGGTCGTGTCACTGCTGCCGGACTATACCCGCGCTGCCGGAGTATACCTGCTATGCTGCGCTTTATTGAGTTCTGCGCTACTTCGTGTCGTCGCCCCGGCTCAGCTCCGAAAGGAACCTGTCCACAACAGCCCGTATCTCTTCGTCTGAAACGATCCTCGTTTGACTGCCTCGCAAGCCCGCGCTGCGGTGCTGAGCGGTCCCCGAGCCGCCTCTGCCGTCCCTCACCGTGGGTTGACCGGACACAAGCTCAGCGTGCTCCTGGGACTGCACAACGCCTTGCCTGCTCTTGGCTCCGGCTGCAGGCGGTATCGTGACGGGCCGGTCAACGGCCGCCGCCGGGCCGACGATGGACGGCACAGGCCTGGGCCCGGAAGGTTGAATCGAGGATTGACTCGCCCTCCAGCTTGCTCCGACTCGGCGACCTTCGATCCCTTCTTCGTATAGCCCGCGGACATCCTCTGACGTCAGGTCATACGCTACACGCTTCACGTTCACAAGGTGCATCGGCCCCACGTTATCGGCGGTGATGCTGCCGCCCCAGGTGCCGCACCCGAGGGTCAGAGCGGGCTCGAGTCCCGTAGTCGCACCGATAGCGCCCTGGGAAGACGGGGTGTTGACGAGGATCCGGAACACGGGCTTCTTCAAGGCAAACTCCCTGATAACAGCCTCATTCCGCGAGTGGATGACAAGGCTGTGGCCGATGCCTCCGAATTTCAGGATCTCGATGCAGCGCTCGCAGGCTGCCTGCCAGTCAGGCTCGACGTAGAATGCCAGGATTGGGCTGAGCTTCTCCTTTGAAAGCGGGTACTGCGGTCCAACCCCGGCAAGACGCGCGATGAGGACCCGCGTGCCTTCCGGCACCGTGATTCCAGCCAGCCTGGCAATGGTCGCGGCGCTTCTGCCCACTATGGACGGGTTGATGTTCCCGGCAGGCTGCACCACGACCCTGGCGAGCGCGGCCGCCTCTGCATCGGTCAGGAAATACCCTCCTTGCGCTCTGACTTCTTCGACAACCTGGTTCTCAATGACTGACTCAGTCACTATCGCCTGTTCTGACGCACAGATCGTGCCGTTGTCAAAAGTTTTGCTTGCGAAGATGTCCGACACAGCCTTCTTTATGTCAGCCGTACGCTCTATGAACGCCGGGACGTTCCCCGGTCCGACCCCATAAGCAGGCTTGCCTGCGCTGTAGGCCGCCTTCACCATGGCCGACCCGCCCGTCGCCAAAATGAGCGCGGTCTCAGGATGGTGCATGAGCTCGTCGGTGGCCTGCTTTGTGGGGTGAATAATGCACTGGATAGCTCCCTTCGGAGCCCCCGCGGCGCACGCAGCGTCGGCCATGACCTGCGCGGCCTGGCAACTGCACTTGCACGCAGCCGGGTGAGGGCTAAATACAATTGGGTTGCGGGCCTTCATGCTGATGAGGCTCTTGTATATCACCGTCGATGTCGGATTCGTAGACGGCACGAGCGCAATGATAACCCCCATCGGCTCTGCTATCTCTGCAATCCTGCGGGACGGGTCGCGCCGTATGATGCCCACGGTCTTGAGGTCGCGGATGGCTTCGTACACCCGCTCCGAGGCGAAGAGGTTCTTCGTGATCTTGTCCTCGTATACGCCAAAGCCGGTTTCGTCGGCGGCCATCTTTGCCAGCGCACGGGCGTTTGCCCGCCCGGCTTCGGCCATGCTCTTCACAATGCGGTCCACCTGCTCTTGCGTGAGCGAGGCCAGCTTCGCGCGAGAATCCGCAGCGCGCCTCATTGCTTCCCGAGCTTCTTGAATCGACATCAAGTCCGCATCAACAGCCATCCGCATTTCCCCTCCCCCAGCGCAACCGGCTCAGGGCAAGCTACCCCAGGCCCTGCACACCCAGAAGCTCTTTAGCCGTCGCCTCGTCGGTAACGAGCACGTTCATGAACCGTCCCCGAAGCGCCCCTCGTATCCCGGCGACCTTGTGTGAGCCGCCCGCCACCGCGACGGAGAAATCTTTGCGTGCAAACTCCTGAAGGTCAAGCCCGATCGTCCTTTGATTCAGGGCCTCATCGCAAATGGATCCGTCCTCCGTGAAGAACCGCGAGCACAGGTCTCCAACCGCACCTCTCGTAACCAGCGCCTCCATCCCGTCGGGCGAGAAGTAACCGGCCTGGACCAGGATAGACGACTTGTCCGGGTGACCGATCGTGAACACCGCAACGTTCGCACTCTCGCCCATCTCGAGCACCCTGGATAAATTGCGGTCCTTCACGAGAGCTTCTTTGATTTGCCGGCGCTCGACAATGGCCGGCACGGAAAGGAAGTACGGCGTCGCTCCAAACGCCTTTGCAAATAGGAGAGCTATTTCGTTTCCGTGGATTAACGCCTCGCCTTTTCCAGACAGCGTTCCTTCAAGCTGGACTACGCTCACGCCAGCCCGCCTCATCGGGCGTAGCGCCCGCGCGACCTGGAGCATCGTCGTGCCCCCGGTTACCCCGATCGTGTCGTTATCGCGCACGATCTCCCTGAGCAGCCTCGCAGCCGCCTGCCCCAGGTGCCATGCCAGAGGCCTGCGGCTTGATCGCGGCACCGGGCAAACCACCGCCCGCTTCAGTCCGAATCTCACCTGAAGCTCCCGCGCGAGCTCTGACTCTTCCCTAAATGGGTCCGACACGGTTACCTGTACGATACCAATCTCCCTTGCTCTCGTCAGCATCCTTGAAATGCGACTGCGCGACAGCCCGACTCTCTCCGCAATCTCCTGCTGGCCGAGGCCGTACTCGTAGTACATACGAGCAATTTCGACGAGAACCTCTGCATCTTTGTGTGCCATCTCTGTATCCATGCCCACTCTCCGACCTCGTGCTCGAGGGACTGCAGCGTACCCCCAGGAACTCGACGCCCTGCTATCCTCCGGGGGAACGCGCTCGCTATTGCATGCCGCTACGGTCAACTTGGGATCCCCAAGTTACCGGGGCCCGGGCTTTCCGCTTCAGTCCGAATCTCACCTGAATCTCCCCCGTGAGCTCTGACTCTTCCCTAAATGGGTCCGACACGGTTACCTGTACGATACCGGTCTCCCTTGCTCTCGTCAGCAACCTCGAAACGCGACTGCGCGACAGCCCGACTCTCTCCGCCACTGGCTTTTCCAACAGTTTTGAGTGGTTCGGTGAGCACGTTTGTGCCTGCATAGGCACAAACGTGCTTCCAACAAGTTATTCGCTGCCGGCACAAGAATTCCTGCAACTCCGGTAAAGACTTCTAGGATTTTCTCTTGCCAAACTCTGGACGTGTTACAAATAGTGGCCTTTTGCGGGCATTGCTCCACACGGCACCGCCAGGACACTCAGGATATGTCCCAACACGGCCGTGCAAGAGTTGCAAGGCTTATCAGGAGATCAGGCGTGAATACCGTCCTACTTCGGTCTCATGTTAGACGCATCATCTCAAGGGCTGCAAGTTCGTCTATGATGAGCGTATTCACATAACCTCCTCTCGCCGCGCCGACTATACCCCTCGCTTTGTGTGCTCCGGCAGCCACGCCGACAGTATGTTCCTTGTTGCGTAGATCCTCAAGACCGATGCCGATAGTCCGCGCGTCGAGTTCAGGGTCAACGATGTTCCCGTTAATGTCAAAGTACCTCGAACATATGTCTCCGACTGCCCCACGGGTGACGAGGCTCGCAACCTCCTGTGCCGTGACGTAGCCTGCCTCCACCAGGATAGAACGGGCATCAGGAAAACCAACGCTAAAGACAGCTACGTCCGCCCGCTTAGCCAGGTCAATAGTAGACCGTATCCCGGGATCTGCAAGGAACTGCGCGCACAGATCTCTGCTGCGGGTGACCGCTGGAGCCGGGAGTGAGTACGACTCCGCGTTGTATGCCTGTGCAAACTTCATCAATATGGTGGCAGCGTTCTCGTGGGTGCGGCTCGACCTGGCATTCCCATTCAACTGCACTACTCTCACCCCGGACAGCCCATTGGGAATCAATCTTCCGGCCACTTCATACATAGTCGTCCCCCAGGAAACAGCTATCACGGCCCTGTCGCGGATAATACCGTGAAGATACGAGGCTGCAACCTCGCTGACAGCCCGTTTTGCCTCCTGGTCGTCGTCCTTTGAGTTTGGGACGATTATGACTTCCTTGAGTCCGAATATCTGCTTAAGGACCTCAGCCCTCTCTTTACAAGCTTCTTCAGGATCGAACACCTCTATCTTGACAAGGCCTTTTACCCGGGCTTGCGAGAGGCATCTCGAGACCACCGGCCTTGATACCCCCACCATCCGCGCGATTTCAGCCTGAGTAAGTCCATCTTCGTAATAGAGCCTGGCCACCCTCGAACAGAGTTCGTCACTGTCCACAATGCTCATAGCAGGGCCACACCACCCAGCGGCGTCTCAGAATCGGTCCTCGCGTTAACCCGAACCTGGTTCACACTGGGCGCCTGGTGTCTTGCCAAATTCATCACGTCTCGGGCGGTGGTCTCGTCCGTTATCAGGACGTCAACATACCCGGCACGAATAGCGCCCAGTATACCGGCCACTTTCTGTCCACCGCCTGCAACCGTTATTTTGAGGGGAATCGTCGCAAGGTTCGAAAGGGATAGGCCAAGAGTGCGCTTATCAAGGGTAGGGTCGCAGATCCGCCCGAGGCTGTCAAAGAAACGAGAGCAGATGTCCCCCACCGCACCCCTGATCTGCAGATTCTTCATGTCCTCTGGTGTTAGATAGCCTGCCCCAACAAGAACGCATGCGGGGTCCACTACACCTACGGTAAAAACAGCAACGTCGGATCCTCTTGCGATCTCCAGGGCCTCTGCAATAGACGGATCCTTGCTGAACGCCTCGCTGAGAGCCGGGTCTTGAACAATAGCCGGGGCGGGAAACGAAAGCGCCTTAGCTCCCAGCTTGGTGGCAATCATCTGAAGCACCTGCGCCCCCAGGTACGAGGCTCCTCCTTGGCCAACGCAGCCATTTAGCTGCACCACGCAGACTCCTGGTATTCTAGCAGGTCGGAGCCTTAGGGCTACTTCGAATAGAGTGGTCCCCCAGGATATGCCTACCTTATGCCCCGGCCGAATCACTTCTGAGAGGTATGACGCGGCCGCTGCACCCAACCGCTCTTTGAGTCTGGCATCCCCACCACCGTCAATGGCAGGGACGAGGACCAGGTCTTTAAGGCCGAACGCCCGCTGCAGCTCGCTGCCTGCGCCGGAGCCCGCGGTGTTCCCGCTGGCAAATGATATCTTTACGATACCTCTGCGTTTTGCCTCCGCCAGCATTCGAGACACGGTCGATCTTGATGTCCCTAAAGATACAGCGATTTCCCGTTCAGACAGATTCTCCTCATAGTACAATCTTGCAGCGCGGACGAGGTCGCGAAGCCGCCCGAGGTCACTCAACGTGCATACACCGCCAACCCTGGAAGTTTACACCTCACAGAGCTCCGCCCCAATTGGTTAGCTCCGTGATGCAAGCCAGCGCTGTAAGAATACGCCGCCCAGGATGATTATTCCTTTCACGATTCGCTGCGGGAAAGGATGAACACCGACGAGATTGAGCACATTCGTAATGAGGGTGAGTATTAACACCCCGACTGCCGTGCCCGTCACGCCCCCGCGGCCCCCCGACAGGCTGGTGCCGCCGATGACTACCGCGGCAATTGCGTCCAATTCGAAGAGCTCCCCTTGCCTGGGTTCACCCTGGTCAATACGGCACGCCATGAGTATCCCCGCAAGCGCGGCAAACGCGCCGGCGATCACGTACACAAGGATCTTGTGACGGTCGCAGTTGATGCCCGATAACCTCGCAGAGTCTTCGTCCCCTCCCACCGCGTAGACCCACCGTCCGAAAACGGTCCTCTTCAGAACAAACGCTGATACAAGAAGGCAGGCGATCCAGATAGCGACAGGGACCGGCAGACGGCCCAAGTTTCCAAACCCAAACACCGAAAGGGACTCGCCCAGGCCGAATATGGTCCTCCCTCCGGCCAACATGTAGGCCACGCCTCTGATAGACACCATTGTTGCAAGGGTGGCAACGAATGCAGGGATCTGAGCCTTTGCGATCAAGAACCCGTTTACCAGGCCGACCACAGCGCCGGACGCAAGTGCCGTTATGACAATAAGCGGATCGGGCATCGCCGGCGAAAGAGTGACGACGTAGCCTTTGTAACCACCCCAGTGGAACAGGTAGGCCAGCAAGACCCCGGATACCGCGACAGTAGCACCTACTGAAAGATCGATGCCTCCGGACAGGATCACGAAAGTCATACCGGTGGCCACAAGCCCGATGTAGCTTGCCTGCCGCAAAAGGTTCGCTATGTTAGTCCACGTCAGAAACGCCGGTGAGACCTGTGCGCTGACAATAACAAGGAGCAGGAATATCATGTACACACTGTTTCTGCCTAGCGCATCCCGCCAGGCGCCAACCCGTCTCACCTTACGCTCAAGATGAAGCCTAGTGGCGACAGGTTGTCCATTTGCTCCCGTCACGCCCATCACGCGACCCTCACCCCCATCGCGCAAGCAAGAACATCCTCTTGTGTGGTTTCTTTCGGCACGAACTCTCCAGCAATGCTGCCCTTTCGCATAACGATGAGCCTGTCGCTTATCGCCATTATCTCGGAAAGCTCCGACGATATCACAAGCAACGCCTTGCCCTGACCTGCTATGGCTCTGATGAGCGCGTGGATCTCCGTTTTAGCACCTACGTCCACGCCGCGCGTCGGCTCATCCAGGATCAGTACCCTGCACGCCGTTGCAAGCCATTTAGCTAACACTACTTTCTGCTGGTTCCCGCCGCTCAGGTTTTCTACGAGCGTCGAGAGAGAAGCCACCTTGATCCTCAATTCATCCACGGACTTCTTTGCTGTCGCGTGGAGAGACCGTGCGTTTACCACTCCGAACTTCGAAAGTTGCTCCCAAATCGTCAGCGTCGAGTTGTCGGCGACGCTCATGCCAAGCACCAGGCCATGCCTCTTTCTATCTTCGGGAACCAGCCCGATTCCAAGTCTCATTGCATGTCGCGGCGAGGAAGGTTTCACTTCCTTCCCGTCCAGGATGATTGTCCCCGAATCCGACCTATCCGCTCCGACCAGTGCGTGCGCCAGCTCCGTTCTGCCGGCCCCGACAAGTCCGAACACGCCTACGATCTCACCTGCTAGTATGTGGAGGCTCACATCAGTCAGGACTCCCCGGCGGGAAAGGTTTCTGACCTCCAGAACAGGTGCCCCGGCGCTGTGCTCTACTCTACCGTTAGATTCCACCACCTCTCTCCCGGTCATCATGCGGACCAAGTCCGATTGCGTAACATCCGAAACCCTGAACGTTCCGACCACCTCCCCGTCTCTAAGGACGGTGACGCGGTCGCCTATCTCGAAGATTTCCTCAAGACGGTGAGAAATGTATATAATTGCCACGCCGTCCCGCTGAAGTCCTTTCATTATATTGAACAGCTTACCCAGCTCTTCCACTGTCAACACGGCTGACGGCTCATCCAGCACTATCACCTTCGCCCTGAAGGACAGGGCTTTGGCGATTGCAATGATCTGTTGCTGCGCAACAGTGAGTTGCTCCACAGGCACAGCCACGTCAACCTCGACACCGAAAGGCTCTATCAGCCTTTCGGCTTCCTGGTGTTGCCGGCGGGCATTCACGGTTCCAAGAGGAGTCCGGATCTCCCGGCCGAGGAATATGTTCTCCGTGGCTGAAAGGCAGGGATTCAACGCCAGTTCCTGGTACAGTACTGATATGCCCGCCTTCAGCGCCGCATGGGGATTCGGAAAGATCATCTTTTCCCCATCCAGCAAGATATCGCCTCCGTCCATCCTGTAAGCCCCGCCGAGGATCTTCATGAGAGTTGACTTGCCTGCGCCGTTCTGTCCCACCAGGCAATGAATCTCGCCCCGTCGCACAGAGAGGGAGACGTCGTGTAGAGCCCTCACGCCGGGAAACGATTTCGAGACGTGCTCCATGCGCAGTACAAACTCATCTGCCACTATAACCACCACCACATAGCGCCATGCTTACCGCCTTCGCGTGGCCCCTTGCATGAGCACCGCCGCGATAATGATCAGGCCTTTGGCAACTTGCTGTGGGTATGGCGGTACTTCCATGAGGTTGAGGATGTTCGAGATAAGCCCAAGCACCAGCGCGCCTATGACCGTCCCCGCAATGCTGCCCCGCCCGCCGCTCAAAGAGGTACCACCGATGATCGCTGCTGCAATGGCGTCAGCTTCCATACCGGCACCCTCGCGCGGCTCGGCCGCGCCCATCCGACCGAGCATTAGCACACCCGCAAGAGTTGCCAGCACCCCGCTTATCGTGTATACGATGATTCTGACCCGGTCGCTATCTATCCCAGAAAGCCACGAGGCGCGTTCATTGCCTCCAACAGCATATACTTTCTTCCCGAACACGGAGCTCCTCAATACAAACATGCACGCAACTGATACCAGCGCCCAAATCATAACGGGTACCGGCAACACGCCAACCCGACCGGCACCCAACCATTCGACTTCGTGAGTAATACCCGGAATCGGAAACCCTGCGGTATAGGTAAAGGCGAGACCTCGAATCGCGACCATTGCGCCAAGCGTGACGACGAACGGAGGCATGCCGGCTTTGGTGACCAGGACCCCATTTATAAACCCGAGCAGTGCCCCGACTCCGAGTGTGAGAAGCAGGGTGGGGAGGAAAGGCATGATAGGTGCGAGTTCTCTAGATTGCTCAAAACCGGCTGTCAACTCAGGCATGAACCTGAAAAAGAAACCATGCTGGAAGGTGGCAAGCAGAACTCCTGCGAAGGCGAAAGTTGCACCGACTGACAGGTCGATCCCTCCGGTGAGGATCACAAAAGTCATCCCCAGGCTCACAAGGCCCACAAAGCTCGACCTGAGCAGCAGATTCATGATGTTCTCCACGGTGAAGAACCGGGGCGATATGAGCCCGGAAATGACAACGAGCGCCCCGAATACGATATAAAGCTTGTATGCGGTCCAAAACGCGGCGAGCCGCCCGCCTCGCCAGCCTTTGTATTCCAAACCGGAACTCCCGGACACTTCCCTAGACAACATGATTCCAGCCCCGTTTCCTTAACTGCCGCCTTCTAAGAACAGCCGTCCTCTAAGGTTCGCACGCCCCGCCACCCGGGTCCGGGCTCTCTCGTCACCGAGCTCGCCCGGACCCGGGAATGCAGGCACCGTCTTACCTGTCCCTGCACGGCGGGGTCACGCAACTCCCCTGGGCTTTCCTAGAAGATACTGTCAGGGTTGTAGTACTTCTCAACATTCTCCTTGGTCACCAGGATGGTACCGGTGATCACCCGCTCCGGGTGGGCCTTGCCATCGAGGTGATCAACCATCATTTCTACCGCCTTAGTAGCTATCTCATAAGAGTTGTTGATTACCGTTCCGATGAACTGGCCGCCTTTCATTATCTCTTCGTATGCCTGCCGCTGGCCGTCAATGCCCACCACGAAGACGTCCTTTCTCCCTGCAGCGCGGAGAGTCTTGAGCGCCCCAAGGCCCATGGCGTCATTGTGCGTGTAGACGAGCTTCACGTCCGGGTGGGCGGCGAGGGCTTCCTCCATCCTTGCCATGCCCTCAGCGGTGTTGTAATGTGCAATGTACGGTCCTACGATCTTGATACCGGGGTATTTCTTTGAAAGCACGGCGTGCATCCCGCCGCCCCGGCCTTTGCCCGCGGAATCGCCGGGATCTCCCGCGATCTCAACCACTTTGCCTTTGCCGTTCAATGTCTTGCCGATGAGTTCGCCGGCGAGCTCCCCGGCTTTCCACTGATCGATTCCCACATATCCCACGTGACCCTCTGCCAATTCTCTGTCTGCGCAGATAATGGGAATCTTAGCCGCCAGCGCCTTTTTTACAGCAGAGTCGAGCGCGGTCGGAGTCACAGGGTTCACAATTATCCCATCGACTTTCTTTGTGATGAGGTCCTCCATGTCAGCGATCTGTCGCGCTACGATGTTGTCTGCGTTCAACCATATGAGCTTGACGCCAAGACGTTCGGCGGTGTCAACTGCCCCTTGATAAAGCGCCAGGTAGTAGGGGCAGTTCATTACAACCTGTGAAAACCCGATCGTATATCGATACTGTTTCTGCGCGCCAACTCCCACGCTGAGCGACACGAGCACGAGCATTACCATAATCCCAGCGAGCACGTGCTTTCCAAAGGACAATCTCCTCAGCATCTTTGATAACCCCCCCTAAAGAAGATCTCTGAAATAGATAGTTGTGCTACAACTGACGCCAGTTCCATCCGCTTGAGTTTCACCGCCATGCGTCATCTGTCCTCCGTCGTCATTTCACCTCCTCGAGAATGGGACCACCTTGCCCTGGACGCCATGCGAGAAGGCCTCCGTGAGCGTCATGCGTCTCGCTCGCCCAGGACCCTGGCGGTCATGGAGTGGAGTATGCCGCGATTTGCCTCGTAGGTGCGGAGGTACTTTTCGTAGTAGAAGTCATACGTATCCGACGCATCAGGGTTTGGCTCGATCACGTCCTCTACTTCGACCATCGAAGATGCCGCCAGGTCAAGTGAGCTATATCTACCCGCGCCGAAAGCTCCGACAATAGCAGAACCGAGCACGGAGGCCTCCCTCACTTTGGTAAGCACGATGGGCACTTTGCACACATCTGCATAGATTTGCAGCCACAATTTGCTCTTGGTTGCCCCGCCGCACGCCCTCATCTCTTCAACGGTCACGCCCGCCTGGCGAAAGGTATCTAAAATCTGTCTGGTCCCAAAAGCACACGCCTCAAAGATCGCGCGGATCAGGTGCCCGCGTCCGTGTTTGAGAGAAAGCCCGGCGACAACGCCGCGGGATAGCGGGTCTCTGAGGGGCGTCCTGTTCCCCTGCCAGTGATCGAGGACAACCAGCCCTTCACAGCCAGGCGGCACTTCTGCAGCCTCGCGGTTCATGATTTCGTACAGATCCCCCGTTGATGCCGTTGGTGCCTGCGAACCTGCTGTACCCAACATGAAGGTGTCACGAAACCAACGCACTATGGAACCGGAGGAGATCTGTCCGCCCTCAATGAGCCAGAGTTCTTCGAGCATCGCACTCGGGTACGGGCCCCATATCCCGGGATGGTATACCGCCTCCTGTGAATTGGTCAGATGGACGTTGGACGTTCCGAGGATGACCGAAAGCCTTCCCGGTCGCAAGCCGTCCAGCCCGATCATGCCTATGTGTGCATCTATTCCGCCTTCCGCAACGGGAATACCGGACTTGAGACCTAACTCTCCGGCGGCACGCGAAGTCAATTCGCCCGCAAGAGCACCGATAGGGAGGACACTCTTCGGCCACCTGTCGCGTAGTTCCAGCAGCCCGGCCGCTCCGAGGAACGTTTCGTCAAAGCCGCCGTCAGGCAGGGAGTAATGCCACTTGCAGGTGGCGTTGCACCGCGAGGCAGTGTACTCCCCTGTAAGCATGAAAATCAGCCAGTCGGTCTGCTCCATCACACGGGCCGCGCTGTCCCATATCCTCGGCTCGTTTTCTTTGACCCACAGCGCCTTGGCCATCATCCATTCGGGTGACTCCTGTCCGCCCACGTATTTGAGTCGAGGGTGCCTGGTGGCTGTGATCGCCGCGGCCTGACCCGGGTTACGGGAGTCCATCCACAGGATTGCGCGGCGAAGGGGTCTTCCGTCTTCGTCGGTGAATACAACTGTAGAGGAGGTGCCATCTACCGAGATCCCGGCGATCTGTGCAGGTTTCACGCCGGAGACCTGCAGGCAGCGTCTCACGGCCGCTAACGCCGCCCTCCACCAATCGTCCGCATCCTGTTCGGCCCACCCGGGCCTATCCTGATATACGGGGTACTCCTCGCTAACGAGAGCTGCAGGGTTACCCTTGTCGTCGAAAAGCCCCGCCCTCAAGCTTTGGGTGCCCGCGTCTATCCCCAGGTAGTAGTGCTTTCGAGCCATAAACGTCCAGCGGCCTCCATAACGACTATCAACGACTTGTTCTCGTCCGGTCCGTCAACGACTGTTCTCATCCAGTCCTAAAGACCTAGACGACCCGCCTCTACCTGATGTTCCAAAGCGCAGGAGTGCAGGCCCTTGACCCCGGGGCTCAGGAAGCCCGGCGCAAGACAAGCCCTGGCCCCGCTCTCCTCTCGCAGTGCTACGGCTGTTGTGGCAGGAACAACACCTTCCCATGCACCATGTGCCGGTTCCATATCTCGTCAAACGCCTGCGGGACTTGTGAAATAGGTAATCGATGGGTTATGAACGGTTCAGCCACCAGTTTACCCTGGCCCATGAAGTGGAGGGTCGTCCTCCAATCGTCCTGGTGCGGCACCGTCACATCGCCGGAGTTCCACGAACCTATCACAGAAATCTCGCGCCGCATCACCCTGTCCACAGCAACCTCTGAAAGATCAAGACCCGCATGGGATATACCGCAGAAGACCACCGACCCCAGTTTCGAAGCAATAAGGCAGCCCTGGCGTTGGGTCTGTGGAACTCCCGCGGTTTCGATCACGCGGTTGATCCCCACGCCGCCGGTCATCTCATCGACAACTTCGATGGGATCCGCTACCCGGGCATTGATACATGCATCGGCTCCCAGACGTCGCGCGATCTCTAGCTTCTCGTCGTAGATGTCTACTGCCACTACCATGACGGCGCCAGCAATTCTTGCCCACTGAACAGTGAAAAGCCCAATCGGACCCGTTCCTAAAACCGCGACAGTATCCCCAACGGTGACCCCCGCCTTCCTGATAGAATGAAGGGCGACAGCGGCAGGGTCAGTCGTAGCAGCAGTCTCAAAATCGAGACCCTCGGGAAGCCCGAGAACATTCTCAGCTCGGGTCTTGACATATTCCGCAAATGCCCCGTCCGTCCTGGAGCCGATATAGTCGTAGTGATCGCAAAGGTTATACTGTCCGCTCTTACAATAAACGCATGAGCCACATGGGATCAGCGGAATGGCGGTGACGCGCTCCCCGGGTCTTACAGTTTTGACGTCGGGACCTATATCTACAACCTCTCCCGCAAACTCGTGCCCGATAGTGATAGGGTACGAATAGGCTCCGGTAGCCATAGCCCGGGACGGATCTGAACCGCATATCCCTGCCGCCGCTACCTTAATGAGCACTTCGTTCTCCCCGACTTCCGGGACCGGGACGCGTTCGATACGAATATCACCAGGAGCATACAACCGCGCTGCCAGCATGGTCTTTGGGATCAACGTTTCGCCCTCCTTGCTCGCACGGCGTCTACACGGATGTTCATCACAGGGGCGGCGCACGAGCAATTCGCGGTCACTGTCGGGCCGCGACCAAAAGCCATCCCTTGCGTGTAGAACAAATGTGCAATACCTATGGACATATGTGCTGAGTATACTATTCTCTGCCGTAGGGGA
Source organism: Bacillota bacterium (assembly GCA_040752635.1). GTDB lineage: Bacteria > Bacillota > SHA-98 > UBA4971 > UBA4971 > JBFMGS01. The sequence continues at coordinate 35,954 of JBFMGS010000008.1, forward strand.
AAATCCTTCTTCAGTGTCACAAGAATTCTCATGGTAGATCTTGGTGGCGGACCTACCGATTCTGGGCAGATTGACAGGCGTACTGACGCGGGCCTGGTAGCAGTGGGGTCCTATCTGCGGCTGTCTTGTTCGCTGCACGGCAGCCCCTGGAAGCCTGACAGGCCAAGGTCGTTGCGGCTTCGCAGTTGCGCGGGTTTCTCATAAGTCTCTTCCGTCCCATCCAGGGCTGTGGAGGTAAGGGTCGGTGAATCCCGGGGAGAAACAAGAATCCTCACATACTGACGATGACTTTCATCCCCCTTCTCTCTGCCACTACGAGAAGGCCCTCCTCAAGCCTATCCAGCGGCAACACGTGGCTTATGAGGCTTCTGACGTTGATCTGGCCCCTTTCGAGAAGCCTCATCGCAAGGTTGAAATGCCCGTGGTTGAAATCATGGCTGCCCGTGAGCTCAATCTGCTTGTAGTGAATGACGTTGAGATCCACGTCAAGGCGACCCTCGGGATAAAGACCGGCGAAGATGTTTACGGTCCCACACGGGGCGACGACGCCTAGGGCCCAGGCAACCGCTCCGGTTGAACTCGCCGCAACTATAACTTTGTCGGGGCCATTACCTCCTGTCATTTCCCGGACCCGTCTCACCGCTGTTTCATAGCCTGGGGACTCGCCGGGCTCCAGACAAACTATCCTTTCGATACCGAGTGCACGCGCAACCTCCAGCCTTCCAGCGCTGAGGTCACAGATGGCCACCCTCGCACCTCTAACGCGAGCAAGCTGAGCGTGTAGCAGGCCGATGGGGCCTGCGCCAACTACGAGGACATCGTCCCCGACCGAAATCCCGCTTCTCTCCTGCCCATTTATGCAACACGCAAGCGGCTCTGCAAAGACGGCTTCCTCATACGACATAGAGGGCGGAATAACCCAGAGACTCGTTAGAGGCGCCTTACCATATTCCGCGAACCCGCCGACGACGCGCGCACGGTTGTCTCTTACACAGTAATTCGGCAGCCCTCGACGGCAGAATTCGCACTGGTTGCACGAAGCCAGCCAACATGCTGCCACCCGGGTTCCCGGGCGAATTTGCGACGGCGCCGTTCCTACAACTTCCACTACCTCGCCGACCCACTCATGTCCGGGGAGAAACGGCAACTTGGCTTCAGGTATGCGTGCTTGCCCGGTGTATAGCCGAACGTCGCTTGGACAGATCCCGCACGCAGCAACTCGTATGAGAGCCTCCCCGGGGCCCGGTTTTGGCAACGGCACGCGCTCAACGCGCAACTGGCGCGGACCGTGCAACATTGCAGCCCGCATGTGATCCTTCATCTTGCTGTGTCCTCCTTGCCCCCGGGCCCAGTCAAAGCAGCTTGACCGCGCTACGTATGAAGGGCCTAATATCGTTTGAGGCGACCCCGAACAAGCTCAGGAGCCTCCCAACCGTATATACTATCATATAAACGCAGGCCCTAGCTTCTAAGTCGCATGCAAGAACTTGAGGAGCGCTGTACTATTTCGCGAGACGAACAAGTCAACAGGCGGGGTAAGCACCGTTTTCGTCTATGACCTCAAGCTCCCTATCCAGTCTCGCTTCCATCCACTTTTAACCTATAAGGGAGTTGGCGCCCGGTTACCAGGTGGTCAGGGAGATCATCAAACAGCGCAAGAGGCTCGGCATGACCCAAGAGGAACTGGCAAGGCGCATGGGGACTAAACAGTCAGTTGTATCTTGCCTGGAATCAGGAAAGTATACCAGTATTACATTACAGACTCTGGAGCGGATGGCAAAGGTCCTGGGTTGTGCGTTGAAGGTAAACTTGGTGCCGCTGAAAAAAGAGGGCAAAGCCAAGCAACACGGGGACCTTTTGGTTCCTGTATAAGCACAACCGGACACAGCTATCGGAGGTAGATCGTATGTTGCCGTGACGTTCTGCCCGGCGACCCTTGGCGACCCCTGTTGACTGGCACACCGCGTGCTCCAACAGGGGTTTTTCTTTACCCTCGCACCGTCATGGAAAACATCAATGTTCTCCCCAGCCAGCTCCGCTAAGTTACTCGCGCCGTCGCCCGGCCAGAAACTCCTCGACTTCAGGTCGCCTGGGCATGGCCGGTGCTGTACCCACTCTCGTCACAGAAATGGCACCGGCTGCATTGGCAAACTCAACGGCGTCAAGCAAAGGCCGCCCTTCCGCAAGAGCAACGACCAGTGCGCCGTTAAATGCATCGCCGGCGCCCGTAGTATCCACAGCCTTCACCTCGAAGGCAGGTGCGTGATATACGCCGGTGTGGCTTACTACGAGGGCCCCGGTGGCCCCGAGAGTGATCACAACATTGCGGCATCCCCGCGCCAGCAAATCTCTAGCCGCCTTTTCGGCGGTTCTGTCATCCACCACAGCCTGGCCGGTGATTGCAGACGCCTCTGTCTCGTTGGGAGTCAGTACGTCGACTTTGGATAGTAAATCGTCAGGGACCGGCCTCCCGGGCGCCGGATTCAACACAATGCCCACGTTGTTTGCATGCGCGAATTTGATGGCGTACTCCACAGTATGCATCGGGATCTCCAGTTGCAGCAACACGTAGTCCGAACCCAGGATCCGATCCCTGGCCTTCTCAACATCGCTCGGCTCGAGCTCGTTGTTGGACCCGGGCGCCACCACTATCATGTTTTCGCCCTTCTCCTCGTCAACCATTATCAAGGCGGCGCCGGTACAGACGTTGTCAACTCGCTTGACGAAGTCCACCTGTATACCCTCTTTAACCAGGTTCTCGTACGCCACATCGCCGAAGTAGTCCCTTCCCAGGGAGACTACCATGCACACTTTGGCGCCCAGCCTTGCGGCAGCGACGGCTTGGTTGGAGCCCTTCCCGCCGGGGCCCATCCGAAAAGGGCCTCCCATAACAGTCTCTCCTGCTACCGGGAGCCTCGGTGTTCTTGACATGAGGTCCATCATAAAACTACCTACAACGGTGATCCTGGGTTCTCTATTCGCCATGGTCCTCCCCCTGCCTCGCCAAAATCGCGTTGCCAGATGTTCCAACGTTGCCGGTGCATCGTGCACGCCTATCTCCTCATCAGCCCCTCATAGCTCCAAGCGTCAGCCCTCTCACGAGATACCTCTGCAGCAACAAAGCAAGGATTACTACGGGAAGCGACGTTAGTACAGATAGAGCGGATATCTCACCCCACATGATCTCGTGTCCACCGACCATACCTGATATGATCACGGGGAGCGTGGTCACTCTCGATCTCGTCAAGACTAGGGCGAAGAGAAACTCGTTCCAGGAGAATATGAAGCAGAAGAGGCCGGTCACGATGAGAGCGGGTACCGCAAGCGGCAGCGCGATTCTCCAGAACACCTGCAGGCGGTTGAAACCATCAACCAGCGCCGCTCCCTCTATGTCGGCAGGAATGTCCTCAAAAAACCCCTTGATGAGCCAGACCGCAAATGGCAGGTTAAACAGGCAATAGGCAAGCACTAACGCAGGATAGGTGTCGAGCAACCCTGCATACCGCATCAGTATGAATATGGGGATTATGCCGGCTATCGGCGGCGCCATCCGAATCGAGAGGATCCAGAAGGACAGGTTGTCGCCACCGGTCCTGTACCTGGCGATGCTGTAAGCTGCCAGAGAGCCCAGGACGATCGCCAGCGCCGCGCTGGATCCCGCCACGACGAGGCTGTCCTTGATACCCTTCGCCCCGCCACGCTCAAGAGCCCTGCTGAAATTATGCCACTCTAGCTGCTTGGGTACAAACACCGGTGGCGACGTGTAGAACTCCCCGCGCTGCTTAACCGACCCCACGAACATCCAGTACACGGGGAAAAGGTTGAATAAGAGCAGAACTCCTATTGTGAAGTAAACTAACGCGGCCTGCCACGACTTGCTCGACCGGATCTCCCGCTCTTTCATAGTCTCACGCCCTCCCCACTCTCATCATTTTAACCAGGCGCATGCAGATCACGGTCACGATCACGAGCTGAATCACCGCCAGTGCTGTCGCGTACCCCATGCTGAAGTACCTGAAGCCGTTGATATACGTGTAAAGGCTCACACTTTCCGACGCCGATCCAGGGCCTCCTCCCGTGAGCAGGAAGACCAGGTCAAAGATCTTGAAGACGTCCATGACCCGGAACAGCGCCACTATGATTACGGTAGGTTTCAGGAGGGGAAGCGTCACACGCCGGAACACCTGCCAGGGGGTAGCGCCGTCAACGTTAGCTGCTTCGTAGACACGAGGGGATATCGATTGAAGCCCTGCGAGCAACACGACGGTAACAAAGGGGGTCCACTGCCACACCTCGGCGGCCAGGATCGAGAAGAGAGCCGTTCGGGTATCCGCAAGCCAGGCAAACCCGTTGCCAAGATGAAGAGCACGAATGATGTAGTTCAGCGGGCCGAAGGATTCATGGTATATGACCCGCCACTGAAAGCCGACAACAACCGGAGCAATCGTGATCGGAATAAGAAACAGCGATGTAACGAGCTTTTTCAGCCTAAATTCTCGGTTCAGCAGAAGCGCCGTCGCAAGACCGAGAACTAGCTGCAGCCCCACTCCTCCCACCAGAAGGATAAGAGTGTTCTTCATTGCGTTCCAGAACCGGCCGTCCGCTAAGATATTAGCGTAGTTACCGAACCAAGCGAATTGCGGCGGCGCCATGGAAACGAGTTCCCACGACGTGAAGCTGGTGATGAAGATGAATAGTAGCGGTCCGATGGCGAGAGCGAGCAGGATACCTACTACAGGTGCAATAAACAACACGGGTAGCTTCTTGTCGGTCCACAGGCTGAGATCTCGGGCCCTGGCAGGCGCGATACCTCCGGGGTTCATTGCTCGGCATCTCCTTTCTGCCGGTCACTCTGGTGCACTTCGAAGCCATGGGTGGGGCCACCCGGGGACGAGCGGCCCCACCGCTTTGTCGTTACTTCCATATGCCCAGTGACTTCCACGTCTCGACAGCCTTCAAGTATATCTCCTTCTGCTTAGCCGCCCCGAGCTTCTTGGTGATCTGCTCCCATTCCTTCGCTGCAGCATCCAGTGCCGCCTTGGGTGTCATTTCACCGCTCAGGGCCCGGTTGATATAGAGGTCCAGAACGTCCTGATAGTTTCCCGCCCCGGGGATGTTGATCTCGGGATACGCATTCTCCAGGTTGACACCAACAGTCTCCAGGTATTCCTTAGCAGCTTCTTCGCTGCCGAGAAGGCCTGCGAAGGCTTTCGGGCTGGTGAAGTGAGACTTGCGGTATGGGTCAAGGCCGGTCTCTGACGAGGAGACGTCATGAAGGCTGGTCTCGACGGAAAGGTACCTGGCTACCCAGTAGGCCGCCTCAGGATGCTTCGCTGTCTTCGGCACCGCGAGAACCCGCCCTACCGGCATCGGCGCAGACCGGACAATCTTGTCTCCTGCTTTCGTGCCCGGAATCGCGGCAATGCCCGATCGGTTGACGATCTTCGAAATCCTGGGATCTTGGGCTTTCTTCTGGATATCGGACCACTGGACGACCATCGCTACCTTGCCTTCGAGGTAGGCGTTTTTCAACTCCTCATAGCCATACGCCATCACGTCGGGGGGAGAATACTTCAGGCTCGCCTTAAACAGCTCGAGAGCCTTTACTCCCTTATCAGAATTTATGAGCGGTTTCATGTCCTCATCAAAGTACACGCCGCCCAGGCTTCCGAACCTGGCAAGCCACCAAGCATATGAAAAGCCACGCGCCGCCAACTCAGCCGAGCCGTAGAAATCCTCCTTCAGCGTCTCGCCCGCGAGTTTCTCACCCTTCTTGCGGGTAAAGAACTTGGCTATATCCAGAAACTCGTCCCAGGTGTCCGGCGCTTTCAACTCGCGTCCGAACTGCTTCTTAAAGTTCGCCTTTTCGACCTCATTGCTGAACAAGTCTTTGCGATAATACAGGTTCAAGACGTCCCCGTCATATGGGAGTGCGTATAGTTTACCGCCATACCTAATGTTCAGCTCGCGTACGCCGGTTGACACGTCGTCAAGCTTAGGATCGTATTTCTTTGCGTAGTCGTCGAGGGGCATGAGGTAACCGAGCCCAGCAAACTCCCCGAGATATGCCGGGTAGAAAATCACCAAATCGTAGGCTCCGGTCTGAGCCACGAATTCCGTCTTCAGCTTCTCGTAGACGCTGGTGAAGGGTACGCCTACAACCTGATCAATAATGATCCCGGACTCCTCTTTTATCTTGTCTTTGTACCACTCAAACGGCTTGAGGTTATGGCCTGCATCGCCGAAGGCCACGATCTTGACTCCCTCAAAGGGTTTGCGGGACTGACCTGTGACAATTCCGCCACCAATCACAAGTGAAATAGCAAGCATCATCGCGGTAACAAGCACAAGCCTGCGGGACATCTTCACCACTGTACTCACCCTCCTAAATGAGAATTTGGATCAGCCGTTCCCATTTGAAACAGACACCTGGTACTCGTACCTTCGTGCTTGCGTCTATTCCTCCCACCTCCTTATCTGGACCGCCTTGCAGTAGAGATCCACTCCACAGGACAGTACTACGGACAATGGCCACTCACATCACCACAGGTACCCCTGCCTAATGGAATAGATTGACACCAGTATCCTTATGAAAGAGGTGCACGTGTCGCGGGTTGAACTGGAGGAACACGTTACCCCTGGCTCTAACATGCGTATCTGGCGATGTTTCAACCCGGATGATACTCTGGCCGACCCGAACCGTAACTACAGCAGTATCGCCCAGACTTTCGAAAAGCATCACCTCGCCCGGGATTGAATTAGCAGACATCTTTTCCGTTTGGAGGTCGATATACATCGGCCGTATCCCCAGGATCCCCTTTGATCCCGCCAGGTTCGATACCGCCACACTAAAAGTCTTGTCCTGCAGTCTCAATGTGAAGCCGTCTCCGATGAGCAAAACGTGCTCCCCTTCGACTTGGACCGCCACGTCCAGAAAGTTCATCGGCGGCTCACCCACGAAATCTGCTACAAACAAGTTTCTCGGGCGGTTGAACACTTCCATCGGGGTTCCAAGTTGCTGCAACACGCCCAGGTTCATCACAGCTATCCTGTCAGCCATGGCCATGGCTTCAATTTGGTCGTGCGTGACGAATATTATCGTGAGGCCCTTCAGGCGATGAAGGCGCTTCAGTTCGCTCCTCAACTGGCTTCGCTGTTTGGCGTCCAGGTGTGACAGGGGTTCATCCATCAGGTACACGCGGGCAGGCCGCACCATAGCGCGAGCAAAGGATATCCGCTGCTGTTGGCCTCCGCTCAGGTTCCTGGGAAGGCGGTCCAGGATGCCACCTATATCCAGCATCTCAGCGATTTCTTTGACTTGCCTGTCTACCTCTTGCTGCCTCACCCCTCTCACCCGCAAGGGGAAAGCGATGTTCTCATAAGCTGTCAGATGCGGGTACAAGGCATAAGCTTCGAACGCCATGGCGATATCTCTCTGTCGCGGCTCCAGAGCGTTGACCCGACGCCCGTCGATCAAGATGGACCCGAGAGTTATCTTTTCAAGTCCTGCTATCATTCTTAGAGTGGAACTTTTCCCGCATCCTGACGGGCCGAGGAGCGCCAGGAATTCGCCTTCCTTGCACTCGAGATTCAGGTCCTTTACTGCTTCGACCTCGCCGTATTTCTTCCAGACGTTCTGCAAGACGACAGTTCCCATTAGCACCTCTCCCTTGTGGCAACCGCTCCAGTTGTACTTGCGTTAAAGCCGAGACCTCGTCACAACCGAAACCTATACGATCCGCTTGCCGGATGCGGCGTCGAAGATGCGGATCTTGTCCTGGGCAAGCCGGAGCCACACTTCGTCCCCGATCTCTGCACGGAAGTCCTCGCTTACCCTGATTCTCACCAGGCTGGCCCCCAATCTTACAGTGAGCACGCTAACTGCGCCCAGTGGCTCGAGAACATAGACCTCTGCCTTCAATGAGTCCGGTGCAGTCGGGCGGAAATCCACCGCGATCTGTGTAGGTCGAATCCCAATTCGAACGTCTCTCGGGGTGGCCAGGTTCTGTAAGAGCGGGACAGCATGAGGTGGTACTCGGAGAGAAAAGGTCTCTGATTCGAAAGAAAGGGAACCGTCAAGCTGTGTAACTCGGCAACTGATCAAATTCATAGGCGGCTCGCCTATGAGGTCCGCAACGAAGTCATTAGCAGGCTGGTCGTAAATCTCGGCCGGGCTTCCCACCTGTTGGATCGAACCTTTGTCGAGCACAATCACCCGGTCCGCCAGAGCCAGCGCTTCCCTGAAGTCGTGAGTGACGTAGATCATGGACTTCCCGAGTTCGCCGTGAAGCCTTTTCAGCTCCCCTCTCATCTCGTGTCGCAGCTTTGCGTCCAGGTGAGACAACGGTTCGTCCATGAGGTATACGTCTGCTTCTTTAGCGAGCGCTCTACCAAAAGATACCCTCTGCTGTTGCCCGCCGCTCAAATGAGCAGGCTTTCGGTCCAACAACTGCTCTATCTGCAGTAACTTTGCCACATCTCGCACGCGCGTCTCCACGTCTTCAGAAGGCATACCTACAGCCCTTAGCGGCGAAGCGATGTTCTCAAAGGCGGATAAGTGTGGGTAAAGCGCGTAATTCTCGAATACCATAGCAACGCGTCTTTGTCGGGGTTCCAGGCCATTAACCTCTCGGCCGTCTATGAGGATATGGCCGGATGTGACTCTCTCGAGACCTGCGATCATCTTTAAGGTAGAGGTCTTACCTGCACCAGACGGGCCGAGCAACACCAGGAGCTCCCCGTCTCTACATTCGAATGAGACGTCTTTGACCGCCTCAAGCTCCCCGTATTTCTTGCAAACGTTCTGGAGAACGACCTCAGCCATCGTCCCAACTCCTATCCAGGCTGGTTTTCGCGCTACGACCCTTATCACAATGAGATTTTGAATTTGACACCCAACTCTTTCGTAAAGTCATGGAGGTCTATGTCCTCTTCGACAGTCCCTTTACGTAGGACAAGAACGAAGTTCATGCTCTCTGCCAGCGGAAACGGAGCCCAGTGCCACACGCCGGCGTCCAGGTTCACCGCAACCGAGCCGTCTAGAATGAACGCAGCAATCTGCGAAGGATCCGGTAGTTGATCGGGGTTCGCTGGGTCAGATGCAGGAGCGAGAGCGAAGATACAGGCCTTGCCCTCTAAGGGAATGAAAGTTTCGTCGCTTTTCGAGTGTCTTTCCATGGTGTTGAATTCGAAGGGCCGAAATCTGGTTGCGAGAAAGCCAAGCTCCGCATGTCCGTTGCTGACGTTGAGGTTTACAACCTGGTCCCAATAATCCAGTACTCCACTGACCGATACCGATGGTTTGGTATTTGGCAGCTCAATGAGCGTGCCAAACGGTTTGAAGTTGTCCCGGGTGGGACGGAGAACCCTCACGCTAACTTCTCTTACAGTCACGTTCGCGCGCCTCCAATCTTATGCTTGATTTATCGACCCTTTCTCAGCGCTTGAGCACTGAAACGGGTGACGCCTTCAGGCAGAGAAGAATGCGTGGCGAACTCACATACTCTGGAGCTGGCTATGATATTTCGCTACACTACGACCTGGTCTGGATGAACATCCACTCTCCTATGTCAGCATTGCAAACGTGAGCATTAGCGTAATTCTCTACATGACTGCCTCACTCTTAACTTCGTTGGTAAAACAACCTTACGGACTGCCGTCTGATCGCGGTTCTCTATGCGCGAAATCAATAGTTCGGTTGCTATTCGCCCCATGTCCGACATCGGGCGGTCTACCACTGTCAGCGGCGGAGTAAGGTAAGCTGCCAGCAAGAAATCATCAAACCCAACGAGAGACACCTGGTCTGGAATTCGAACCCCCATGTCACGAAGAGCTTCAAAGATACCCATTGTCATCAGGTTGTTGCCGCCGAAGATGGCTGTCGGCGGGGTGGGCAGCGACATCAGGTGCCTCGCCAGTTCATAACCGGATCTCGTTCGGAAGTCGCCTTCCTTCACGTAATCCGATACCACCTCCACCCCTCTTGCGCGCATGGCTTGCAGATACCCTCTCAAGCGGCCACCACCGGGCGTCATGTTCTCAGGTCCGTGAATGATCGCTATTCTCGTGTGGCCTAGTTGCAGTAGATAATCAGTGGCCTGAAACGCCCCTCCCTCGTTGTCGATTATCACCGAGTCATACTGGAACCCCTCGATGTGGCGGTCTATGAACACGATCGGAAGCCGACTCTCTGATCCTTTCAAGCCCCAGCGTAGCGTTGCCCCGGACTCATCGACTAGAATCATCAATAAGCCGTCAACCCTCTGTTGTCGAAGATTCCGGACAACCGCCTTCTCTGTCCTGACATCTTCGTTGGTGTTCCCGAGAATTATGTTGTAACCATACTCAACACACACCGATTCAACTCCCTTTAACACCTCAGGGAAGAACGGGTTACCGATGTCCGGGATAACAAAGCCTATCGTTTTCGTCTGGCGCATCCTCAGACTTTTGGCTATTGTGTCGGGTACATATCCCTGATCCTCAATGACTCGCAGTACCTTCTTGTAGGTCTCCTGCGCCACATTGCCGGTCTTGTTGATCACCCTGGACACGGTCGCTGTGGAAACTCCTGCAATTCGCGCAATGTCCCGCTGGTTCAAAGGTTGTTTCCTCCATTGCCTGTATACGCATACAATGTTTTCAGGTTGAGACACCATCACCCCGGCTACGCGTCTAAGTAGCCAAGCGCCGCTGCACGCACGCCGCATAAGCAAGAGGACGGGAAAGAGAGTCGTGTTTCCTCGCTGCTAGAGACGGCTATGCCTGCTAAACGTGCCGGTTCGTCGCTAGCCGCATGTCGTAATCATACGGCCCGACGTCATCGTTACTATTTGCAACCACCCACGTCTCCCGGATCTGCACCACTCGAAATTCGTGTATGCGTTTACATTATAAACCCAGGTTTTCGCACCGTCAAGTACTAAGTGGTAACCATTCCAGCAAATATATCGTAGACCTGATAACGGTAGCCGGGTGGAGCAGCGGCCGCCATAGCAGAACGTATGTGACTTCGCAAGGGTCCCGCGCTACTCATAGAGTAGCGAGGTCGAACGCGGTAGTGAACCCAATGCTCGCTAGTTGCGAGTGTAATCGTATGCATTCTGGCCTGGAGATCCGTTTGGAGGCCTGTTGTTGCTCCTGCTGGGCCGTCTTCAATGATTAGAGCCGGGTCCAGGATATGGAGCTATCGGCAGCAATAGTAGAAGTGCCATCTGTAGGCCCAAGTCCTCTATGGAATTTGGGTGCGGGTCGTTGCCGGTATCTTATCTAAGAAAAGAATTGTGGAAAAGAAGGAAAACGCAACTGGACGCAGAATAACGCATGTGAACGATAATAAATGATCACTCAGCGTGGACTCCATACACGGAGGCAGTTCTATTCGGTTGAGAGATATCCGGGAAGCAAGCGCCAATACATGAAGCGGGGACCGGTTCGCCTTTAGATACTCGTCTTTGTGGAGGGGAGGTGATGGCCCGCGGAGATGTGCGCCCTGCTCGGGCAAGGGAACTCTCATGGCAGAGTTGCCCCAGGGTAAGCAGTAGGGATGGTTCCGGAGTTCTGGAGAGTGGTGTTTCCGGTACGGGTAGACCTTAAGAAAAAGAAAGAGGAGGGCTCAAGATGAGACGGCGCTGGTATGTTTCTGCTGGTATGATAGTCCTCGTTGCGGTGCTAGTTGCCCTTTCCCTAAATGGGGCGGCCTTCGCCAGGAGGCAGATCACCATCGCCCATTACATGCTGGACGTCTACAACAAACAGCTAGATACGGTTATAGCTCGTTATCAGAAGGCTCACCCTGATGTGGACGTCAAGTACATAACCATTCCCAGCACGGAGTATCACACCTGGCACTTGACCCAGCTTGCAGGCGGCGATCCGCCTGACATCATGCAGAACAACTGGGGCTCCGAGGACTTTCGCAAGGGTCTTATAGTGTCCCTGGACGAGTTCATTAACAAAACCAACCCATACACGGGCAAGACATGGAAAGACATGTTTGAGCCGGGTTCGCTGGATGGCTTTGTGAGCACTGACCCCATCACAAGGAAACTCATCGGCATCCCCGTGAACTGGTCATCCTTTGCGTTCTTCTACAACAAGGACGTGTTCAAGAAGCTGGGCCTTGAGCCGCCGAAGACCTGGGTACAGTGGTTCGAGATGGCCGAGAAGCTGAAAAGCGCGGGCTATGTTCCGCAAGCCGCCACGTTCACGGGCGGGCCGGAGGTCTGGAGCGTCGGATACATAGAGGGCACAATGTGGCAGAGCTGGGTGCCGAAGCTCGACGTGCTGCAGCCCAACGGACAGGTTGACTTGAACGAGCTTGTGAGGGCGATCCAGCTTGATCTGATCAAGGCTGATGATCCGCAGTTCCAGGCGCCGTATGAGTTCTTGAAGAAATGGTCTCAGTACTGGCAGGCGGGCGCAGTGGGCGCGGCGGATCACGGTCGTCTCTGGACGACGGGAAAAGCAGCTTTGTTTATGGCCGGTAGCTGGATGCTCCAGTCAATCGAGGAGAACAAGGAGCGCGGCTTCGATTACGGGATCTTCGTGTTCCCCGATATTACGCGGGAGACCTCGCCGTATGCAACAGGCTCGACCTGCAGGCCGGGGGAGGCGGGCATAACCTGGACCATCCCGACAGCCACTGTGAAGAGGGGCAATTTAGACCTGGCTATTGACTTCCTTCAGTTCATGACAGCGCCGGAGAACGCCACCGTCCTGGAGAAGGCGTACAATATGCCCCCGATCATCAAGGGTGTTGAACCGGCCAACCCAAAGGTCAAGGCGTTCGTAGCGCCCGAAGCCAACCCGAAGATCCAGCTTTCGCTCACGGGTCCGTTCGGCGACATGAAGTTCAAGAACCTGCAGCTTCTTCTCTCGGGCGGTCTCACCATGGATAAGTTCGTGCAGACTTTGGGGCGCGAGATGAAGAGAGCGGCGGAGCAGCTCGCCCGCGAGAACAACTGGACGTCTCAGAATAACTGGGGTGGGGGTAAGTAACTTCTAGCCAACTTCCAGCCAGATGATGTATTAGGGCGCCTTCTAAGTCAGGGCTGGAAGCGCTTGGCACCTTGGAGTTGCCGGTGATTGCGCTAGGGGCGTTCCGAATCTGGATAGTACCGAGTGCAACACCGGCAACCCCAGCAGAGTCATATCCCGAAAGTGGCGTGGATTTCTGACTGCCTAGTTAGCGCTGGGCAATGCGGTTGGTCGTACCCTTGGGTGCTGCGGGCCAGCCTGGCAAGGTGGGAACAGGGTACAGCGGGAGTAACTGTAAGCGGGGGGAGCGGCGGTGAAGCGCAGGACAGTTTGGCAGGAAATCGGGCGAAAGAAGTTTGTCTATTTCTTTCTTGCACCCACTTTCGTGCTGCTGCTGTTGTTTGAATACTATCCTGCCTTCTCCGCCGTTTACCACTCCTTTTTCGACTGGGACGGGTTTTACGTAAACCGCTTCGTAGGACTTGCAAACTACAAGGAGATTCTCTTCGACGATTGGGTGCTTCGCATCTCCGTTGTCAACATGCTAAAGTTGATGACCTTCGGGATGGGCGTGGGGCTGGTCATGCCGATCCTCGTCGCCGAGGTCCTCTTTAGCCTGAGGAGTCTGCGGTGGAAATACATATACAGGGTTCTATTGGTGCTCCCTGCCCTGATCCCCGGCATCGTGGGAATGCTCTTGTGGGGGTATATCTACGAGCCGACATATGGGCTGGCAAATCAGCTTCTCCGAGCGGTAGGCCTCGGGCGCCTAGCCAGGGAGTGGCTGGGAGACCCCAGGGTCGCCCTCTACGCCCTGATGTTTATGGGGTTCCCGTGGGTAGGCGGTATAGGCGTGTTGATTTACCTGGCCGGGCTGCAGAATATCCCGCAAGAGGTTTTTGACTGCTGTAGGCTGGACGGAGCACAGGGACTCGCCCGTTTCTTTAAGGTCGACCTTCCCCTCATCATGGGCCAGGTGAAGCTCAACGTGATAATGGGGTTCATCGGCGGGATTCAAGGCTTTGGAGTGCAGTTGATCCTGACGAAAGGCGGCCCGGGGTTTGCTACGACGGTTCCGGGGCTTGTTCTGTACGACAATGCTTTCAAATACGGGAGGATGGGCTACGCTTCGGCCATTGGGGTCTGCATGTTTGTGATCATAATGGGGCTGACGTATGCCAACATGAAGTACTTGAAGTCGGGCATAGAGTATCAAGCTAGAAGTTGATCTTTATTCCCCTATTCCCTGACTTTGAGAAGGGGTTGCCAGTGATTGCGCGGCGCGTTTGAAATTTGGATAGTAAAGTGGTACGGATTTGCGGCCACCAGCTTGGGTCCTGCAACTACGCTTTTGTGGGGTGGGCAATAGTGAGTGCCAACCGGGGAAACTCCTGGGTAGAACTATCCAAGCACCTTTTGCTGTGGATCATCGTAGTTCTTACGTTTTACCCGTTCGCCTTCATGTTCATCACTTCTCTCAAGACACAAAGCCAGTTTGAGGTGTACTTCTGGCAGGTGGTGCGCCCGTTTCATTGGGAGAACTACGCCTTCGCATGGGCCAAGGTTGCGCCCTACATCGCGAATAGCATTATCATATGCGTTGCGGCTACGACCCTGATTCTCGTGGTCTCGTCTATGTCCGCATACGTCTTCGCACGGTTCGCGTTTCCTTTCAAGGAGGCTCTCTTTTACGCGATCTTGGGGATCGTGATGATTCCGGGCACTCTCACGCTGATCACCCGGTTCGTTTTGGTGAAACGCCTGGGCCTGCTCGATACCAGATGGGTGCTGATCCTGCCGTACGTAGCCGGAGGCCAGGTCTTCTCCATACTCTTTTTGCGCACTTTCTTCGCGTCGATCCCGGAGGAGCTCTTCGAGGCCGCCAGGCTTGACGGTGCGTCGGAGCTTGCGAGCTGCCTCAGGATCGCCATCCCTCTTTCCATGCCCATCCTAAGTACTGTGGCGATTCTGAATATCCTGGCACAATGGAATGACCTGATCTGGCCTCTGATAACCATCACCAGCGAACACTTGAAGACCATTCCGGTGGGCATTGCGTATTTTCGTACGAGCATCTGGCGGCCGGAAACCGGACAGGTGATGGCCGCTTATATGATTACCTCGCTTCCCCTGGTAGTGCTCTTTTTCGCCAGCATGCGGACGTTTATCGAGGGGCTTACGAGCGGGGCGATCAAAGCATAGCAGAGGAGTGCGTACGTTTGAGGCCGTGGTCTGTCTTCGGCGGCCCTGCGGCGTAATGACGCGATGAGGCGTGAAGGGCGCAAAAGGCGTCGGAAAGGCTTAAGGTTCCGCGGCGCGTCAAGCTGGATCACGTAGACATGAGGCGGAATTGTACATGCAAATCTGTAGGTGCGAAGCAGCGCCAACTCCTTGAGGTTCGAGCCTGGTCATGCGTAGAAGTGCGTGCTGAACAGGAGGTTTTGCAAATGAGGATTGCCAAGGCCCCCAGGATCTTCAGACTAACACCTCGCATGGCGCTGGGTGTCTTACTGACCACGCTTCTCTTATGGCCTCCAGCCTCGACAGTTGCCCAGGAGGCGCAACCCGAGAAGGTGGTCTTTTCGGATGACTTCGAATCAGGTGATACCTGGGATTGGTGGACAAACGGCAAGAACGGGAACAAGTCCATTACCACCGCCAACGTCCACAGCGGGAAACAGGCGCTCTTGGGGCGCGCCTCGGCTAATCCCAGTCAGCCAGAGGTAGGGCTCGCGTTCATCAAGAACTTCCATTTTACTGAGCAGGAGTCAGCGCTCGACTTCTGGTTTTATGCAGGCGGGACGGCGAAATACAAGGCAGTAGTCGTGGAAGCTTTCTCAAAGGAGCACAGTGGCTTTCTCTGGGGCCCTGTTCCCATGGAGGAGGTCCCGATGGGAAAGTGGACGCACGTCTCCATCCTGTTTTCCGAGATATCGCGACAGCTCAAGGGAGACGAGATTTACCGGTTCGTGATAAAACCGACGATCGTGCCTGATAGCGGCGACGCCGAATTCATAATAGACGATGTCAAGGTGGTGAGCGGGGTGAAGAAGCCGTTGCACGTGGAATGGGTGGAGCCGGGCGATCTCGCGGTCGATGTGTCTACGCGCCCGGTGTTGCAGGTTTTCGTGAACAAACCTCTTGATGCATCCGCCGTCAACTCGACCACTGTACGCGTGCAAGACTCTACAGGCCGTGATGTGCCTGTGCTGCTGTACTACTCCCTGGGACAACAGGCGGTTCTGATCTCGCCTCATCATGAGCTGGCGGCACGTTCGAAGTACACGGTGGTGGTCAAGGGCGGGCCGGAGGGGATCATAGATGAAAACGGCACCAGGCTGCCGGCCGACTATACCTGGTCGTTTATCACCGGGGAACGCAAGACGGCGCCGAGGCGACCTGTAGCGACGGCAGGAGCGGCAGGAGCCACGGGAGAGGCTGGGGTACCCGGCAAGGGAGCCGAATCGCTTGATACCAGGGTGCTGGAGGATATAACGTGGATGGCCCGGCATATCATGGGGTTCCAGAACCCGGATGGCGCCATAGTTCTCGGTGGCGGAGGAAACAGAGGACGAATCATCCCGTACTTTTCCAACCTCGCCGTGCTGGGACTGTTACGCGCCTATGAGCTGACGCATACCCCGGATTTCCTCACGGCGGCTCGATGCTGGCTTGAGTGGTATGTAAGGCACATGAACGCGGACGGCACCGTATTCGACTACACCGGCCTCTACCCGGACTACAAGCCCACGGGGGACTACGACTCAACAGATTCATATGCGGCGACTTTCGTCCTCGCGGCGTGGAGGTACTACCGGGTAACCGGGAACCGCGATTTTCTCATCCAAATGTATCCCTATGTTGTCAAGGCGTTTGAGGCCATAGACCTGACATATGGGCGGGATGGACTCACCTTTGCGAAGCCTGGATGGCCTGTGAAATACCTGATGGACAACGCCGAAGTCTGGCTCGGGCTTGCTGCAGCCTGGAGTATCTCTGCGACGTTGGGAGATATCGCCTACGAGAATCTCTTTGCGTTTCTCGCCGATAAGACCATGGACGGCCTGCGCAACCAGTTCTGGCTGACCGACGAAGGCTATTATGCGATGTCGATCAGCGCTGACGGGACGAGATACACCAAGATGGACACGTGGTACCCCGATGCGCTTTCCAACATCCTCTTCCTGGCTGTAGCCGGAAGCAGGGACAACTCCCTGGACCGCGATATCTTTGACATGCTTTATGACCGGTTTTATGTGAAGCAGCGCAAGCCGATGCCATCTGGAATCGTCGATAACCCCCAGTATCTTTGGTGGGCTATGGCCGCCTACCAGGTAGGCAGGGACCAGGCTGCCACACGCCTCATCGAGGAATTCGCAAAGCGCGAGGGGATGCGCAATAAGGAGACGCTCCCTGTGAGCGCGGGCCATCTCATCCGGGTGCTTGCCTTCCCGCTCGACCGGTCGCTGTGGTTTTGACGACCGAGCATTGCCGCCGGCCGGGAGGCAAGGCTTTGCACCCCGGAGCGGGGACACCCCTTTTCGAGATGGGCGAGATCGGCAGCACCTGCCTCCTGCAGCTCGTAACCTGTGGCCCGCAGACCGTAGCCTGTGGTCTGTAGCCTGTGGGCACGGGGAGGCATGTCCGAGGGCAGGCCTTGTAGCGGAACCGGAGAAGAGCATTTCGCCTGCGGGGGAACCCCGAGCGCGAGCACCGACGACCCTGTCCGGAGGTCGCACAGTGAAGAACTGCATGGATTTACGCTTATCAACTTAGGAGGAAAAAGAGGCCGATGCTACCGGAACAGAGACGCCGCGACATTCTAGCTCTCGTAAAGCAGCATGGAGCAATCACCGTACTTGAACTGAAAGAACAACTGAACGTTACCGCAGCTACCATCCGTAAGGATCTGGCGGATCTGGA
>JBFMGS010000008.1:53954-55315 GCA_040752635.1 Bacillota bacterium
TACCGGAACAGAGACGCCGCGACATTCTAGCTCTCGTAAAGCAGCATGGAGCAATCACCGTACTTGAACTGAAAGAACAACTGAACGTTACCGCAGCTACCATCCGTAAGGATCTGGCGGATCTGGAAAGAGAAGGTCTCCTGGTTCGTACCCATGGTGGAGCCATATCACCAGGATACGGACGGGGTCATGACCTTCCCGTGAGGGTCCGCCAGACGATGCTGAGCTCGGAAAAGCAAATGCTGGGTCGCATGGCAGCAAGGCTGATCCAGCCCGGCGACACGATCATGCTTGATAACAGCAGTACTATCTCGTTCTTAGCCTTGCATCTAGGACAGGTCCGCGACGTCACGGTGGTGACGAACTCCTGGGCTGCGGTGGAGCAGCTGGCGCGGCATAATGTCCGCGTGATTAGCAGCGGCGGCGTCTTGGACCGGGAGAGCATGTCTTTCTTGGGAGGGGAGACCGAGGAGACTTTGGCCCGATACCACGTAGATAAAGCGTTCTTATCGACAAAGGGGGTCTCCGTGGAGTACGGCCTGACGGACGCCCGTTTAGAGCAGGCCCGCATCCACCGCGTGATGGTGAAGGCTGCCGAACAGGTTATCCTCGTCGCAGACCATTCCAAGTTTGATACCATATGTTTTGCCGAGGTGGCACCACTTGCCAGAGTGTCAGTAGTCGTTACTGATAACGAGCCACCGCAGTCATACCGCGATTTCTTTGCCAACAACCACGTTCAAGTGTTCGCAGGAAACGCAGACGCGATCCCGGACGAAGCGGAGGTATGAGAATGTCATCTGAGCGCTATTTCGACGCAATACTCGAGTTGATCCAGGAAGTTCGCCAGGGACAGCAGCAGACAATTCAGGAGGCAGCCCGCCACGCTGCGCGCACCCTGGAAGAAGGCGGCTGCGTGCACCTTCTGGATCACGGACACCTGCTAGGAGCCGAGTTGGTGAGCCGCGCAGGAGGGCTGGCAGCGCTTCGCCTGGTCACGATCGAAGACGTTCGCAATCCGGCGCTCGTCCGCCGCGGCGACGTGCTATTCGTGGCATCGGTCAGCGGGAGGGCCAAAGAAGTGATTGAATCCGCGCTGCTGGCCCGCGAACGAGGCGTATTGGTGATCGCTCTAACCTCCGGCGCCCAGGCGGCCCAGGCCCCGGTTGAGCATGGATCGGGCAAGCTCCTGCGGGACGTGGCCGATCTAGTGATTGACATCGGTGGCGTGGCTGGCGACGCTCTGCTAGCCTTTGAACGGTTGGAGCGCCGGGCCTGCCCTTCATCCGGGGTCATCTCTGCTCTCGTGATGTGGGCAGTGGTGGCAGAAATGGTTGCCCAGATGGAGGCCGACGGCTTCG
>JBFMGS010000009.1:0-26788 GCA_040752635.1 Bacillota bacterium
CCTTCTGCGCTGGGATATTCTACATTGAAGCGGAAGTACCTCTGGAAATGTCTGGGAATTCACACAAATATCCTGTGGTAAATGCTGACAGCAACGGCAGGAGACCCGTCTGGCCAATGATTGGTAGGAAACTGGAAGCGTATATCGAAAGGCGAGCGGGCGCCCCTTGTGCTTGACAACGGCCAAAACGTCTGCTACCATAAAAGAATGCGGCAACAAATGGCGAGCTCATATCCCTCGTCAAATCTATTAATACTACATAGGATCTTCTTTTCCTCCACGTCTAACAAATTTCTCAGATCCGCAAGGCAGCAGGGAACTCGTTGTGACCTGCTCGTAGTGTTGTCATCCGCTCATATTTGATGGGAGATGGGGGCGTGACAGGATGGCCGTTATGACACAGGTCGGGCGACGTCAGAGGCTTAGCTTCTCCAAAATCGACGAGGTTCTCGATGTCCCTAACCTCATTGAGATCCAGCAGCGCTCGTACGAGTGGTTCCTTTCAGAGGGCTTGCTGGAGACCTTCCGCGACATATCCCCGATCCAGGACTTTACTGGTAACCTTGTCCTCGAATTCGTTGACTACTCGCTCGGTGAACCGAAATACTCCGTCGAAGAGTGCAAGCAGCGGGATGTGACCTACTCCGCGCCGCTCAAGGTGCGCGTGCGCCTCATCAACAAGGAGACGGGTGAAGTCAAGGAGCAGGAAGTCTTCATGGGCGACTTCCCTCTCATGACGGAAAAGGGCACCTTCATCATTAACGGGGCGGAGCGGGTTATCGTGAGCCAGCTCGTTCGATCGCCCGGCGTGTATTACGGGCGTACCATAGACCCCAACGGCAAGCCCCTCTATTCTGCCAGCGTGATTCCGAATAGAGGTGCGTGGCTTGAGCTTGAGATGGATTCCCAGGAATGCGTCTGGGTCAGGGTAGACAGAACCCGTAAGCTTCCCGTGACGGTGCTCATCCGCGCCGTGGGTTACGGAACCGAGGCCCAGATCATCGATCTTCTCGGCGACAGCGAAGCCATCAGGAACACCCTCGAGCGTGACAATGCCGAGTCGGAGGCGGATGGGCTCATCGAGATCTATAAGCGTTTGCGCCCCGGTGAACCGCCTACTGAAGAGAGTGCCCGGTCCTTGTTTGAGACTCTCTTCTTTGACCCGAGGCGATACGACCTCGCCGCCGTCGGCCGATACAAGCTCAACAAGAAACTTTCCCTTGCCGATAGGCTCGTTGGCTGGGAGCTGCTATCGCCCGTGATCGACAGGGCGACCGGTGAGGTCCTGCTCGATGCGGGGCAGAAAGTTGATAGAAAGGCCGCCGCGAACCTCCAGCGGATGGTCGGGCACGGGAGAGTCCTCGAGGCCGTTGTAGCAGACCGGGACGGCAACCCTGTCAAGCTCATCGATAACGGGACTCCCGCGCCAGATGTCAAAACCATCACGCGAGAGGACATAGTGGCGGTAGTCAACTACGAGCTGGCCCTGATACGAGGCATTGGCACAATAGACGACATAGACCACCTTGGCAACCGCCGCCTCAAGTCCGTTGGGGAGCTACTGCAGAACCAGTTCCGCATCGGTCTGTCCAGGATGGAGCGCGTGGTCAGGGAGAGGATGACCATCCAGGACGTGGACGTGGTGACCCCCCAGACCCTTATAAACATCAGGCCGGTGGTGGCTGCGATCAAGGAGTTCTTCGGTTCAAGCCAGTTGTCACAGTTCATGGATCAGACGAACCCGCTCGCGGAGCTTACGCACAAGAGGCGTCTCTCTGCGCTTGGACCGGGGGGCTTGAGCCGCGAAAGAGCGGGCTTCGAGGTGCGCGACGTACACCACTCCCACTATGGGCGGATGTGCCCCATCGAGACGCCCGAAGGTCCGAACATCGGCCTCATCGGGTCGCTGTGCACCTACGCCCGGATCAATGAGTACGGGTTCATCGAGACTCCGTACCGAAGAGTCGTTGATGGCAAGGCAACAGGCGAGATCCTGTACCTTACCGCAGATGAAGAGGACAAATACGTGATAGCCCAGGCGAACGAACCTTTGAATAACGACGGCTCGTTTGCCAACCCCAAAGTCGCTGCTCGCTATAAGGACCAGATCCTTGAGGTCGCCAGCGACCAGGTGGAGTTCATGGACGTATCTCCAAAGCAAATCGTAAGCATTGCGACGGCGCTTATACCGTTCCTGGAGAACGACGACGCAGGCCGAGCGCTGATGGGGTCGAACATGCAGCGACAGGCCGTCCCCCTTGTGAGAACGGAGGCTCCGCTGGTCGGCACGGGCATGGAATACAAGGCTGCTATTGACTCGGGCGTAGTGGTGCTTGCGCGCAACCCTGGCACGGTGAGGAGGGTGTCCTCCGAGGAAATCGTTATCGAGACCGACAATGGCACCATCGACACATACAAGCTCCTCAAGTTCATGCGTTCGAACCAGGGTACGTGCATCAACCAAAAGCCGATCGTGCGTAACGGAGATAGGGTTGAACGGGGAGACGTGATAGCAGATGGGCCCTCCACCGACAAGGGCGAGATGGCCCTCGGCCGCAATGTGCTGGTGGCTTTCCTTCCGTGGGAGGGATACAACTACGAAGATGCCATCCTCATCAGCGAAAAACTAGTGAAAGAGGATACGTTCACGTCGATCCACATCGAGGAATACGAGTGTGAGGCCAGAGACACCAAGCTCGGCCCAGAGGAGATCACGAGGGACATTCCCAACGTCGGAGAAGAAGCCCTCAAGGACCTGGACGAAAGGGGCATCATTCGCGTAGGCGCGCACGTTCGCCCGGGAGACATCCTCGTCGGAAAGGTGACGCCCAAGGGCGAAACAGAACTTACCGCGGAGGAGCGCCTGCTTCGCGCGATCTTCGGCGAGAAGGCGCGCGAGGTGAGGGACACGTCTCTACGGGTGCCGCACGGCGAGTCTGGAAAGATCGTGGCGGTCCACGTGTTTTCGCGCGAAGCCGGGGACGAGCTCGGCCCCGGCGTCAACAGGCTTGTCAGGGTCTACATCGCTCAGAAGCGAAAGATCTCCGAAGGGGATAAGATGGCGGGGCGTCACGGCAACAAGGGAGTTATAGCCAGGATCCTTCCTGAAGAGGACATGCCGTTCATGCCGGACGGCACTCCCGTCGAGGTTGTTCTGAATCCGCTCGGTGTGCCTTCGCGCATGAACCTCGGCCAGGTGCTGGAGACGCACCTCGGGTGGGCGGCCAAGGTCATGAATACTCCCACGGCGAGCTCTGTTTTCGACGGTGCCACAGAGGAGGAGGTTCTAAAGGCTCTGGGTAGTGCAGGGTTGCCTGCCAGCGGGAAGACGACCCTGTATGACGGGCGCACCGGCGAGCCTTTCGACAACCCTGTAACCGTGGGCTATGCGTACCTCATGAAGCTGCTCCACCTGGTGGATGACAAGATCCACGCCCGCTCCACCGGGCCTTATTCGCTCGTCACCCAGCAGCCGCTCGGCGGCAAGGCGCAGTTCGGAGGGCAGAGGTTCGGTGAGATGGAGGTGTGGGCGCTGGAGGCGTACGGGTCGGCCTATACCCTTCAGGAGCTTCTCACCGTGAAGTCAGACGACGTGGTAGGACGCGTGAAAACCTATGAGGCGGTGGTGAAGGGAGAAAACGTTCCCGAACCCGGAGTACCCGAGTCGTTCAAGGTCCTCATAAAGGAACTGCAGAGCTTGGGCCTGGACGTCAAGGTCCTGAGCGAGGACGAGCGCGAGATCGAGATAGGCGAGTCCGATGACGACATCGCCGATACCGCGAAGGACCTCGGGATCGATATCGAAGGTAGAGAGACGGACGAGCTTCTTCCTGAGGAACGTATTTTCGCCCCGAGGCGGGCAGGCTCGACTCTCATGGATGAATCAGACCTGGACGACGAAAGCGAAGGCATAGGTGTGGAGGTAAGCGAAGGACCGGTGTCCGGAGGGGACGAGGACGAAGAGGAAACCGGCGAGGAGACTGACGAGGAAGCTATCGAGCCGCACAGTACAGAGGACGAAGTTGACGGTATCGTGTATGAAGACGAAAACGAAGACGTGTACGAGAGCGAAGATGAGTACGAGGGTGAACACGAGGGCGAAATCGAAGACGGTGACCAGGGCGAGGACGGTTTCGACGATGAGATCGACGACGATGATCGGGCGTAGCGTGCAGGAGAGGAGGAGAGGCCGTTGCTAGATGTCAACAACTTTGACAAGATCCGTATTGGCCTCGCGTCCCCTGAGCAAATCAGGCAGTGGTCAAGCGGTGAGGTGAAGAAGCCCGAAACCATCAACTACCGCACGCTCAAACCGGAGCGCGAGGGGCTGTTTTGCGAGAAGATCTTCGGGCCTACGCGGGACTGGGAGTGCCACTGTGGTAAGTACAAGAGGGTACGGTACAAGGGCATCGTGTGCGACAAATGCGGGGTAGAGGTGACCCGGTCCAAGGTCCGCCGCGAGCGTCTGGGGCACATCGAGCTTGCCGCGCCTGTAACTCACATCTGGTATTTCAAGGGCATCCCGAGCAGAATGGGTTTGCTCCTTGACATGTCACCACGCGCTCTGGAGAAGGTGGTGTATTTTGCTTCTTACATCGTCATAGATCCGGGGGACACGCCCCTAACGAAGAAGCAACTGCTCTCGGAAGCTGAATACCGCGAGTACCGCGAGAGGTTCGGCAACCTCTTCGAGGCCGGGATGGGAGCTGAGGCCATAAAGAGGCTGCTCGAGGAGATCAACCTGGATGAACTCGCCGAGGAGCTTCGGGCTGAGATCCGCGAGTCCTCGGGTCAGAAGAGGCTGCGCGCTACAAGGCGGCTCGAGGTTGTTGAGGCGTTCAGGAAATCAGGGAATCGTCCTGAACGGATGATCCTTGACGTTATTCCTGTGATCCCGCCTGACCTTCGGCCTATGGTGCAACTGGACGGCGGCAGGTTTGCGACGTCCGACCTCAACGACCTCTATAGGAGGGTCATCAACAGAAACAACCGCTTGAAGAGGTTGCTCGAGCTGAAAGCGCCCGACATCATCGTGAGAAACGAAAAGCGGATGCTTCAGGAAGCCGTGGACGCTCTGATCGACAACGGTCGCAGAGGAAGGCCTGTGACGGGTCCGGGGAACCGCCCCTTGAAGTCGCTCTCGGATATGCTCAAAGGCAAGCAGGGACGGTTCCGCCAGAACCTTCTCGGCAAACGCGTTGACTACTCGGGTCGATCCGTCATCGTAGTCGGACCCGAACTCAAGCTCCATCAGTGCGGGCTCCCAAAGGAAATGGCCCTCGAGCTCTTTAAGCCCTTCGTCATGAAGAAGCTCGTTGACCGGGGCTACGCCCATAACATCAAGAGCGCCAAGCGCATGGTGGAGCGGGTGCGCGATGAGGTCTGGGATGTGCTCGAGGATGTCATCAAGGACCATCCAGTACTCCTCAACCGAGCTCCGACTCTGCACCGGCTCGGCATCCAAGCGTTTGAGCCTGTGCTCGTAGAGGGCAAGGCCATCAAGATTCACCCCCTGGTTTGCGCTGCTTACAACGCCGACTTCGACGGCGACCAGATGGCGGTGCACGTGCCGCTGTCGGCGGAGGCGCAGGCCGAGGCCAGGCTTCTCATGCTCTCGGTGAATAACATCCTGTCGCCGGCGCACGGCAAGCCCATTGCGACGCCCGGGCAAGACCTGGTGCTAGGGTGCTATTATCTCACTCTGGAGCAGGAAGGGGACAAGGGCGAAGGTAAGTGCTTTGCCAGCCTGGACGAGGCCATGATGGCGTACGGGGAAGGCACAGTGTCGCTTCATGCGCGCGTCGCTGTGAGGGTGCCGCGGGAGAAGAACGTCCTTGGGATGAGCGACGAGGACAAACGCAAGAAACTTCTCGTGACGACTATAGGAAAGCTCATCTTCAACACGATATTCCCCGATGACTTCCCGTACATCAATGATGCGGTCGAGAATGCTGTGGATGAAACGGTCTTCACGGGGACCGTGGTAGACGCTTGTAGCGGACGTCCTCTCGCGGATATAGTGCGGGAGACCTCGACCGGGCGACCTACGAGCAAGGGGTTCCTTGCGCAACTCGTGGCCATGTGCCAGCGCAAGTACGGCAACTCAAGGACGGCGGAAATCCTGGATAACCTGAAGCGGATCGGGTACAGGTACGCAACCCAGTCCGGGACTACCGTCGCTATCGAGGACATCGTGATACCGCCCGAGAAGCAAGAAATCATACGAGAAACGGAGAAGAAGATCGAAGCCATCGAGCAGCAGCACAAGCGCGGGCTCATCACCAGCGACGAGCGTTACCAGCTCGTGATCGACCGCTGGACCGAGGCCAGGGAGAAAGTGCAGGAGGCGATGCTCACGCACCTTGACAAGTTCAACCCGGTCTACATGATGGCGACTTCAGGCGCGCGTGGTAATGTCTCTCAGCTTAGCCAGCTCGCAGGGATGAGGGGGCTTGTGGCTGACCCGTCGGGGAGGACCATCGACTTTCCCATCAAGGCCAACTTCCGAGAGGGCCTCACCGTGCTGGAGTACTTCAGTTCGACGCACGGCACGCGAAAAGGGCTGGCCGACACGGCTCTTCGGACGGCAGACTCGGGCTACCTGACGCGGCGCCTTGTTGACGTCGCGCAAGAAGTGATCGTACGCGAAGAAGACTGCGGCACAGATGATGGGATAATCGTGTCCGCCATCCGGCAGGGCGACGATATCGTGGAGACCTTGAGAGAACGCGCGGTCGGCCGGGTTGCCGCAGAGGATGTAGTCCACCCGGAGACGGGCGAACTCATCGCCAGGACCGGCGATGAGATCGACGAAGACCAGGCGAAGGCCATTGAGCTTGCAGGCATCCCGGAAGTCAAGGTGAGGTCGCCGCTCACCTGCCGCACCAGGTACGGCGTGTGTGCGAAGTGCTACGGCCGGAACCTCGCCACCGGAAGACTCGTGGAAGTGGGCGAGGCCGTGGGCATCATCGCGGCGCAATCCATAGGTGAGCCCGGCACGCAGCTTACCATGAGGACCTTCCACACAGGCGGTGTCGCAGGGGACGACATTACCCACGGCCTGCCGCGCGTGGAGGAGCTCTTCGAGGCGCGCAAACCAAAAGGTCAGGCGATCATCAGCGAGGTTGACGGCGTGGTGCGGATCACCGAGGCCAAGGGCACGCGCAAAGTTATAGTCCGCACTGATCAGGGCGAGGAGAAGAGCTATACGGTTCCTTACGGTGCCCGGCTCGAGGTGAAGGACGGCGAACGGATATACGCTGGCGACCAGATCACGGAGGGGTCTCTTAACCCCCACGATATATTGCGGGTTAAAGGTGTGCGGGCTGTTCAGAGCTATCTCGTGCGACAGGTCCAGGACGTATACAGGTCGCAGGGCGTGGAGATCAACGATAAGCACATCGAGGTTGTCATTCGCCAGATGCTCCGTAAGGTGCGGGTGGATGATCCCGGCGACACGGACCTTCTCACAGGCGGCCTTGTGGATGTGGTCGATTTCGAGGATGAGAACAGGCGGGTCACGCAGGTCGGCGGCCGACCTGCGACCGCGAGGCCCATAGTCCTCGGGATCACGAAAGCGTCGCTCGCGACCGACAGTTTTCTCTCGGCCGCGGCATTCCAGGAGACGACGAGGGTTCTGACCGAAGCGTCGATCAAGGGACGCATGGACCCGCTCATCGGGCTCAAGGAGAACGTGATCATAGGGAAACTCATCCCGGCAGGCACCGGCATGGGACGGTACCGCAACGTCCGGCCCATTTTGCCAGAGGAAGCACAGGTGTCAGAGGTCGAGGAGGCGAGGGCAGGTAAAGACGGCGAAGCGGCAGAGCAAGAACCCGCGGAAGTAGCAGCGGGGGCGGAGACTGCCGGCACCGACCTCCTGGAAGACGTGTACGATGCTGGCGGGCCGACCCTGGAATCTGTCGGGACGGTACCCGGGGCTATGAGCCGAGCCTTCGGCGAGCTTTCCCAGGCAACTGCCCAGGGCGATGACGACCTGCCCGCGGCGGTCGAAGGGGCTATCGACGAGGGCGCCAGCAAGGATGCGTGATTGCGTGATCCTGTCCTTGACACGGCCATGCTGCGATGCTAAAATGTGAACGTGTGCAAAGAAGCGCGATCCTTGGGTGCCTTGAACGCGGGAGAGGAGATCCAGGGAGGAGAGAAATGCGAATATGTCCCACGAAGAGTTGACGATGGCGAAGCACAAGGCGGTAGGCACTAGGCAGACCATCAAAGCTCTCGAAAGGGGAAGAGCCAAGGTCATCTATCTTGCGAAAGATGCTGAGGAACGAATCATCAAGAACCTGATGGAGTTGTGCAAGGCAAATGGTGTCGAGGTCATCCACGTAGATACCATGGCGCAACTTGGGAAAGCATGCGGTATAGAAGTAGGAGCTGCTTCAGCCGCCATACTGGTGGACTGAAACTCCCGGAGACTCGAGTAGACGATTCTGCATGCCCCTTGCACCCCGAGGTGGAAGGGGCATGCTGTGTGTATAGGAAAGATCAACTAGGGAAGGAGGTGCGAGGTACCGTGCCAACCATAAGCCAGTTAGTGCGTAAAGGGCGTGAGAAGGTGGTCAAGAAGTCCTCCGCTCCCGCGCTCAGGTGGCTCTACAACTCTTACACCCGGCGGTCGGAGTATACTAAGGGGTCACCTCAGAAGCGAGGCGTGTGCACGGTCGTAAGGACCACAACCCCCAAGAAGCCGAACTCTGCGCTGCGGAAGATCGCAAGGGTAAGGCTTACAAACGGGCTTGAGGTAACAGCGTACGTTCCCGGGATAGGCCACAATTTGCAGGAGCACTCGGTGGTGCTAATCAGGGGAGGCAGGGTGAAGGACCTTCCTGGTGTACGTTACCATATTATCCGAGGCACTCTCGACTCCGCGGGGGTTGCCAACCGGAAGCAAGGCCGCTCGAAGTACGGAGCCAAGCGACCGAAGGCATAGAGACGCGCGCCGGCGCCCTGGTCGCTGGCTCGCTATTCGCCACAAAGCGCTTTGCATTTGCCGGTGGAAGGCATACCCGGGTAGAGCTGTGCGGATACTAAAAGGAATGCTTCTTTGAGGAAAGGAGGGGTGCGGATGCCGAGACGAGGCGGGGTTGTGAAACACGAGACTATTCCGGATCCGGTGTATCAGAACGTTCTTGCAGCCCAAATGATTAACAAGCTGCTTCTCAAGGGCAAGAAGGGCGTGGCGGAATCCATTTTCTATGGTGCTATGGACGTTGTCGGAAAGAAAACGGGCAAGGACCCCGTAGAGGTCTTCGAGCGGGCTGTCAAGAACGTAATGCCTGTTCTCGAGGTCAGACCTCGGAGGGTCGGCGGTGCGACATACCAGGTTCCCGTCGAGGTGCGCCCCGAGAGGCGCACGGCGCTAGCACTCCGCTGGCTCGTTCAAAATGCGAGAGCCCGGGCTGAGAAGACCATGGCTGAGAAGCTGGCGGCGGAGATCCTTGATGCATCCGCCGGTCAAGGAGCCTCGGTCAAGAAGAGGGAAGACACACACAAAATGGCCGAGGCTAACAAGGCGTTCGCCCATTACAGGTGGTAGATAGAGTAGGCGACTTTCGTCTTTGAGGTCCCGCCACAGGTGACGTCAGGAAAGGAGGGGATGGAAGGTGGGCGACAGGTTTCCTCTTGAAAGGACGAGAAACATCGGCATAATGGCACACATCGACGCCGGGAAGACCACAACCACCGAGCGCATCCTCTTCTACACTGGACGTGTGCACAGGATGGGGGAAGTGGACGACGGCGCGGCGACGATGGACTGGATGGTGCAGGAGCAGGAACGCGGAATAACGATCACGGCTGCGGCTACTACGTGTTACTGGAAAGATCATCGTATAAACATTATAGATACGCCCGGACACGTGGACTTCACGATGGAAGTCGAGAGGTCTCTTCGCGTGCTAGATGGGGCAATTGCAGTGTTATGCGCCGTGGGAGGGGTTGAACCTCAGTCGGAAACAGTATGGCGACAGGCTGATCGGTACAAAGTGCCGCGTATCGTGTTCGTAAACAAGATGGATCGCGTGGGAGCCGACTTCCCGCGAGCTGTCAAGATGATCCACGAAAGGCTTGGCGCCAACGGCGTACCGATCCAGATTCCTATCGGGATTGAGGACAGTTTCAGGGGAGTTGTGGACCTCCTTGCCCAGAAGGCTGTGGTCTACCTGGACGACCTCGGCACAGAGCGCGAGGAGACCGACATCCCTTCTGAGTTGGAAGCAGAAGCCGAAAGATATCGGGAGGAGCTCATAGAGGCCATTGCTGACACAAACGAAGACATAATGGCCAAATACGTAAACGGTGATGATATCACCACAGATGAGCTCAAGCAGGCTCTTCGCCGCGCGACCCTTGATGGGAAGATAGTCCCGGTGCTCTGCGGAGCGGCGTTCCGGAACAAGGGAGTTCAGCTTCTCCTTGACGCCGTGGTGGATTATCTTCCGGCGCCGAACGACCTTCCGCCTGTGAAAGGAATCAACCCAGCAACGGGGCAGGAAGAAGAGAGGATGTCCAGCGACGAAGAGCCGTTCTCGGCCCTCGCCTTCAAGATAACAGCGGACCCCTATGTCGGAAAGCTGACGTATTTCCGGGTTTACTCGGGGGTTGTGCGCGCAGGCTCGTACGTTTATAATGCAACAGAGGCCAAGAAGGAAAGGCTTGCGCGCATCCTGCTGATGCACGCAAACCACAGGGAAGATGTGGCCGAGGCGCGCGCGGGCGACATCGTGGCAGCAGTGGGCTTCAAAGAGGTTGCTACAGGTGATACTCTGTGCGATGAAGAAAAGCCCATAATCCTTGAGACTATCGAGTTTCCGGAGCCTGTCATATCGGTGGCGGTGGAGCCGAAGACCAAAGCTGACGAGGACAAACTCTCGGCCGCCCTCGCGCGGCTTGCGGACGAAGATCCTACGTTCCACGTGCGACAAGATCCCGACACCGGGCAGACCATCATCTCGGGGATGGGCGAGCTTCACCTCGAGATCATAATCGACAGGCTGATCTGCGAGTTCAAGGTTGAGGCCAACGTAGGTAAGCCTCAGGTGGCGTACAGAGAAACAATAAAGTCCACCGTGGATAGCGAAGGGAAGTTTATAAGACAGACAGGCGGGCGCGGACAGTACGGCCACGTCTGGATCACTTTGTCTCCCAGACCTGCCGGCGAAGGGTTCGAGTTCGAGGACCGTACCACCGGCGGGGTCGTGCCGAAGGAGTTCGTGCCTGCGGTTGAAGCTGGTGTACGAGAGGCGATGGAGTCAGGGGTACTCGCGGGATACCCAATGGTGGACATCAAGGCCACACTTTTCGATGGGTCATTCCACGAGGTTGACTCTTCGGAGATGGCGTTTAAGATAGCGGCGTCCATGGCTTTCAAAGATGGGGCAAGGCGTGCCGACCCGGTGCTTCTCGAGCCCTTGATGCGCGTGGAAGTGGTTGTCCCTGAGGAGTTCACCGGCGACGTCATCGCGGATATCGGTGCGAGGCGGGGCAGGGTGCAGGGGATGGAGAGGCGGGGGCCTTCCCAGATAATTCGGGCGCACATTCCCCTGGCGGAGATGTTCGGGTACGCTACCGACCTGCGGTCCCTCACGCAGGGAAGGGGAACTTATGTGATGCACTTCATGCGGTACGAGGAAGTTCCCGCGCACATCGCGGAAAGCGTGACGGCGCGCGGGAGGTACTCATAAATAGAGCCAAGACCTATGCCAAGGGAGGATGACAAGGATGGCCAAGCAGAAGTTTGAGAGGACGAAGCCGCACGTCAACGTGGGGACCATCGGACACATCGACCATGGCAAGACCACTTTGACCTCGGCGATCACGCTCGTTCTGAGCAAGAAGGGATGGGCGACCTACAAGAAATTCGAGGAGATCGACAACGCTCCGGAAGAGAGAGAGCGCGGGATCACCATCGCCACCTGCCACGTGGAGTACGAGACAGCCAGGCGGCACTACGCGCACGTTGACTGCCCCGGCCACGCCGACTACATCAAGAACATGATCACCGGCGCGGCGCAGATGGACGGCGCGATCCTCGTGGTGAGCGCGGAGGATGGCCCGATGCCCCAGACGAGGGAGCACATCCTGCTTGCGAGACAGGTGGGCGTGCCGGCCATGGTCGTATTCCTCAACAAGGTCGACAGGATGGAAGGCGAGGAGGAGCTCATAGACCTCGTGGAGATGGAGGTCAGAGAGATCTTGTCCAAGAACGAGTTCCCGGGCGACGAGATCCCGTTCGTGCGAGGCTCCGCCTTGAAGGCGCTTGAGTGCGGGTGCGGCAACGCCGACTGCAAGTGGTGCAAGGGCATATTCGATCTCATGGACGCGGTGGACAGCTATATCCCCACGCCGGAGCGCGACATTGATAAGCCTTTCCTGATGCCGGTTGAGGACGTGTTCTCCATCACCGGCCGCGGCACTGTCGCGACGGGCAGAGTGGAGAGAGGGTCCGTCAAGGTCGGAGACGAGGTCGAGATCGTGGGCCTGTCCGACGAGAAGAAGAAGACCGTTGTAACGGGAGTGGAGATGTTCCGCAAGGTCCTTGACCAAGGTGTGGCGGGAGACAACATTGGCGTTCTCCTGCGCGGCATCGACAAGGATGAGATCGAGAGGGGCCACGTGCTCGCGAAGCCGGGTTCCATCACGCCGCACACCAAGTTCACCGCGGAGGTGTACGTCTTGAGCAAGGAGGAAGGCGGGCGCCATACGCCGTTCTTTACCGGGTATCGTCCGCAGTTCTACTTCAGGACGACCGACGTGACCGGCCAGGCGGTGCTTCCTGAGGGCGTCGAGATGGTGATGCCTGGCGACAACATCAGGATGACAATAGAACTCATAACGCCGATAGCGATGGAGGAAGGCCTGAGGTTCGCTATACGCGAGGGCGGGCGAACCGTCGGCAAGGGCGTCGTCACATCCATAATCGCGTAGTGGACTACAAGCCACCTCGTGAGCGGAAAGAGAGGCCGGGCCTCTTATAGTCTCCCGGCCTTCTCTTGCCAGCGATGATGCCGGAGGTTGCCGCCTGTCAGGGCAGGGGAATTTCGGCGGAGCTTTCAAGTCTGCTAACCCGATCAGACGATGGCGAGGAGGAATGCAGTAAATGCCGGAGCAGAAGATCAGGATCAGGTTGAAAGCGTTTGACCACAGACTGCTGGACCAGTCGGCGGAGAAAATCGTCGAGACTGCGAGGCGCAGTGGGGCGCAAGTTTCTGGCCCGGTTCCGCTGCCGACGGAAAAGAGCGTGTTTACGGTCTTGAGATCCGTCCATGCAGACAAAGACTCGCGCGAACAGTTCGAGATGAGAACTCATAAAAGGCTCATTGACATCATCGATCCCACACCGAGGACTGTTGAAGACCTCATGCGGCTGGACCTTCCTGCCGGAGTGGACATCGAGATCAAACTCTAGCCTCGCGGCCCGAATAGGTGCAGCAAGTCATGAGCAAAGGGGGTGCGAGGTAAATGCCCAAGGGCATACTTGGAAGAAAACTCGGGATGACGCAAGTGTTCGACGAGGAGGGGCGCCTGACCCCGGTGACGGCCATCGAGGCCGGCCCGTGCGTCGTCGTTCAGAAGAAGACGAAGGACAATGACGGTTACACAGCGGTCCAGCTTGGGTTCGGTGATATCCGCGAGAGTCTTCTGACCAGGCCGGAGCGTGGGCACTTCAAGCGGGCTCAGGTTAAACCCAGGCGCTA
Organism: Bacillota bacterium; assembly: GCA_040752635.1. Lineage (GTDB taxonomy): Bacteria > Bacillota > SHA-98 > UBA4971 > UBA4971 > JBFMGS01. The sequence goes on from JBFMGS010000009.1 coordinate 13,719, forward strand.
CCTGAGGGAGATCCGCGTCAAGGAAGACAGCCCCTACGATGTCGGCGACGATGTGAAGGTTGACATCTTCAATCAAGGGGACCTCGTTGATGTGGTCGGGACATCCCTCGGCAAGGGGTTTGCCGGCGTCATCAAACGGTGGCACTTCAATAGAGGCCCCATGGCCCACGGCTCCATGTACCACCGCAGGGTCGGCACTCTCGGTGCCACAGACCCGGCGCGGGTGTTCAAGGGAAAGAGGCTGCCGGGTCGGATGGGGGCCAGGCGAGTGACCATCCAGAACCTTGAGGTCGTGAAGGTCGATCCCGAGCGGAACCTGCTACTGGTCAAGGGGTCCGTTCCGGGGCGGCGGGGAGCACTGCTCCTTGTCAAGGAATCTGTAAAGACCTCGGTTAAGAAGAAGAAGAGATGAGGTAGGTGACCAGGCCATGCCAACGGCGCCTTTGTATAATGTGAACGGAGACAGGATAGGCGAGTACGAGCTGCCCGCCTCGGTCTTCGGCCTCCCGGTCAACGAGGATGTTCTCCACGAAGCCGTGGTCATGCAGCTCGCAAGCCGGCGGCTCGGCACTGCGAAGACGAAAACGATAGGCGAGGTATCGGGCGGTGGGGTGAAGCCCTGGCGGCAAAAAGGGACCGGTCGTGCAAGACACGGAAGCCGCAGATCCCCCCTGTGGAGGGGAGGGGCCACCCTCTTCGGGCCTGTGCCAAGGGATTACGGGTACAAGTTGCCCAAGAAGGTGAGGCGCCTTGCGCTTCTTTCTGCCCTGTCTGCGAAGGCCCAGGCAAACGCGGTCGTGGTGCTAGAGAACCTGGTCCTTGCCCGACCGAAGACGAAAGACATGGCGGATGTGCTGAAGAAGCTGGATGCCGACGGCAAGACGCTTCTCGTGACGCAGGAGCCGGACAAGAATGTAGAGCTTTCGGCCAGGAACTTACCGGGTGTAAAGACCCTGACGCCCTCCGGGCTCAACGTATATGACATCCTCGACCACGATAAGCTTGTCCTGACCAAAGGCGCGGTCGAGGCAGTCGGGGAGGTGCTTGCCAGGTGAAATCGCCAAGAGACGTGATAAAGAGGCCTCTCGTTACCGAGAAAAGCACCCGGCAACTGGAAGAAAACAAGTACGCCTTTATGGTGGATGTTCGCGCAACAAAAACAGAGATAAAGGAAGCTGTCGAGAAGATCTTCAAGGTTAAGGTGAAGGAGGTCAACACTCTTCGGGTGCCTGGGAAGACAAAGCGCATGGGCAGGTTCGAAGGGAAGACCCCCGAGTGGAAGAAGGCCGTTGTGACCCTGGAGAAAGACAACAAGATTCCGCTGTTTGAGGGTGTATAAAGGTGCCGAGCACTGACTTAGAGCGAATTCCCCTCTGGCGGTATGAATGAGTGAAAGGAGGGGGTAGTGGTGGCGATCAAGAGATACAAGCCGGTCACCGCCGGCAGGCGGTTCATGACCGCGCCGGCGTTTGAAGAAATCACGAGAGAGAAGCCGGAAAGGCGGCTGCTCGTTCGAAACCCCAAAACCGGGGGCCGCAACGTCTACGGAAGGATCACCGTGAGGCACAGGGGCGGCGGAGTGAAGAGGATGTACCGGCTCATCGATTTCAAGCGTGACAAGGACGGCATACCGGCGAAGGTGGCCAGCATCGAATACGATCCCAATAGATCAGCCAGGATCGCGCTGCTCAACTACGCTGATGGCGAGAAGAGGTACATCATAGCTCCGCTTGGGCTCGAAGTCGGTAACACCGTGATGTCCGGTCCGGGGGCTGACATAAAGCCGGGCAATGCTCTCCTGCTCCGCGACATCCCTGTTGGGACCGTGGTTCATAATATGGAACTCGTCCCGGGCAGAGGAGCGCAGCTGGTGCGCGCCGCCGGAATGGGCGCGCAGCTGATGGCGAAAGAAGGCGACTACGCACATGTCAGACTTCCTTCCGGCGAGGTCAGGCTGGTGCGCCTGGACTGCAAAGCCACCATCGGACAGGTCGGTAACGTTGAGCACGAAATCGTCCGTCTGGGCAAGGCTGGCAGGAAAAGGCACCTGGGGCGCAGGCCCGAGGTGCGGGGTGTTGTCATGAACCCCGTCGATCACCCGCATGGCGGCGGAGAGGGTCGTGCTCCGATAGGGCATCCATCGCCGCTCACGCCATGGGGTAAGCCTGCGCTGGGCTACAAGACCAGGAAGAGGAAGCCGTCCGACAGGCTCATTATCAGAAGGCGTAGATAGGGGAAGGAGGCGGACTTGTGTCACGCTCAGTAAAGAAAGGGCCCTACGTGGATGAAAGGCTGCTTGCAAAAGTCCGGGCCCTGAACGAGAAGGGCCATAAAGAAGTTCTCAAGACATGGTCGAGAGCCTCGACCATCTTCCCCGATATGGTGGGCCACACGATAGCTGTACACGACGGCCGGAGACATGTTCCCATCTATATTACTGAAGACATGGTCGGGCACAAGCTAGGGGAGTTTGCCCCCACCAGGACCTTTCGGGGGCATGGCGCCCACACAGAGAGATCCACATCGCTCAAGTAAGGCGTTCGTCGGGGTCTGGAGGGGAGAGTTGCAATGGAAGCTCGTGCGGTTGCTCGTTACGTCAGGATCGCTCCGAGAAAAGCGAGGCAGGTCGCGGAGCTCATAAAAGGTAAGGATGCCTCGGCCGCCGCGGCGATACTGAAGCACACGCCGAAAAAGGGCGCAGAGATCATCGGCAAGGTCCTCAAGTCTGCGATGGCCAACGCCGAACACAACTTCGAGATGAACAAGGGCGATCTTTACGTGGCGGAGGCGAGAGTGGATGAAGGGCCCACCATGAAAAGGTGGCGTCCCAGGATGCGCGGAATCCCGGTGCGAATTCTCAAGCGCACCAGCCATATTACGGTAGTCTTGAAAGAGAAGGAGGGATGACGAGTGGGGCACAAGACTCATCCCTTTGGCCTGAGGCTCGGGATCATCAAGGACTGGTCCGCGAAGTGGTATGACAGAAGGAACTATCCCAACCTCGTCCATGAAGACCTCGAGATCAGGAGGTTTGTGAAAACCAGATTCTATAACGCCGGGGTTTCCCGGGTCGACATAGAGCGGGCGGCCAACCGGGTGAAGGTCAATATCCACACCGCGCGGCCCGGTATGATCATAGGGAGGGGCGGCCAGGAGGTCGAGGTGCTCAGGCGCGACCTCGAAACCATCACAGGCAAGCACGTGTCGGTGAACATCATCGAGGTGAAGACCCCCGAGCTCGACGCGCAACTGGTTGCCGAGAACGTCGCTGCTCAAATCGAGAAACGGATCTCCTTCCGCAGAGCCATGAAGCAGGCATTGTCGAGGGCTATGAAGATGGGCGCCCAGGGCATGAAGATAAAGGTCAGCGGCAGGCTCGCCGGCGCGGAGATCGCCCGGTCCGAGGGGTACAGCGAGGGGAAGATCCCCCTTCACACTCTTCGGGCTGACATAGATTACGGGTTCGCCGAAGCGCGCACCACATACGGCCGGATCGGGGTCAAGGTATGGATATACAAGGGTGAGGTGCTTCCCGAGAAAAGCGCCACTTCCGTCGCTGAAGGGGGTCGGTAGAGATGCTGCAACCCAAGAGAGTTAAACACCGCAAGGTTCAGCGCGGGAGAATGACGGGCAAGGCGACCCGCGGCGACGAGCTTTTCCTGGGCGAGTACGGGCTTCAGGCGCTCGAGCCCGGGTGGATTACGGATCGACAGATAGAAGCCGCCAGAATCGCGATGACGAGGTACATCAAGAGGGGCGGCAAGGTCTGGATCAAGATCTTTCCTGACAAGCCGGTTACGAAGAAACCGGCAGAAACCCGCATGGGAAGCGGCAAAGGGAACCCCGAGTACTGGGTCGCCGTCGTGAAGCCGGGAAGGATCATGTTTGAGATCGCCGGGGTCCCGGAGGATGTCGCCCGGGAGGCTATGCGCCTCGCAGGGTTCAAACTTCCGGTGAAGAGCAAGTTCGTGAAGCGAGAGGAAGTAGGTGGTGAGGTAAATGAAGGTTAAGGACGTGCGTGACCTCACCAGCGAGGAGCTGGAGCGCAGGCTCGAGTCGCTGAAAGAGGAGCTTTTTAACCTTCGGTTTCAGGTTGCCACCGGCCAACTCGATAATCCCATGCGCATGCGTGAGGTCCGCAAGACCATAGCACGAGTCAAGACGGTCCTGCGCGAGCGCGAGCTCGGCATCAACCAGGCGTAAGGAGGGTTGCTTTGTGGACGACCGCGGGATGCGCAAGGTGCGGGTCGGTACAGTGGTGAGCGACAAGATGGATAAGACGGTCGTGGTCGCCGTGGAACGAGTAGTAAGCCATCCGCTGTACGGCCGCAGGATGAAAAGGACGACGCGCTTCAAGGCGCATAACGAGGACAACCTGGCGAAGGTCGGGGATAAGGTGCGGGTGATGGAGACCAGACCCCTCAGCAAGGAGAAGAAGTGGCGGGTTGTGGAGATTTTGGAGAGAGCGAAGTAGTCGCACGTTTTGCAGGCTGTGAGCGCGGCAAGTGCGGTCTCGCGCTCTTTGACGGGGAGGATCGGCCAGATGATTCAACCTCAGACTGTGCTGTCCGTCGCTGACAATACCGGCGGCAAGAAGATCATGTGCATAAGGGTCCTCGGGGGCGGCAACAGGAGGTTTGCGGGTGTCGGTGATGTCATCATCGCAAGTGTTAAAGAGGCTGCGCCCGGCGGCGTGGTGAAGAAGGGCGAGGTCGTGAGGGCCGTAATCGTGAGGACAAAGAAGGAGATCGTTCGCCCTGACGGCTCACACATCAAGTTCGACGAGAACGCTGCGGTGATCATCAACGAGCAGAACAATCCCAGGGGCACAAGGATTTTCGGTCCCGTCGCGAGGGAGCTTCGTGACAAGGAGTTCATGAAGATAGTCTCTCTCGCCCCTGAGGTGCTTTAGAGCCACGAGGAGGCGGGTATCTTGAGCAAGGTTAAGCCCCACGTTAAGAAGGGGGATACGGTCATAGTCCTTTCCGGCAAGGACAAGGACAAGAAAGGGAAGGTCCTGCGTGTGTTGCCCGCGGAAGGGCGGGCGCTGGTGGAGGGTGTCAACGTGGTCAAGAGACATACCAAGCCGACGCGCCTTGTCCCCCAGGGGGGTGTTATCGAGAAAGCAGCGCCTGTGCCACTTTCGAAAGTTATGGTGGTTTGCCCTAAGTGCAGCAGGCCTACCCGGATAGCAAGGCGTGTGGCCGAAGACGGCGAGCACGTGAGGGTATGCAAGGAGTGCGGGCGCGAGATCGACAAGTAGCGCAGAGCATCGGGGGTGAGAGCAAGTGGCGGCTCGGTTGAAGGAGAAGTACATCAAAGAGGTTGCACCTGCCCTCCGCGAAAAGTTCGGCTTTAAGAGCGTGATGCAAATCCCGAGGGTAGAGAAAGTCGTCATAAACATGGGAGTTAGCGACGCGGTCGCGGACCCGAAGATGCTTGATTCCGCGGTCGGCGATCTTGTGGCGATTTCGGGGCAGAAGCCCCTTGTTACGCGGGCGAAGAAGTCCATAGCCGCTTTTAAGCTCAGGGCAGGGGTCCCGATAGGTTGCAAGGTTACTCTTCGAGGAGAGAGGATGTACCATTTTCTCGATAAGCTTTTCAACGTCGCTCTGCCAAGGATCCGCGACTTTCGCGGGGTCTCGCCTGACGGATTTGACGGCAGAGGCAACTACACGCTTGGCGTCAAAGAACAGATCATCTTTCCGGAGATTGTCTACGACAAGGTAGACAAGATACGGGGCATGGACATCACGATTGTGACGACCGCCAGGACGGATGAAGAGGCTTACGAACTCCTGAAGGCGATGGGAATGCCGTTCAGGAAGTAACAGAACGGCGCCACGACAAATCGCCGATGTGATACGGGGGGATGGCTTTGGCAAAGAAAAGCCTGATAGAGAAGAATAAACGGCCCCAGAAGTACCAGGTTAGGACCTACCACAGGTGCCGTATTTGCGGGCGGCCGAGAGCTTACATGAGGAAGTTCGATATGTGCAGGATCTGTTTCCGCAGGCTCGCCCTCAAGGGGGAAATCCCCGGCGTTACTAAGGCAAGCTGGTGAAAGATCCGACATACAGGATAGGTCCGTAAGTAGGGGAGGTCGATGCGAATTATGACGACGGACCCCATCGCTGACATGCTGACGAGGATCCGTAACGCTAATATCGCAGGGAGGGACGTAGTTGAAGTCCCCTCCTCTCGGGTGAAACGCGATATCGCGAAGATCCTCAGGGAAGAGGGCTTCATAAGGGACTTTGAGGTAATAAACGATGGGAAGCAGGGCATGCTTCGCATCCATCTCAAGTATGGCCCCAACAAAGAAAAGATCATAACCGGGCTGAAGAGGATAAGCAAACCCGGTCTTCGGGTCTACGCCGGAAAGGACGAGCTTCCCAAGGTCCTGGGGGGTCTCGGGATCGCGGTTATGTCCACCCCTAAGGGGATTATGGCCGACAGGAAAGCTCGCAAGGAAGGCGTGGGCGGCGAAGTGATCTGTTATGTCTGGTGAGGCGGACTCGAGTGCCATGGCGAGGTTCCATGGCAGGTTGTGAGGGGGTGAACTTGTGTCTCGGATCGGAAAGGCGCCAATACCTTTGCCAAAAGGTGTCGAGGTAGATGTCAGCGGCAACACCGTCAAGGTGAAAGGCCCTAAAGGCCAACTGCAAAGGGACGTCAGCAAGGCGATGAAAATCGCTCTCCAGGGCGACAAGATCGTCGTGCAGCGTCCCGGCGATGACAAGGAGTACAGGTCTCTTCACGGTCTCACGAGAACGCTCGTGGCTAACATGGTGAAGGGTGTAACAGAAGGCTACGAGAAATCGCTGGTGGTTTCAGGTACCGGCTATAAAGCCGCAAAGCAAGGCAAGAAGCTGGTCTTAAGCGTGGGATACTCGCACCCGGTCGAGGTGGATCCCGCCGAGGGCATTGAGATAGACGTTCCTACGCCCACGAAGATCGTGGTAAAAGGCATAGACAAGGAACTCGTGGGGCAGACGGCGGCGAACATCCGTGCGATCCGCCTGCCCGAGCCCTACAAAGGGAAGGGCATAATGTACGAGGGCGAGCACATCCGCAGAAAAGCCGGCAAAGCGGGTAAGGCTGCCGGCGGTAAGAAGTAGCGGGCGGCAGGAAGGGTGAGATAAGCGATGTTCAAGCGCAAGGACAGAAAGCTTGCAACAGCCAGGCGGCACCTTCGCGTGAGAAAGAAGGTGTCAGGCACGGCCGAGGTGCCCCGGTTGTCCGTGGCCAGGACGCTGCAACATATCTACGCCCAGGTCATCAACGATGAAGTAGGCGCCACTCTCGCGTTTGCATCCAGCGTTGAGCCCGCCATAAGGGAGAAGATCAAGGATGGCAGCAAGACCGAAACCGCACGCCTGGTCGGAAAGGTCATCGGAGAACGTGCTCTAGCGAAAGGCATCAAGCGGGTGGTGTTCGACCGCGGGGGTAAACTCTTTCACGGCAGGGTCGCGGCCGTGGCTGAGGGCGCTCGCGAGAGCGGGCTCGAGTTTTAAGCAAGGTCCGGGGGAGTGGGTGAAAAGACAATGATGGAGTTTGAGAGTCCGGAACTCAAAGAGAAGGTTGTCAACATTGACCCTGTGGCCAAGACCACCAAAGGCGGCCGCACCCGGAGCTTCCGCGCACTGGTAGTCGTGGGCAACGAGAACGGACGCGTGGGCACGGGCATAGGCAAAGCTTCAGAGGTTTCCGAGGCGATACGCAAGGGCGTTGAGGAAGCGAAGAAGAACATGTTCGACGTGCCGGTGGTCGGCACGACGATCCCCCACGAAGTCATTGGCGAAGCGGGGGCTGGCAAGGTGCTCTTGAAGCCTGCCGCGCCGGGCACCGGGGTCATCGCGGGTGGACCTGTAAGGGCGGTCCTGGAGCTTGCGGGCGTAAGGGACATTCTGACCAAGTCGCTCGGCTCCTCAAATGCGTTCAACATGGTGGGCGCCACCGTGAAGGGGTTGAAATCCTTGAAACGCGCGGAGGACGTCGCTCGCCTGCGCGGGAAATCCGTGTCGGACTTGTTGGGTTAGGGGGTGGCAAGATGCCCGAGATCGCAGGGGGTGCCCACGGGGCGAAGAAGATGCTGAAGATCACGTTAAGACACAGCACCATAGGCTCACCGAAGACCCAGAAGGCAACCGTCGAGGCGCTCGGCCTCGGCAAGCTGCACAAGACGGTTCTTTTGCCTGATAACCCGCAAACCAGGGGGATGGTGAGGAAAGTCGTCCATCTGGTAGACGTGGAGGAAGTTGAAGTTACGGAGTAGGAGGTGGCGGATTTGAGGCTCGAAGAACTCGCCCCGCCGGAGGGTGCGCGGCACTACCCTAAGAGAAAGGGACGAGGGATCGGGAGCGGCCTTGGTAAGACTGCAGGTAGAGGCCACAAGGGGCAAAAGGCCCGCTCGGGCGGAGCTAAAGGCCCCATGTTCGAAGGCGGGCAGATGCCGCTCACCCGAAGGGTTCCCAAGCGGGGCTTCACAAACCGCTTCAAAGTGAGGTTCGCTGAGGTCAAACTGAGGGATCTCAACAGGTTCGTAGAAGGCGCGACAGTCTCGCCCAAGGAGCTTGCCACATCTGGTATAATAAAGCGAGCGGAAGACCGCGTGAAGATCCTCGGTACCGGCGAGATAACCAGGCCGCTCACGGTAAGGGCACACGCATTCACCCGTTCGGCGCAGGACAAGATCGAGTCTGCGGGCGGCAAAGTCGAGGTGATATAGGTTGCTGGGAGCACTTGCGAGCGCCTTCAGGATTCATGATCTCAGGAAGAAGATCTTGTACACCGCGCTCTTGCTTGCGGTGTATCGGATCGGATCGTTCATTCCCGTGCCGGGGGTCAACGTCGCAAAGCTGCTGGCGACCTATGGTGAGACGGGGATCTTCCAGTTTCTCGACCTCTTCTCGGGCGGGGCGCTTCGGAGGTTCACCGTGTTCGCTATGGGCGTGAACCCGTACATTACGGCGTCCATCATAATCCAGTTGCTGGCAGTTGTGATTCCAAGCCTGGAGGAACTCTCGAAGGAGGGCGTGGAAGGCAGACGGAAGATCGCCCAGTGGACGCGGTATGGCACGGTCGTCTTAGGCGTTGTTCAGGCCCTCGGGATAACCCTTGGGATACGGGGCGCGCTGGATGACCCCGGCCTTCTGCCGGTGTTCCTCATTATTACGACGTTAACTGCGGGGACAGCGTTTTTGATGTGGCTCGGTGAGAAGATCTCCGAACACGGCCTGGGGAACGGGATCTCGCTGATAATCTTCACCGGCATCATAGCCAGGCTTCCCGCAGGGGTGCACACGACCGCCATCAGCATCGGCAAAGGCGGCATCAGCCCCATCAACGTTGTGCTGTTCCTACTCCTTGGGGTGGCATCGATCGTAGGAGTCATATGGATTACGCTCGGCGCGCGGAGGATCCCCGTGCAATACGCGAAGAGAGTGGTCGGGCGGCGGGTTTACGGCGGTCAGACCACCCATATCCCGCTTCGCGTCAACCAGGCGGGCGTGATCCCGGTGATCTTCGCGTCGTCGATTCTCACGTTTCCTCTCACGATCGCTCAGTTCGTGCCGAGGCTTGCTTTCTTGCAGGAGTGGCTTCGGGGTGATAGTGTGATTTACATGCTGGTATACGCGGTTTTGGTGGTTGCATTCACGTACTTCTACACGGCGATAACGTTCAACGTGACGGAAGTCGCCAACAACATGAAGAAGTACGGAGGGTTCATTCCGGGACTTCGTCCCGGCAAGCCCACGGCGGAGTACCTCGACCGCGTACTCACCAGGATAACCCTGGTGGGCGGGTTGTTCCTCGCCGCTGTGGCCATACTGCCAAACATCATGACGGGCATTACCAACCTTAGCACCCTCTATTTCGGGGGGACTGCCTTGCTCATCGTGGTGGGCGTCGCGCTCGATACGATGAAGCAGATCGAGGCCAACCTGTTGATGAGGCAGTACGAGGGCTTCATGAAGTAAGGAGGCACGGGTATGCGCCTTGTTCTGCTGGGTCCGCCGGGTGTCGGGAAAGGCACGCAGGCAGCGAGGCTCGGCGCGCGTTTAGGTGTGCCGCACGTTTCCACGGGCGATATGTTCCGTGATGGGCTCTCACGGCGGACCCCGCTGGGGCTCGCCGCCAAAGAGTACATGGACGCCGGCAAGCTCGTCCCTGATGACATCACTATTGGACTGGTTAGAGAGAGGCTCGCCCAACCGGACTGCTCCAGGGGTTTTGTGCTGGACGGGTTTCCGCGCAATCTGGCCCAGGCCGAGGCACTCGAGAGTGTACTTCGGGGGCTCGGCGCGAAGCTTGACGCTGCTGTGAGCATCGAGGCGGGACGAGACACTGTTATCACGCGGCTTTCGGGGCGGCGGCAGTGCAGGCGGTGCGGGGCAGTGTATAACCTCGCGTTCAATCCGCCTCCGGATCCTGCCAGGTGTCCGAAATGCGGCGGTGAGTTGTATCAGCGCGACGACGACCGCGAGGAGACAGTCCGGGAGAGGCTTCGCGTCTACATGGCCGAGACCGAGCCCCTGGTCGATTTCTATAAGAGGAAGGGCCTTCTAGTTGCAGTTGACGGCGAGAGGGACATTGATGAAGTGACGGGGGCGATTGTGTCGGCAGTTGAAGAGAGCAACGGTGTTGAGAAGGGTATCACCCGTGAGAAAAGTATCCCCGATGGTAACATGTAAGACTCCGCGAGAGCTTGCCAGCATGAGGAAGGCAGGGCGTATCCTCGCCGAGCTTTTACAGGCGTTACGCGGGCTCATCAAGCCAGGAATCACAACCGGGGATATAGACAGGTTTGCCGAGGATCACATCAGGGCCTCCGGAGCCGCCCCGTCGTTCAAAGGGCTGTACGGCTTCCCTGCGAGCGCGTGCGTATCCGTCAACGATGAGGTTGTGCACGGGATCCCTGGGCGCCGGGTGTTGGTGGAGGGCGACATCGTCAGCGTGGACGTGGGAGCCATGGTTGAGGGTTACCATAGTGATGCTGCGATGACATACCCTGTGGGCAAGGTATCCGGCGCAGCCATGCACCTTCTGAAAGTCACAGAGGAGTCGCTTTACCTGGGGATCGAGCAGGCGCGCGCGGGGAGGCGCGTGGCTGACATCTCCAGAGCCATACAAAAGCACGTGGAGTCAAGGGGGCTTTCTGTCGTGAGAGCGCTCGCGGGCCACGGGATTGGACGGAGCGTGCACGAAGAGCCCAGGGTGCCGAACTTCGTAATACACGGGGAGCCCGGGCCGCACCTTCGACCCGGGGCTACGCTTGCGATAGAGCCGATGGTGAATGCCGGCGACTTCGAGGTCATGACCCTTGAGGACAACTGGACGGTGGTCACCCGCGACGGCTCGCTCTCTGCCCATTTCGAGCATACCGTGGCGGTGACGAGCGACGGGCCGGAGATACTGACCAGGCTCTAAACCGGAGGGCGGTGCGCGGGATGCAACCGAGATTGGGGCAGGTCGTCGTGTCCATTGCGGGCAGGGATAGGGGGAGACGATACATCGTGACGGGCATCATCGATCATACGTTCGTCACGGTCGCCGACGGGATGTACCGGCGCGTGTCTTGCCCCAAGAAGAAGAACGTGAGGCACTTGATGATGACACGCAAGGCAGACGGCCGCATCGAGTCAAAGATCCTTGCGGGTGCGAGCGTCACTGATGAGGAGGTCCGGGAGGCTTTGAAGGAGTTTGAAGACGGCTACTGCAGGAGGGCGGGCTGGCCCCATGAGTAAGAAGGACGCGATCGAGATCGAGGGAACGGTCATCGAGGCTTTGCCCAACGCGATGTTCCGTGTGGAACTCGAAAACGGGCACAGGGTGCTCGCCCATGTATCCGGCAAGATGCGCATGAATTTCATCAGGATACTGCCGGGGGACAGGGTGACCGTCGAGTTGTCGCCATATGACCTCTCAAGGGGCAGGATCACATATCGTTTCAAGTAACGGCGCATCGGCTGGAACTCGGCCGCGTCGGCTGCATCTTTGCGGCGGGCCTTTCTCTGCCGGAAACGAAGAAGGCCAGGAGGGTTAATGATGAAGGTAAGGCCATCTGTGAAGAAGATTTGCGAGAAATGCAAGATAATCAGGCGCAAGGGCACTGTAAGAGTGATTTGTGAAAACCCCAAGCACAAGCAACGGCAGGGTTAGTCTGGAGGTGAAGCGCGACAATGGCGAGGATTGCGGGGGTTGATCTTCCGAGAGACAAGAGGATTGAAGCAGCTCTGACTTACATTTACGGCATCGGCCCTACGACTTCAAGGCAGATCTTGAGCAAGACCGGCATAAACCCGGATACGCGGGTGCGGGATCTTACCGAGGATGAGATCACACGCCTCCGGGACGTTATAGATAAGGAGCACAAAGTTGAGGGCGACCTTCGTTCCGAGCAAGCCGCCGACATCAAGCGGCTGATAGATATCGGAACCTACCGAGGGCTTCGCCACCGCCGGGGTCTGCCCGTGAGGGGCCAGCGGACAAGGACCAATGCAAGAACGCGAAAGGGACCCAGGAAGACGGTGGGTGTGCGGAGAGCTAAGTGAGAGCTAGGACGTAAAGCGCGGAAGGGGGAGCATACAGCGTGCCTAGAAAAGCAGCAGCAAGACCGAAGAGACGTGAACGCAAGAACGTTGAAAGCGGGGTCGCACACATCCGGTCAACGTTTAACAATACTATTATCACAATAACCGACCCTCAGGGCAACGTGATATCCTGGGCAAGCGCAGGGAACCAGGGGTTCAAGGGGTCGAGGAAAGGCACCCCGTTCGCCGCACAAATGGCGGCGGAGTCCGCTGCCAGGGGGGCGATGGACCATGGCATGCGCCAGATAGAAGTGCTCGTAAAGGGGCCGGGGTCAGGGAGAGAAGCTGCCATCAGGTCGCTTCAAGCCGCGGGGCTTGAAGTAAACATGATACGTGACGTAACTCCTATTCCTCATAACGGGTGCCGCCCGCCCAAGCGGAGGCGAGTGTGACGCGGTCCGGAAGCGGCCCGTTTAGCAGCATCAGGAGGTGGAATGTAAATGGCGAGATACACAGACCCTGTATGCCGGCTCT
>JBFMGS010000009.1:26888-31893 GCA_040752635.1 Bacillota bacterium
ATTCCTCATAACGGGTGCCGCCCGCCCAAGCGGAGGCGAGTGTGACGCGGTCCGGAAGCGGCCCGTTTAGCAGCATCAGGAGGTGGAATGTAAATGGCGAGATACACAGACCCTGTATGCCGGCTCTGCCGCCGGGAGGGCCTGAAGCTGTATCTTAAAGGCGACAGGTGCTATACTGATAAGTGCGCGATCGATCGGAGATCCTACGTGCCGGGCGAACACGGCCAGGCGCGCAAAAAGATGTCGGAGTACGCGATGCAACTGCGCGAGAAGCAGAAGCTACGCCGTATATACGGTGTGCTCGAGCGTCAGTTCGAGCGGTATTTCGAAATGGCTTCCAGAAAGCGAGGGATCACGGGCGAGGCGCTCCTGCAGATCCTCGAGTCCAGGCTTGACAACGTAGTATACCGGATGGGGCTTGGCGTGTCCAGGGCGGAGGCGCGACAGATGGTGAGGCACGGGCACATTGCTGTCAACGGTCAGAAAGTCAGCATACCGTCGTACCTTGTAGAGCCTGGCGACGTCGTTTCAGTTCGTGAAGGGAGCCGCGAGCTTTCCCGGTTCAAGCAGGCAGCGGAAGGCGCTCCTGGTAGGACTATTGTTCCGTGGTTGTCTCTTCACCCCGACGGGCTGAGCGCAACTGTGCAGGCCCTGCCTACCAGGGATCAGATCGACGTGCCTGTTCAGGAACACATGGTCGTGGAGCTGTACTCCAGGTAATCTGAGGGGCACGCTGGTCTATAGTCGGCGTGCGGCATGACAGGTGAGGTCCGCACAAACCAGAAGGGAGAGTTGCGGATGATCGAGATAGAGAAGCCCAGAATCGAGTGCCAGGAGCTGACCAACAGGTACGGGAAGTTTGTGGTCGAGCCGCTGGAAAGGGGCTATGGAATAACTCTGGGGAACGCTCTTCGGAGGGTTCTCCTGTCGTCCCTCCCCGGTGCAGCGGTTACGTCCGTGAAGATAGAAGGCGTTCTGCACGAGTTCTCGGTGATACCGGGGGTTGTTGAGGACACCACCGATATCATCCTGAACCTCAAGGAGCTCCTCATAAAGCTCTACACCGACGAGCCCAAGGTGATCAGGATCGAAGCCGAGGGGGAAGGCGAGGTCACGGCGGCTGACATCATCGCCGACCCAGATGTGGAGATCCTCAACCCCGAACTCCATATAGCCACGCTTGATAAAGATGGCAGGCTGTTCATGGAGATAACAGTGGAGAAGGGCAGAGGGTACGTGCCTGCCGAGAGGCGCAGGGCGGAACCTGTGATAGGCGTAATACCCGTGGATTCCATCTTCACGCCCGTGCGCAAGGTGAACTACCAGATTGAGAACACCCGCGTCGGGCAGGTGACCGACTATGACCGCCTCATCCTTGAGACGTGGACGGACGGTAGTATTTCGCCGAAAGAAGCAACGAGCCTCGCGGCGAAGATTCTAGCCAGCCATCTTTCGCTCTTCTCAGGCCTCACAGACACTGCTGATGCCGTGGAAATAATGGTGGAGAAGACGGAGGACGGCAAGAACGGGATCATGGATATGCCCATCGAGGAACTCGACCTGTCGGTGCGGTCGTATAACTGCCTGAAGCGAGCCGGCATAAACACTGTGCAGGAACTCACCAGGAAAACAGAGGAAGACATGATGAAGGTGAGAAACCTCGGCAAGAAGTCGCTCGAGGAGGTCAAGGCCAAACTCGCGAATCTCGGGCTTTCACTTCGCCCCTCGGAGGATCAGGAATGATACGCAAAGCCGAAGGAATGCTCTTCAAGAATGTGCTAGGTCAGTATATAGAAACGGTTAGCGCTGCGGGAGGGGTTGCCGGTGTTGCACTCGGGGTCGGCGGCCTTGCGGGCCGCCTCGGAGGAATTTGGCCCGTAAGCAGGAGGCCAGATTTCTGCGCCCCTCATGCAAGCACCGGCAACCCCTGACAAAGTGGCGTGGACCTGTGACGAAGATGCACTTGGGGACCGGGGAGGGATCTAGCGATGAATCAGGCGAAACTCGGGCGCACGAGCGCCCACAGGAAGGCGATGTTCCGAAGCATCGTGACCTCGCTGTTCGAACACGGACGCATCCGCACAACGGAGGGCAAGGCTAAGCAACTCGAGCCCATAGCGGAGAAACTCATTACCCTTGCGAAGAAGGGTGACCTTCACTCCCGCAGGCTTGTCGCTGGGTATGTGAGGAGCGATGAGGTCACAAAGAAACTGTTCGAGAGCATCGCGCCCAGATACAGGGACCGTCAGGGCGGCTACGTCCGCACTGTGAAACTGGGGAACCGCCGGGGTGATGCTGCCCCCGAGGTTGTGGTAGAGCTATTGTAGCGGCTTCCATTACACGGCTCTTCCTGCAAGAGTGCGCGGATGCGCACTTTTTGTGGGTTTTAGGGGGACCTCTGAGTTGGAGGAGATGTTCAGGGTTGAAAACCTGGTATACGTGTATGAGCCGGGCAGGGACAGGGAACTGCGCGCGCTTGCCGGCGTAAGCCTTACCATTGGGCGTGGGGAGTTCGTCGTGATCATCGGCCACAACGGATCGGGCAAGTCCACCCTTGCGAAGCATTTCAACGCCTTGCTCCTGCCTACGTCGGGCACGGTGCGGGTGAAGGGCATGAAGACCAGCGACCCGCGCAACCTGTGGAAGATCCGCCAGACGGTCGGCATGGTGTTTCAGAACCCGGATAACCAGATCGTCGCCACAACGGTTGAAGAGGACGTAGCTTTCGGCCCGGAGAACCTCGGGGTGCCAGCGGCAGAGATTCGGCGAAGGGTGAAGGAAGCGCTCGAGTGCGTTGACATGGCAGAGTACGCGCGCCACGCTCCCCACCTCTTGTCCGGCGGCCAGAAGCAGCGTGTAGCTATAGCCGGGGTTATCGCCATGAGGCCGGAGTGCATCGTTTTGGACGAGCCAACGGCGATGCTCGATCCGTCGGGCAGGCGAGAGGTCATGGACACCGTGACGCGACTCAACAGGGAAGAGGGCATCACTGTCATACTCATAACACATTTCATGAACGAAGCTGTGCAGGGCGACCGGGTGATCGTGATGGAGGCCGGGAGAATCGTCATGGACGGGCCGCCGCGGAAGGTCTTCAGCCAGGTCGAGCTCTTGAAGTCCCTGCATCTTGATGTCCCCCAGGTAACCGAGCTTGCGTATGAGTTGAACAAGAGGGGGGCAGGGTTTCCTGACGACATACTTACGGTGAAGGAGTTTGCTGACGCGGTCACAGGCGAGTGGAGCGGGCAGGTGTGTGCGAGCGGCGGCTGTCAGCCGTGTCGCGAGAGGCGTGCGGCCGCCTCGTGCGGGGGCTGAGGTTTGTGTCCATTAAGGTGGTAAACCTTTACCATACGTATAGTCCGGGCACGCCGTTCGAACGGACAGCTCTCGAGGATGTCACCCTTGAGATAGCCGACGGGGAGTTCGTCGCCATCATCGGTGAAACCGGCTCGGGGAAGTCCACGCTCATCCAGCATTTTAACGGGCTTTTGAAACCTACCCGCGGACGTGTCCTGGTGGACGGCGTTGACATCTGGCAGAAGGACGTGAGGCTGAAAGACATCCGACAAAAGGTCGGGCTTGTGTTTCAATACCCTGAGCATCAACTGTTCGAGGAAACCATCTTTGACGATGTTGCCTTCGGCCCGAGGAACCTGGGACTCGGTGAGAGCGAGGTCGAAGAGCGTGTGAGACGTTCGCTCGGTATGGTACGGCTTGACTTTGAGGCGCTTCGGGATAGATCCCCGTTCGAGATCTCCGGCGGAGAGATGCGGCGGGTGGCCATGGCCGGGGTGCTTGCCATGGAGCCGTCTGTGCTCGTGCTAGATGAGCCTGCGTCAGGCCTTGATCCTCGCGGCCGTGACGAGGTGCTCGATGAGATCGAGACGCTTCACCGCAAGTTCGGTTACACCATTGTGCTGGTTTCCCACAGCATGGAGGACGTTGCGAGGCTGGCGAAAAGGCTTATCGTGCTCCACAGAGGGAAGGTGCTCGCTGACGGCCCCACACGTCAAGTCTTCGGGATGACGGAGTTGTTGAAATCGGTGGGGCTCGGGGTGCCCCAGGTCACCGAGCTTATGAACGAGCTTGCCAGGCGTAAGAAGCAAGTGCGGACGGACATCTTGACTGTCGAGGAGGCGGAAGCTGAACTCCTGAGGCTGTTGAGGAGTGAGGGCCGTGTTCCGTAACATCACCATCGGACAGTATATACCGGGCGATTCGTTCGTGCACAGGCTTGACCCGAGGACGAAAATACTCCTCACCCTTGTCATCATTACAGTGCTATTCCTGGTAGAGACGATGGCAGGGTACGGAATGGTGGCGCTTTTCATCCTCGTTACGATAGCCGTCGCCCACCTGCCGGCGGGGTTCATCTTCCGCGGCGTTCGGCCGCTCCTATTCATCCTGGTGTTGACCTTCGGCCTCCATCTCTTCATGAACGAAGGCCGCGTGCTCTTCACTCTGGGGCCGCTCGTCGCTACGTATGAAGGAGCCATAAGAGGGTTTGCCATGTCCATGAGGCTGGTGCTGCTCGTGCTGGCTACGTCCATTCTGACGCTGAGCACGTCGCCCATTGAATTGACCGACGGGATCGAGAACCTCCTGTCCCCCGCAAAGCACGTTGGGGTGCCCGCGCACGAGCTCGCCATGATGATGACGATAGCGCTTCGGTTCATCCCGACGCTCCTCGAGGAGACCGACAAGATCATGAAGGCTCAGATGGCACGCGGCGCCGATTTCCAGAGCGGCAACGTGCTCCAAAGGGCCAGGAGCCTTGTGCCTCTCCTCGTTCCCCTTTTCGTAAGCGCTTTCAGACGGGCGGACGAGCTCGCCATGGCCATGGAGGCGAGGTGCTACCGCGGCGGCGAGGGGCGCACGAGGATGAAACAACTACGCATAGGGGTAAGAGACGTCCTGGCGGCTCTCGGGTCAACCGCCGCCATGGCTGCGATTGCGGTGTACCTTTAGCCTCGTGTACGAGGGTACGTGTCCCCTTAGTAGGGGG
>JBFMGS010000009.1:31993-35361 GCA_040752635.1 Bacillota bacterium
AGGATGAAACAACTACGCATAGGGGTAAGAGACGTCCTGGCGGCTCTCGGGTCAACCGCCGCCATGGCTGCGATTGCGGTGTACCTTTAGCCTCGTGTACGAGGGTACGTGTCCCCTTAGTAGGGGGGTGCCGGTGATTGCATGACGGGGACGGCGCCCCCGGCGGGCGCCTCGGTGTAATTTGGCCCTCAGGCAGGTGGCCAAATTGGAAGCGCCCCGTCATGCAATCACCGGCACCCCCACCAGTAAAGGCCACACTGAGGAAGATGACGAGGAACATTAAACTGACGCTCGAGTATGATGGCACCGCGTACAACGGCTTTCAGCGGCAGGACGGCCTGCCGACGATCCAGGCTGAGCTCGAACGGGCTGTAGCCGTTATAACCAAGACGCAGGCAAGTGTCATAGGGGCCGGGCGCACAGACGCGGGGGTTCACGCGCGAGGTCAGGTAGCCAACTTTAGAACTCGTGCCCGCATGCCGGCAGAGAAGTTTGTGCCGGCGCTCAACAGCGTTCTTGCGCCGGACATCAGGGTGCTCGCCGCAGAGGAAGTTCCACTTAGTTTCCATGCGCGCTACGACGCCTGCTCGAAGACGTACGAGTACACGATAGATACGAGGCCGATCCCGTCGGTCTTCCTGAGAAACTACGCGCATCATGTGCCGTTTGCCCTGGACGTGGAGGCAATGCGACAGGCGTCCTCGTATCTCGTGGGGCGGCACAACTTCCGCTCGTTTGCTGCTGCGCATGGCGGTGCCAAAACGTTTACGCGCGATGTCAAGCTGTTCTTGCTGGAGAGCGACGGCGCTCTCGTCAGGATGACCGTTGAGGCGGACGGGTTCCTGTACAACATGGTACGGATAATGGTCGGGACTCTCGTCCTGGTTGGCATGGGGAAGTTGACTCCCGAGGAGGTGATCGCGATCCGCGATGCGAAAGACAGGCGCCTCGCCGGTCCTACCGCGCCTGCTCGCGGGCTATGCCTTGTTCGGGTGGACTACGGGGACATCGGCAGCAGGGCGCCGCGCAGTAAGGCGCTGGATTGCAGGGATGCCGGGAACGCGCCGACAGCAAACGCGCCGGTCGAGTGGAGGCGTTCTTAAGAACGATGACATGCTCGTTGCGCCATCAACCGAACCGCTCGTTGCAGGTGGCGCGCACCGGGGCGCCGCAGAGGCGTCCGCGCATAGCGCGCGCGTTCGCGGACAGCCTGCGCCGGATCCGTGGCAACGCCAGGGCGATACTGCTTTTTGAGCCCATGTGGGCTGTCCCCTTCAGCATGTTCAGCGTCTACGCAAGCCTGTTCATGCGTGAGCTGGGCCTTACTTCCCAGCAGATCGGCCTGCTGGCCTCGGCTGGCATGGGAAGCTCCATCGTAAGCTCGAGCTTCTCCGGGTACATCACCGACCGCCTCGGGCGCCGGCGGGCGACCCTGATCTTTGACCTGATGGCTTGGTCCGCTGCGACGCTCGTCTGGGCCACTGCGCGCAGTTTCTGGCATTTCCTCCTCGCCGCCCTGCTGAACGGTCTAATGGCGATCCCCGTCACATCCTGGACCTGTCTTCTGGTGGAGGACAGCGATCCGAGCGAACGCCTTCCGATCTTTACGGCCCTGCAGATGGTGAGCGTTTCGGCCTCCTTTACCACTCCTCTCGCGGGGCTGGTGATCCGCCATTACGGAATCGTACCTGGCACGCGGGCCTTGTATCTTTTCGCCTTCGTCAGCATGACGCTGATGTTCATCGGGCGGAACCATTTCACACGGGAGACCCGCGTAGGCGAGGCCCGTAAGATGGCCACGGGGTCCCATGGCCTGCGCGACTCTCTGCGCGAGCACGGCGGCGCGCTCCGTTCGATGCTGCGAAATCGCCAGACCCTCATGTACTTTCTCCTGACAGCGCTGGTCTGGTTCCGCGATAGCCTCACCTTGCCTTTCGGCCAGTTGCTGCTGGTGGATCACCTCGGGATGCCGGGGGACATCCTGGCGGTTTTCCCAGCCCTCGGTGCCACCGCCACTCTTCTGGTTTCCGGGCTCGTTTTGCCCTCCCTGGCCGGGCGTGAGGGGACGGGGATTCTGTTCGGATTGGCTCTATCGGTCGCATCCACGGCCATACTGCTGTGGGCGCCGTCGGGGAGCGTGCCGGCCGTGGCGGTCAGCAGTCTCGTGAGCGCCGCCGGCGCCGCGATGTTCATGCCTGCCCTAAACACCAGTTGGAACAACGCACTGAGAGACGGTGAAAGGGCCCAGATTCTGGCCATGTCGTCCGTCGTCTGGGGCCTGGTGCGGCTTCCGGCGGGGTGGGTCGGCGGGCAACTATACGCTGTAGCTCCGACCTGGCCTTTCTATGCCGGGCTGGCACTGTCCCTGGTGGGGTTCGCGCTGACGCTTGCAGGCCTGGGCAAGGAGGCAAAGAGCATGGTAGCTGGTGGCAGCAACGGGGTGGAGAGGCCCTTGTGAGAGTCCGGCGCGCAGACCTGCGAGCACCTGCAGTGAAGAGGAGTCCTGGGACAAGGAGGTTCACTCAGGTGGCGCCTCGCGCTGCCACTGCTGTTCCCGGATGTCCTGGCGAGCCTGATAGCGTTGTTCGAGGAGGTTGGCTGGCGCGGTTACCCTCTGCCCAAGCTTTAGATCCGCCACCCGGCGCTGCTCGACTGCATGATCCTCGGCGCGTTCTGGACCCTGTAGCACCTGCCGTTGCACTGGATTCCAGGGACAGCGACGATGGCGAACATGTTGCCTCTGCCGCAATGCGGTCAGTGCCTGCACAACCACAACCATGCCTAAATAGGCCCACCCCATTCCCCAGTCCGGGCGGCCTGACAGGAGGAAGAGTATGCCTGCCAGGAGCAGGACGGAGATCACCCCCTTCACGGACCACATCCGAACGCCGTCGATCATTGCCGACCCTCATTGCCAGAGAACGAAGTGACGTCATGGATCGTGTCCTCGTGTCCTTGACACGCCGGCCAGGGTGTATTAGAATATGGTTCGGGGCTTGCGGCCCACATTTGTTTCTCGGGCCGCAGTTTGCGGACAGTTTCACCTGAAGGTTTCGCGGGGGGATCTCATATGGGGAGCAGTGGGCCACGGCCCGAGGCGGGAGCAGGAGCGTGGTATGTGGTTGATGCCGAGGGGAAGACCCTTGGCAGGCTCGCAAGCCAGGTTGCGAAGGTATTGCGAGGCAAGCACAAGCCCACCTACACGCCGTATTTGGACACGGGCGACCACGTGATAGTCATCAACGCGGAAAAGGTCAAGGTCACCGGCAACAAGGCGAAGGCGAAGATGTACTACAGGCACACCGGCTGGCCTGGGGGCTTGAGGGCTGTCCCTTACGATGTCATGATATCGAAAAAGCCCGAGGCGG
>JBFMGS010000009.1:35461-44455 GCA_040752635.1 Bacillota bacterium
AACGCGGAAAAGGTCAAGGTCACCGGCAACAAGGCGAAGGCGAAGATGTACTACAGGCACACCGGCTGGCCTGGGGGCTTGAGGGCTGTCCCTTACGATGTCATGATATCGAAAAAGCCCGAGGCGGTGATAGAGCACGCCGTAAAGGGGATGCTGCCGCACAACCGGCTTGGGCGGGCGCTTGGGAAAAAGCTGAAGGTTTACCGGGGTGCGGACCATCCGCATGCCGCGCAGAAACCTAAGCCCCTTGAGATCGTGGAATAAGGAAACATTCGCAAGGCAGGCAGAGGACGGGAAGGGGGGTAAGACGTGGCACTGGCAGGTATTAGGCAAATAGAAGGGCCGGCTACAGGCAGGCGCAAGTGCTCGGTGGCGAGGGTCCAGTTGAGGCCGGGGCGCGGAGAAATCGTCGTCAACGGGAAACCCGTATCCGAGTATTTCGGGCGCAAGATCCTGGAGATCATGGTGCGGCGGCCTCTTGTAGTTACGGAGACCACCGATAAGTTTGATGTTGTTGCGAAGGTTGAGGGGGGCGGGCCAACAGGCCAGGCAGGCGCTGTTAGGCACGGCATTGCGAGAGCTCTTCTCGAGATAGACCCCGAACTACGCGCGCCTCTCAAGAAGGCGGGCCTCCTTACGCGCGATCCACGGATGAAGGAGCGGCGCAAGTACGGTCTCAAGAAAGCGCGCAAGGCTCCGCAATACTCAAAGAGGTAAGGTTCTGTTTTGCGTTCCATGCCGGGCGTCCCACCCCGATTGGGGGGCGGCGGCCGGTTTTTGTTTTCTGCTTGGATCTCGTTATTGGACAATCAGGCGAGCGTCTTGAGTTCCTCGATAACTTCCCCGGCAAGTCGCGACTGCTCTTCGGCTGACCTTGCCTGGCTTGTGATGCCGTCTGCCAGCGCCTCGCTTGCATCGATGGCCTGCCGGGCGCTTTCTGCAAGTTCCTGCATATCGCCAGCAAGCTCGCCGGCCTGCCTTGCGACCTGGTGTGCAGATCCCAGGATCTCGGCCATGGCGTTCTGAACCAGTTCAGCTTCGCCCGCACCCTTGTTGGCCGCATCTTTCACCTCATCCATCAGGCGGAGGATCTCATCGAAAGAGCTCTGTATCTCCCGAAAGACCTCTTCCACGCGAGAGGACTGACGCAACAGGCCGCGAACGCGCTCTATCGAAGCGCCGAGAGATCTTACTACATCCAGCGTGGACGCTTTTATCCCGTCTAACAGCTTCTTGACCTCGTCTGCCGCGGTGGCGCTCATCTGTGCAAGGCTTCCGATTTCTTGAGCGACCCTGCCGAATTCCCGGCCTCCCTCACCTGACCTCGCGGATGCTATTCTTGCGTCAAGCGCAATGAGTTCTGTCTGATCCGCGATGTTCGTTATGCTCTGCAGCACCGCGTCAATGCGATCCATTTGCTCTTGCAGTTCGTCCACGTGGTTGCCGGCCTCTGCTGCCGTCCTGACGTTGCTATGCACCATAACAATAGTCTCGCGGATTACAGCACTCGCAACAGCCAGTCTTCGGCCTAGAGACGATACGGTGGACCGGGTCTTGTCGGCGGCCCTGGCTGTGACCTGGGTGCGATCTGCCAGCATACCTGCAGCATCGGCCCCGGTCTCCATTTGAGACGCTATCCGCTGGGATGCTTCGCTCGAGACCCGGCTCATCTCAACCACACCGTGGAAAGCGCGGAGCACCGCCTGGAGAGCCGCCTGCGTCCTGCCCGCCGAAACCTGCATCCCGCCTGACACGCGTGCAGACCTTTCGCTTTCACTGTGAGCCGCGTCTGCGACCTGCCGGATCCTCTTCGACACGTCAACCAGCGTTCTCACGATCACTCTGGATATCAAGAGCCCGAATATGAAGGCAAAAGCAAAAGCCAGAGCTACTCCTACCTTAAGGATCATGGAAAGGCGTTCCGTGCGCGCGAGCCTGGGTCCTATCTGTTCCCATATCCTGAGTTGCACGTGCTCGGAGCGGCTGATGAGCCACTCACCTTTCCCGGACAAGGCTCTCAGCAAGAGGTACATTCTCCCGGGGTCTGTTTCTCGCTGCATGTTTAGGAGCACGTCGGTATACTCCCCGGCAGCTTCGCCTATGTCGTTCAGCATCGGCAGGATTGTGTGCACTTTCTTGTCGGGGTGGTGAGAGAGGAGTTCCTGGAGGCTTCCTATAAGCATTTTCACCTCATTGAGCTGGTCCTGTGGCCTCTCGACCTTCCCGCCACCGGCGATTATGAGGTAAACGTTGCCGGTGGTCTGGTAAATCTTCTTGGAGATCTCGCCGCTCAATTGGATGGCGGATACATCGTAGGTGTTGATCTGGTGAAGAACGGCTGTCAGGCTCGATATGGCGTAGAATGTGAGCACGCTCAGGACAAGCGTGGACCACACGATTGCCGTAAATCCCAGGTGGACCCGCTGTGTCACTCGCATGACCGGCTTCTTGCGACCATCCTGCACGCCACGACCCCCATCCATCTCACTTCGTTCTCGTCAGGTGTCCGCAATTTACCCCCGCCAGCGCGAGCGCCACTGCAGACTCGGATGCTTCGGGTGCTAAAGAAGCCACCTTACGGCAGGTGGCTGATTCGCTCTGCCGCCGCATCGAGCGCTTCCTGGGGCGACATGGTGCCCTCGAGCGCGGCGTGGATAAACCTTTGCATGATTGCGGATATCTCCTGGTATCTAGTGAGCTTCGGTCGGTGGTGCAGCCACCTCATCTGCTCCAGCTTGACATGGAGCGACGGGTCTTTCGCCCGAACTTCCGGGCTTGACTGAAGGGAAGTCCACACCGGTACTTCCTCCAGGAATCGTCCCTGGACCGCAGGGCTTGTCATGAACTCTATGTATTGCCAGGCCTCGGGTTTATGAGAGGAATTGGCCATCACGGCAAGGCCCTGAAACCCGCTGACCGACGAGGAAACCTGCCCGGTCCTGGCTCTGACGGTCTCCGCTACGGGCAACAGCCCCATCTTGGCCTTCCCCGCGACCTGGGACACGCGTTGATCGTTCATGAGAGCATTGAGAAACGTCCAGTTCGGCGCAAAGGCGGCTCTTCCAGCGATAAACATGTCTTTCACGACAAGCTCGTCAGCCGTGAGCGCAAGAGGGTTTACAAGGCCCTCACGAACCCACCTCGTCATAGTATTGAGCGCAAGCACCCCTGGCCCCTGGTTGAAGACAGGCTCGTTTTTGGAATTGAAGACTTCGCCTCCGTAAGCCCCTGTGAGCCACACGTACTCGCAAACAAGCCCCTCCTTCTGGTTCCAGGAGGCGATCATCGGGTACTCAACTATGCCCTTGCGCTTTAGCACGCGCATTTGCGTCTCCATCTCTTCAATCGTCTGTGGCGGGCCTTCGAAGCCTGCCAGGCTGAGCATGTGCTGGTTGTAGAAGAGGAAATGGAGGTTTGCGAGGAAGGGCATTGCCCAGATGCGTCCATCATACTCGAAAGCGTTGAGGATGGAAGGTGAAATGTCCTGCTTTGCCCTTTGTGCCAGGCCGCGGTCGAGTGGCGCTACATACTTCTTCCTGGCAAACTCTGCGACCCAGATTAAATCGACCAGTACCACATCGTAAGTAGCGACAGGGGACGTAGCCGAGGTCACGATCTTCTGGTACTCCTCATCGTACCGGACAATGTTGAGGACAACTTCGATTCCGGAATTCTGCGTAAACTCGCGCGTCATTCCTTCGAACTGCTCGGGCTGGTATCCGGCCTGTGCCATGTAGATGACATTCAACCTGGCCGCGGCCTGACCTGCGCCACCGGACACGCGCGCGTTGGAGAAGAACATCGTAACTTGCGCCAGGGCCGCCGCAAAAACGTAGACCAACAGCATACGGGCTCTACGGGTTATGAGCAGGCAACCCAAGCCGGGGATCTGCACTTTCACCCCTCCTTCGTATGCCTTTAGCACGCACTCTCACGCATACGCCATGATGCTGGGAGATTCAAATACCCGCGTTAGCACCAGGCTCGCCGCGCCGACCACGCAGGCATCCTCCCCAAGTGTAGAGAGGACGATGTTGACGTCTTTAGCCAGGGCCGGCCAGGCTCGCCGTCGCGCAGTCTCCCTGGCGCTTTGAAAAAAGAGATCACTCCCGAGGGCGAGCTGCCCACCGATGACAATGAGCTCCGGGTTAAAGCAGTTCACGAGGTTTGCCAGGCCGATCCCAACATACCTGCCGCTCTCTTCGATTATTGCCCGGGCATGAGGATCCCCTCTGGCTGCAGCTTCAAGCACCACATCCATGGTTATCGCCTCAATGTCGCCACCTGCGAGGTCCCGGCAGAGCGTCTTTGCGCCGCGCTTCAAATCACTTATCATCTTGCGAGCGATGGCCGTTCCCGAGGCCATCACGTCCAGGCAACCGAAATTGCCGCACTTGCACTGGGGTCCGTCGATGTCCACCGTCATGTGACCAAACTCTCCAGCGCCGTCGTTGCGGCCCCTGTACAGCTGGTCATCGATGACTATGCCCCCGCCAAAGCCATAATCGGCCATAATGTAAAGAAAGCTGGAGTAACCCTTCGCCGCGCCAAACCATTTCTCGCCCCATGCCGCAGCGTTTGCATCGTTGTCCACCAGGATGTCATGGTGAAGCTCGCCTTCAAGCGCGGTCTTAAGGGAAAATCCGCCCCAACCCGGCATGTGCGGTGAGGCCAGGATCGTCCCGGTCGAGGTGTCAACCGGTCCAGGGTACACCACGCCTACGCCGAGGACTCTCTCCGGCGGCACCTGGGCCCTCTGGATGATCTCGTGGACGGCAGACGCAATGTGGGCCAGATTCCTGCGCGGGCCTTCCTGCCACTCGAGGGGTCTTTCCGCCCTCGCAAGCACGCGGGCATCGAGGTCCGTAAGGCATACGCGCATGCGGCCCACTTCGATGGACGCACCGCAGGCAACATACACACCCCGGTTCAATTCAAGCATCATGGGCTGCCTGCCTCCCGTGGAGTCGCCAAGGCCCACCTCCCGGACAAAGCCCTCCGAGATGAGGTCGTTCACGATGGATGATACGGTGGCAGGGTAGAGCTGGCTCATCCTGGCTGCGTCTGCCCGCGAGATGGGGCCGTGCTGCCTCACGATGTTCAAGACGATATTGCGATTGATGCTCTTCACGAGCTTCTGGTTGCCTTTTCGAACAGCCCCGCTTTTGAACCGCAGTGACCCTGTCAATGCACTGACGCTCCTTTTGCCGGCGATGCGGCACGGCCTCGTCGCCTTGTCCACGAGTCTCGGTTGAAGATCACATTCTTCATACAATGGCAAAAGTCCTTCATCAAGGCATGCAAGCGTCCAGGGCACCAGGTTTCACGGGAGGTTATCGATGAGACCGTGCCGCTGTCCAAAGCCTGCTGTCAGCCCTTGACGCTCCCCGATGTCAGACCTCGTACGATGAATCTCTGGAACAAGAGTGCCAGGACAACCGGGGGAATAGCCGCCATGACGCCTGCTGCGGAGATCTGGTCGTAAGCGGTTATATACTGGCTTCCCAGCTCGGCGATGAAGAGCGGCAGGGTGATAGCGTTGTTGGACCTGGTGAAGATGAGAGCCAGCAGGAACTCATCCCAGGCCAGCAGAAAAGAGAGTATGCCCGTAGCCACAAGGCCAGGAGAACACAGGGGTAGCACTACCCGCCAGAGGGCCTGCAGTCTCGTGCACCCGTCGATGCGCGCAGCTTCTTCGAGTTCCGCGGGGATGGTGAGGAAGAAGCCTCTCATTATCCAGATCACAAATCCCAGGATGAACGTGGTGTAGAGGATGACCAGGTTGAGCTTGGTATCAAATAAGTGGAGGGACGATCCGATGTTCAAGAGTCCGTAATCGATGTATGACACGATGACGAAGAACGGTATTACGAGAGCAATGGTGGGGAGCATCCTGATGGACATGAGCGATAGCACGAGCGTCTTCTTTCCGCGCACGGGGAGGCGCGCAAGCGCGTACGCCGCAAGCGTACCCGCCACGAGGCAGATGACGGTAACAGAGGTGGCCACAATCATGCTGTTGCGAAGGGCATACACGAACCGTTCACCGGTCTGCTTCGACAGGTCGAACATCACCTGGAAATTCGCGAAAGTAGGGTGGCGCGGCAGCCAGTGAGTCGCACGGTCGGATATCAGTTCGTTGTATGGCGTGATGCTCGAGATTGCAAGCCACGCAACGGGTGCGAGAGTCCACACTACAATCGCTGCGACCGCAATGTAGACCCCTGCGCGCCGCATCCCCAGGAGTATTCGTCCTCTCTTCCACAAGACACCCATGTCTCTTCCTCCGCGGTTTATGAAGTTTCACAAGGCCCAGGTCGCCACAGGAATCGGCCTAGGTCAGTAGAGTTCGTATCCCAAGAGTTGCGTGAACTTATCACGACCCACTTAGTATCCTTCCTCAGTGTAAAACAGGCGAATGTATGTGAGCGCAAGCCCGAGTATAAACAACGCCACAAGGAAAGATAGCGCCGCGCCCTGGCCGAAGTGCAGGAACTTCATCCCGACCTCGTAGGTCAAAACACCCAGCACTCTAATGGAGTACTGCATTATGATGTATATAATGTCGAACACGCGGAAGAGTTCCATCGTCCGCAGGACCAGCACGACGAGGAGTACTGGCTTGAGCAGCGGCAAGGTTATCTGCGTGAGCTTCCGCCAGAACCCCGCTCCGTCCACCGTGGCCGCTTCGTACAGGCTATCAGGGACGGTTTGGAGCCCCGCCAGCACCAGAAGAACCACAAGCGGGGTCACCTTCCACGTGTCGGCAAGGATGATCATGTTGAGGGCCTTTGTAACGCCCATCCACCTCAAGAACGAGCCCACTATGGGAACACCCTGGAGCGGCGCGTCGAACCCCAGCCACACGTTGTCGAAAGCCGGAGGGAATATGCGAAGCACCTTCATAAGGCCGTTCAACGCGCCGAACTTGGATCCGGCGAAGATCCACTCCCACATGCGGGCATTTACCACGGTTGGAACAGCCCACGGGAGGAGGATGACCGCCCGCACGAACGCTCTTCCCACAAAGTTCTCATTCAGCACGAGCGCCATAGCAATGCCAAGCACGAGTTCTATAGCAAGGGACACCACAGTGAAGTATACGGTCACGCGTACAGCAGGCCAGAAAAGGTCTGACTGGACAAAGTAATGCGCGTAGTTGGCGATCCCGACGAACTTCATGTTTATGCCGCCTACCATGGGTTCAGCTTGGTGAAAACTCAAGAACAGCGCAAAGAGTAGCGGGGCGAGGACCACGGTGGCTATCAAAGCGACGCTTGGCGACAGAAGCCACCAGGCGAACCTTTGGCCGTCGGGCTCACGCTTGTCTAAAGCCATGCCGAGATAACCTCCATCTGGTTTTTCGCTCGATGCCAGTGTGACGACAGCAGGGAAGGGCCCGCGCGAGGACCGCGGCGGAGGCGCCACGGCCCTCGCGCCCTCACATCACGGTCATATACCTACTTTCTTGTCAGCACCGCGTTGATCTCCTCTGCCGCCTTGTCAAGAGCCGCCTTCGGCTCCATCTTCATCTGGAGCGCGAGGTGGATATACCTCTGGAGAATGGACGACACCTCGGGGTACGGAGGCACTTTAGGCCGGTGGTGTACGGCAGCGATCTCCTTCGCCTTAACCGCCATGGTCTTATCCATCATGTTCGCGTACGCGCTGGTCTGCACCGAGGTCCACACTGGCATCTCCTGCAGGTAGGATCTCTGCACGAGCGGGCTCGTGATGAACTTTACGTACTGCCAGGCCAGATCCTTCTTACGCGAGTTGGACATGATCGCTGCGCCCTGGAACCCACTCACGGAAGCCGTTTCAGCCTTGCCCACTTGGGTCCTGGACACCGGAATGAGCCCCATCTCACCGGCACCGACCACCTTCGACACGGCCGGGTCGTTCATTAGAGCATACTGGAACGTCCAGTTCGTGGTGAATGCGGCGTTGCCCGAGATGAAGTCGTCCTTCGCGGCGGTCTCGTCGTTGGTGAGACACTTGGGGTTGGCGAGGCCTTCCTTCAGAAGGCTCACCATGAATTCGAGCGCCTTGACTCCCGGGCCTTCGTTGAATATGGGCTTGCCGCTGGCATCGAACGTATCGCCGCCGAACGCCCCGGTGAGCCACACATACTCACACACCAGCCCTTCTTTCTGGTTCCACGAATCCGTCCACGGGTACTTGACGACTCCCTTCGCCTTCATCGCGCGCATCTGGTCAACCATCTCTTCGAGTGTCTTCGGCGGACCTGAAAAACCTGCTTTCTTGATCATTTCCGTGTTGTAGAAGAACAGTTGGAAGTTGGCCAGGAATGGCATGGCCCACGTCTTGCCATCGAAGACGAAGGCGTCCATGATCGCTGGAGCTATGTCTTTCCTCATCTCAGGGGTGATCTTGTCGTCAAGCGGCACAACCATTCTCTTCGAAGCGAATTCTGCAGTCCAAATGAGGTCGAGCAGTATTACATCGTAGGTAGCCACTGGCGCGACTGCTGATGCTACGATCTTTTCGTGCTGCTCGTCGTACTTGACGAACGTGATGTTCACTTTCGTGCCGGTGAGGAATTCGAACAGGTCAGCCATGTCCCGGATGTCATCGGGTTGGTACCCGGCCTGTGCCATGTAGATGACGTTGAGAGTCTCCTTGGCCGACACCCCCAGCCCGCATGCAGCAACGAGCATAACCGCGCACAGTATGATGAGGATACCCTTACGCACATTGAAAACCTCCTTCAGTGATCGTTCGGAAACTTCCATCGCTGAACCGGTACAACGATGACCTTTATCTCCGGTAGGCCCGGGCATGCAGTACGACCTGCTCCGAACGGCCCGTCGGATCCGCGCCTACCGCGCGCCTGCCGTACGCCGCTCCGGCAGCTTCTCACCTCCATACGTCGCGTCTTACCCCGCTAGCACCCCGGCCGGGATGATGCCAGCTCGAACGGCACAGGCCCATGCCATCTCTTGAAGACCTACTATGTCGACCTTGCTCGAG
>JBFMGS010000009.1:44555-54597 GCA_040752635.1 Bacillota bacterium
CTCCGGCAGCTTCTCACCTCCATACGTCGCGTCTTACCCCGCTAGCACCCCGGCCGGGATGATGCCAGCTCGAACGGCACAGGCCCATGCCATCTCTTGAAGACCTACTATGTCGACCTTGCTCGAGTTCTCAACGCTGCATTCCCCGGCGTTCGCCCGACGGTTGACCGGATCCTCTTGAGCCAGCCAACCCCAAAAGTGGTGGGTACTCCTGAACACGAACTGCGGCATCAGCCTGCAAACGACTTGCTTTATTGTGTGTTTGAACAAACAGGGCGACAATATCCCCTGGTCTGCAGCGCTCAGCGAGCATTTCTCAAGCTGCCGCCCACGTGCCAGCACCAGAAAATCAAGTTCTGGTGCGGCACCTCGCTGGGCATCGATGCATTCCAGTTGCCCAGCCCGGCAACTGGCGCGTCAGCAGCCGGGCTCTTTCTAGTATCACTGAACTAACTGCAATTGGATCATTCGCTGCTTTCTTGGAATCTCCTGCAGGTAGCGGAAAAGGCTGCGAAGTTTTTAGTTTGCACCTTACCGGCGGACTCGCCTTCAGGGTGACGTGATTGAACCGCTTTGGGGATCCCGATCTGGCAGGGAGCGCCGCCATGCCCAACGCCCGATTCAGGGCGTCAGCACCGGGCGCTCCGTCATCCGGGGCCGCGCCTAAGCAGGAAATACAAGGCATACACCGAAGTATGAAACATAGGCGAAACCGCGAGTCCGGGGGGGCCAAAGTTGAAGAGGTACGTGCCGAGGAGAACGAGACGACGGAGGCGCATTCTGGCTGCCGCCCTTACATGGCTCCTTGCGGCGGGCGCGGTCGCCGGGTTTACCGTTGTGCGAAAGCCGTCACTTTTTCCGGGTGCACCGGAGCTTCTCGGGGAAGCAGAGATCGTACGAGATCTTCTCCGTCTTTCCGGAACCCTGAAGACTACCGTGAGAAGCGCGGAGTTCTGGGGGCCTGACCTGCTAGTACTGGACGTCGAGATCCAGAACGGTTCACGCTTCGTCATTCTCTGTCAGGACCTGCGCCTTGTGGATCGGTCAGGGCAGGTATACGCTCCGAGCAGCACGAGTATATACTACGTCAACCGCGACGAGTCCCTGTGGATGAGGCAGGCGAACCCCGGTCGCAGCATCACCGGGAAGTTTGCGTTTGCCGTCCCTGACGGCACTTTTGGGCTGTCGATCGCCATCGAGACGAGGGTCGGCGTCATCAGGCTCGCGCCCATTAAGGAGATATCACGACGGGGAAAGTGACCGGGCGTGAACCCCACGCGTTCAACCCGGGTGCATGCCAAACGAGGAGGTGCAGCATGTGGAGCCGGAGTTTGTGAGAGTCAGCCGGGATGAAGGCGTTGCCGTTGTGACCATCGACAGGCCCCCCGTAAACGCCCTGAACTTCCAGGCTGTGAGTGAACTCTCGAGCGTTTTTGATGAACTTGCGTGCTCCTCTGATGTCGCAGTTGTCATCTTAACCGGCAAGGGCGACAAGGCTTTCGTAGCGGGGGCTGATATCAGGGAGTTTCCCGGGCTTACACGCCAGGCCGGAATTGAGATGGCCATGAGAGGTCACGCGCTGATGAGCAAGATCGCAACGTTCGGACGGCCCGTGATCGCGGCAATCAACGGCCTGTGCCTTGGAGGCGGATGTGAGCTTGCGCTCGCGTGTGATCTCCGTGTCGCCTCTGAAGCTGCCAGGTTCGGGCAGCCCGAGGTGAACCTGGGGTTTATACCCGGGTATGGTGGGACACAACGCCTGCCCAGGCTGGTGGGACCGGCGGTGGCGAAGGAGTTGCTCTTTACCGGCAGCACCATAGACGCTCAGGAAGCACTCAGGATCGGGCTTGTGAACCGAGTTGTGCCGCATTCGGAACTGATGAACGCCTGCTTCGACCTGGCCCGGACGATCCTCTCTAAAGCACCCGTCGCTGTTGGCCTGGCCAAGCGGGCGGTCGATGAAGGTATGCAGGTCCAGCTTGAGGAGGGCCTCGAACTGGAAGCTCGCTACTTCGGTGATGCCTGTGCTACCGAGGACATGCGTGAGGGAGTCCAGGCTTTCCTCGAAAAGCGCAAGCCGCAGTTCACCGGCACGTAGCGTGGTAGGTGGCGCTTGGTGTTGCGTATACTGCGTATACTAAATGGGTTGCCCAGGCTCCGCGTCGCCCTCCGGGATACGAGCCTCGCCCGGAGGTGCCGGTGCCGTATTCGGCGTCCTCACTCGGGGCTCTGGTTACCGACGGATGCTGATGTCGCCTGGCGCACAAGCGCAGGAGGCCCCGGCCTTCAATTTCAATGATGAAGTGACACAAAAGGGTTTGACGCGAAGTCTGTGATGCTGTTAGGGCGCGAACGCGCGCGTCGCAGTTCAAGGCGCGGACGCCTGTGATTGCCCGGGTCCGGCCTTGCAGGGTCGGGGGGTGGATTCCGATACCGGGAGAGCACTACTTCACAAAGACCCCTACCTCGGCGCGATCCGAGAGGGAGATAACCGTTGACTCAAGAGGCCGGAGGCTCAAGTTCGTCACAGATGCAGGAGTGTTTGCTAAAGGAAGGCTCGACCGGGGCACAAGACTTCTCATCGAAACGATGGACCTGTCAAAGGGGGATATCGTGCTGGATCTCGGTTGCGGCTACGGGCCGATTGGCATCGTGGCTGCGACTATGTTACCGTCAGGCAAGGTTTACATGGTTGACATAAATGAGCGCGCGTGTGAACTTGCTGCCAGGAACATTATCGTCAACGGGCTCGCGAACGCCGAGGTGAGATGCGGCGATGGTTTCAGGCCGGTGGAGGGCATGAAGTTCGACGTCATCCTGTCGAACCCTCCCATCAGGGCAGGCAAGTCCACGGTGTTCTCCCTCATCGAAGATGCGGCACGCCACCTCAAGCCGGGCGGAAGGCTTGTGATTGTGGCCCGGACAAAACAGGGGGCAAAGAGCATACTCGGAAAAATGGCCGAGGTCTTCCCAAGGGTGGAGGAGGTGGCAAAGGGCGGCGGCTATCGAGTGATGCAGGGGTTGGCCGGGCAATCGTGACCGGACGCCTGTTCCTGCGGCGCGCATTTTTCGAGCCGACCTCGCATAACTGTGGTACCGGGTGGGCTGTGTCCGGCTGCGCGTGACAGTGCAGCGTCCGAGATGCCCATCCGAAAGGGTGAATTCGTTGCCAGGCCGGCCGGTCGTGGTAGTGGTATGGACGAGACGAGCATGGCTCGTGGCCATGGTCGCGGTCGCCGCGTCGGCCGCGTTGTTTCTGGTTGCGACGCATACTACTGTAAACATTAGCGCTCCCCTCTCAGACGCTGTGTGCGGGAAGACGATCGTCATCGACCCCGGGCACGGCGGCGAAGATACTGGAGCCCGCGGCCGTTCAGGGCTGCTGGAAAAGGACATCGTTCTCGACATCGCAAAGCACCTGGCGAGCCTGTTTAACCGGGTTGCCGTATACACTGTGATGACCCGCGGTGATGGTGAGGGCCTCGGTGGACCAGGGAGCCGGGGGCCGATGGAGAACAAGAGGCTGGATCTTGAGAGCCGTGTGGACCTGGCTGCTAAGAGCCGGGCCGACCTTTATATTAGCATACACGCCAACAGCTTCCCGGAACCGGTGTGGTCGGGGGCTCAGACTTTCTACCACAGCAAGTCGGAGGCCAGCAAGGTTCTGGCGCTTGCGATCCAGAAGGAGCTTGTGGCCGGCCTCGGCCCAAACCTGCGCAGGGCAAAGCCGGGTGATGACTACTTTGTGCTGCGAAAGTCCGTGATGCCTGCTGTCATTGTGGAAGTAGGGTTCCTTTCGAATCCCCGCGAGGAAGCACTTCTTGCCCGGCCAGACTACCGCCGGCGGGTAGCAGAAGCGATCTTTCGTGGGACGGTCAATTACCTTGTTGAGTCCTCCAAAAAGCACAAGACCCCTGGGCGGGAAGCGGAACCCGCGTCGGATCTCGGTCTCGAGGCTACGCAGAGGGAGGCCGGCTCGCTGTTGCACTCGAAAGCGCGCGCCGCCATCAACCTCGCTGAGGACGAAGTCATACTCTATTTTGCAGGCCCTACCAATTTCGACGACGACCTCATGCCAGAGATACGCAAGATCCCGGGCTTTGGGTCCATAGCTACGCCGGAAGAGCGCGCATCGAAAATCTTCATTGAGCTCGTAAAAGGGCCGGCGGGCGAGAGTGTGTTGTGCCCGACCATACCGAGGGGAACCCGGCTGAGGTCGCTGAAGATCGTCGGCAGCATGGCGCACGTTGACGTCAGCAAAGAGTTCGTGGAGGGCCACTGGGGCGGCAGCAGGGCTGAGGAGCTCACCATTTACTCAGTTGTCAACACCCTGGCTGAGCTACCCGAGGTGGACCGCGTTCATATCCTGGTTGAGGGTGCCGAGCCTGTAACCATCGCTGGCCACATTCTTCTAGATGCCCCTCTTGAGCCAAACTTCAGTATCGTTGAATTCGCCAAATAGCGCCTTTGGGACCTGATGAACCCCTCTCTCCGGCTTCGTTTTCGAATAAAGAATTCTTATCTTGTCTCGCCTGCTGTTGGACTACCGGTCTTGATTCCCGAGATAACGTGGATGGAACGGAAAGGATGTTACAGCCTGCTGTAGAATACTCTATGAAACTGTCATTTGCACGGCCCGCAGCTTGCCGGCAGCACAGGTGCACGTGGCGGTCACAGGCTCATGCAGGAGGGGAGAACAGTGGGACTGCAAGACGAATACAAAACGACGATAAGACGGCTTATCGATGAGATCGAATCCACGCAACAGGACGCCATGGAGAAGGTTGCCGATGCTATCGCAACGAATGTGGTAGCCGGGGGCGTATTGCACGTCTTCGGTGCGGGTCACTCCCACATGCTTGCCGAGGAGATCTTTTACAGGGCGGGCGGTCTTGTGCCGGTTAACGCGATATTCGACCCCGGCCTCTCCGTCAACAACGGGGCGGTGAAGAGCACGCTGCTTGAGCGGCTACCGGGCTACGCCGCTGCTGTACTGGGTGACCACGAGATGTCGAACGGGGAGCCGTTTCTCATCGTGTCGAATTCGGGCGTCAATCCTGTTCCTGTCGAGATGGCGCTCGAGGGTAGGGCGAGGGGGCTCCTGGTCATAGCTCTCACGTCGGTTCGGGCATCGTCTGCCTTGCGACCCAAGCA
This sequence comes from Bacillota bacterium, assembly GCA_040752635.1. Lineage (GTDB taxonomy): Bacteria > Bacillota > SHA-98 > UBA4971 > UBA4971 > JBFMGS01. The sequence continues at coordinate 49,710 of JBFMGS010000009.1, forward strand.
TCCATGCGGCCAGAGGTTGTACGAGCTTGCTGACATCGTGCTTGACAACCACGTGCCCGCGGGCGATGCCTCGGTGGATGTCCCGGGTTACCCGGGCGTCAAGACCGGGCCGGTCTCGACGATACTGGGTGCGTACATTCTAAACAACATCATGGTGATGGCGGTGGAGAAGATAGTGGCGATGGGCCAGGAGCCGCCGGTCTTTGTGAGCGCGAACGTGCCTGACAGCGCCGAAAGAAACGCATGGCTCGTCGCGCACTACAGGCGGCAGGTGAGAGGTTTCTAAGAGCCGTGGCGGGACCATGACGGGTGAGGGTGGTGTGTCCGTGGGAGCCCTACGCGTAGAGATATACGTGAACAGGATAGCCGAGAACACTGGTGTGATCGTTCGTTCCTGCAAGGGGCGCGGCATCGCTGTAGCGGGGGTGACCAAGGCAACCCTGGGCCACCCGGATGTGGCACGGGCCATGCTAGAAGGGGGGGCGCGGTGGATTGCGGACTCACGCGTTGCGAACCTGAGGAGGCTCCACGACTCCGGGGTCTCGTGCGAAGCCCTGCTGCTCCGGGCCCCGACGCTGGCTGAGGCCGGAGACGCCGTTGACGTAGCCGACATGACGCTCATCTCGTCGGTTGAAACCGCGAAGGCTCTTGGCGAGGCAGCGACTGTGCGCCGAAAGATCCACAAGGTCATCCTCATGGTGGACGTAGGGGACCTTCGGGAAGGGGTGCTCCCCGAGGCTGCCGTCGAGACCGCCGCGCGGATCTCTCGAATCAAGGGGATCAAACTGAATGGCATCGGCACCAACGTAGCATGCTACGGCGGGGTGCTCCCCACCTTTGACAACATGAGCTTGCTTCTACGCGTGGCTGGCGACATCCGAGGTGAGCTTGGCCTGGATCTGCCCGTGATATCCGGCGGCAACTCGAGCGCGATTCCGCTGGTACGCTCGAGCGAGGTCCCGCGCGGCATAAACCAGTTGCGAATTGGGGAATCCATTTTGCTCGGCCGGGACGTAACCTACCGGCGCCCGCTGCCGGATATGCACCTCGATGCGTTCGTTCTGGTCGGCGAGGCGATAGAGGTGGAACGAAAGCCCTCACGACCCCAGGGCGAGATAGGGCAGGACGCTTTCGGCAAGGTCCGATCCTTCAGGGACCGGGGGACGAGGCTGCGGGCCATTCTGGCCATGGGTAGGCAGGACGTGGTGCCGGAGGGCCTTGCGCCACTCGAGTCGGGCATCGAAGTGCTGGGCGCCTCCAGCGACCACCTCATTCTCGACGTGGAGGACTGCGACCGCAAGATAAAAGTGGGGGACGAAGTCAGGTTTACGATGAGTTACGGTTGCCTGCTCGCGGCTATGACGTCCCCATATATTCACAAGGTTACAATGGCGTGCTCGGTTGACCGGCGGTAGTTCGGATGTAGCGACTTCATGCAGTGCGAGTGCCGATGATGCCTACTGAAGCGAGGAGGGGTTGAACGTGGCGAAGCCAGGCGGTATAGTTCTGTGTGCCCTCGCGCCCCACCCGCCATTACTAATTCCGGAGATAGGCGCGCGGGACCTTGGGGCCGTGGAAAAGACCGTCGATGCCATGCGAAGGATGGGCGTGATGGTCAAAGAGGCTGCGCCGGACGTCGTCGTCGTCATCAGCCCTCATGCTCCGCTATTTGACGATGCTATTGCACTGCTCGCCGATAACCCCCTATCAGGGGACTTTTCGAGCTTCATGGCCCCGGAGGTCAGCTATTCTTTTGAGAACGACCTCGACCTCGCAAAGAAAATCGCCGACCAGGCCGGAGCACTCGGGGTAAACGCTTTACTGCTCGATTCGAAGGGGAGGAAGGCCTACCATGTCCACAAGGGCCTTGACCACGGCGTTTTAGTCCCCATGCATTTCTTGGTGGAAGCCGGGGTCACGGCGCCATTGGTGGCTATGGGGATGGCGCTATTGCCTCGGGAAAGGCTCTATACGTTCGGCCAGGCCATAGCCAGGGCCGCGAGGCAGCTGGGGTGCAGGGCCGTCGTGGTCGCGAGCGGGGATCTATCGCACCGGCTTGTGCGTGGTGCGCCTGCGGGTTATGACCCACGGGGCAAGGAGTTCGACGAACGTATCGTGGAGCTTCTTCGAGCAGGGGACGTCGAGGGGGTGTTGTCCCTTGACAACTCCCTGGTAGAAAGGGCAGGGGAGTGCGGATACCGTTCGCTCTTGATGGCTCTAGGAACTCTCGATGGGTATGGGTTCGAGCCCGAGGTACTCTCATACGAAGGGCCGTTCGGTGTGGGGTACGCTGTTGCAGTGTTCCGCCCGCAGGAAGCGGTGGCGGCAGGCAGTAAGACCGTTCTGGAGAGACTTCGCGACAGGCAGCGGCGGAAGCTCAAACAAGTTCGCGAAGGGGAGAGCCCTCTCGTTCGCCTGGCGCGCAGCGCTGTCGAGGCATACGTGCGGCATGGCCGGGTTGTCGATCCCCCGGACGAGCTCCCCCAGGAAATGCAGGGGCGCGCCGGAGTTTTCTGCTCCATTAAGAAGGGCGGCCAACTGCGCGGGTGCATAGGGACTATCCAGCCGACGACGGCGAGTATCGCAAGGGAGATCATCAGGAACGCCATAGCGGCAGCCACGGAGGACCCAAGGTTTATGCCCGTAGAGCCGGACGAACTGGATGATCTGGTCTACTCTGTAGACGTCCTGATGCCCGCAGAGCGCATCGCCAGCATCGAGGAGCTTGACCCCAAGGTCTACGGTGTCATAGTGCGAAAAGGCGCCAGGAGCGGGTTGCTCCTGCCTGACCTGGAGGGGATCGACGATAGCTACGAGCAGGTGGCTATAGCAAAGCGCAAGGCGGGCATAGCGCCGGAGGAAGATGTCGAGCTGTGGAGGTTTGAGGTCAAGAGATACAAGTAGAGGTATGGGTGATGCGGGAAGCGTCTTTCTGGCAAGAAGAAGAGCATGGCACGGTGGCGTGCTTCCTCTGTCCTCAGTACTGCAAGATAAGGCCGGGGCGGGTCGGAGTCTGCAGGGCCCGAAAGAATATCGACGGGGTGCTTTACTCGCTTATTTACGGGGAGATTACTTCGTTCGGGCTGGACCCCATAGAGAAGAAACCGCTTTACCACTTTTACCCGGGATGGGACATTCTCTCGGTCGGCACTCGGGGGTGCAACCTCGCGTGCGGGTTCTGCCAGAACTGGCACATCTCTCAGCGGGATGCCGAGACGCGGGGCATATCACCGGAAGAGCTGGCTGAGGTGACTGCCGAATACGCTCGGCGCCGCAGGTCCATCGGGGTGGCCTACACCTATTCCGAGCCTCTCATCTGGCTCGAGTTCGTCATCGACGCAGCCAAGCTCGTCCACGAGCGAGGTCAGAAGAACGTGCTGGTCACAAACGGGGAGGTCAACGAGGAGCCGCTGCGGGAGCTGCTGCCGCACGTCGATGCAATGAACATCGACGTAAAGGCGTTCACTGAGTCGTTCTACGCCAAGGTGTGTCACGGCAGGCTTGCGCCTGTTCTCCGCACTGCCGAGATAGCAAGAAAGGCCGGCTGCCACGTCGAGATCACAAACCTCATCATACCAGGTTACAATGATTCCCCGGACGAAATAAGAAAGCTCGTGCACTGGGTTGCGTTCTCGCTTGGGGACGACACGCCGCTCCACTTCTCGCGGTACTTCCCAGCGTACAAGTTTGACACTCCCCCGACACCCATAGACACGTTACGGATGGCCAGAGGCATCGCTCTCGAAGAACTAAAGTATGTGTACATAGGCAACGTACCCGGCGGCGAGGGCGACGACACCCGGTGCTATAACTGCAAAGAGGTGGTGATCGAGCGCGACGGGTTCGACCTCGTTGCATACAACGTGAAGGACGGGAAATGCCCGAGCTGCGGGGCTCCCATTCAAGTCACCGGGGCGCCGCCGTTTCAGGGGGAAACTGTGTAACCCTCTTCCTCGATAGCTCTGACCACTGCGTCCCGGTCAGCCCTTCCAAGCTCGAACGTCACCCGCGCGGTGCCGGCGGCGAGATCCACTTTGACGTCCCTCACGCCACGCACCTTTGAGATAGCCCTCTCAACCGCCATGCGGCAGTGGTGACAGGTCATCCCCTTGACTCGAAGCACCAGCGCATTTTCCTGCCGGATATCCGGAGCCTTATCACCCATAAGCACGCCTCAGCGCCCTCCCGGCATTTCTGAACTTCGCCGTTGCGCGGAGCACTGGATCTTTCGCCTCTATTCTATCTTTATGGCTTCCACAGGGCACGACTCCGCAGCCTCCTTGCAACAAGGGAGCCCATCGCACTTCTCGGGATGGACCGCGTGGGCTTGCCCATCGTCTCCCATTTCAAAGATGTCCGGGCATGTGTCGGCGCATAGACCGCACCCGATGCAAAGGTTCTCATCCACTACGACCGTCGCCATAGATTCTGATGTGGCGTTTCCTCGCGGCGTGAGCTCTAGCAGGAACCGCCATTCACCTCCTCTATACCAATTACCAGGTCACCCGATCATCGGGCTGCCCGAAAGCACCCTGAGCCGGCAACTCAGCATGTAGCTTCCTACAGAGGACACGCTATTATGCATGACGGGTTGCCGCGATACCTCGGTCCCCTCAGGCGAAAAGGGCCTCTACATCCAGAGTCAATCCTGGCAAGAGAGGGCTCATCAGGGTGGAGCCGGGAGCATAAACCTGTAGGGCGGTAAACTGCAACGTGGCGGACTCCCCGCGCTTAAGTGTTGCAACCTCGACGGTCCGGCCTACAGGGTCTACAAGCCAGAACTCGCGCACTCCGAACTTCGCGTAGAGCTGGCGTTTGACCTCCTGGTCCCACCTGGCGGTTCCCGGGGAGAGGATCTCCACTACGAGATCGGGCGGGCCCCAGATGT
>JBFMGS010000010.1:0-13867 GCA_040752635.1 Bacillota bacterium
GTGTTGGCTTTAGTAATCCATGCCGCCTCCGGGCGGGTAGGGCGGGGTCTTCTCTTCCTTGGGAATGTCGGCCACAACAGCTTCCGTGGTAAGAAGCATCGAGGCAATGCTCGCCGCGTTCTGCAGGGCGCTCCTGGTCACCTTGACCGGGTCAACGATACCGGCCTTGACGAGGTCGACGTACTGCTCGGTTACGGCGTCGAAGCCGACCCCGGGCTTTTCCATGTTCTTGACCCGTTCGAGCACAACAGAACCCTCAAGCCCTGCGTTATTCGCAATCTGACGGAGCGGCTCCTCCAGTGCGCGTTTGACTATCTGGACTCCGACCCGCTCGTCGCCTTCGACCGCGATCTTATCGAGGGCCGGAATGATGTTCACGAGGGTAGTCCCGCCGCCAGGCACGATACCCTCTTCAACCGCCGCGCGCGTCGCTGCGAGCGCGTCCTCGATGCGGTGCTTCTTCTCCTTGAGCTCTGTCTCGGTGGACGCGCCGACCTTGATTATGGCCACGCCGCCCGCGAGCTTGGCAAGCCTCTCCTGGAGCTTCTCGCGGTCGTAGTCGGAGTCCGACTCCTCAATTTGCTTCTTGATCTGGGCTATGCGACCTTTTATCTTGTCCGTATCCCCGCGACCCTCGACGATCGTGGTCTTCTCGCGGGTAATCTTGACGGTCTTAGCCTGGCCGAGCATCTTGAGATCGACGTTCTCGAGCTTGACACCGAGGTCCTCCGACAAGAACGTGCCGCCCGTCAGGATTGCTATGTCTTCCATCATGGCCTTGCGCCGATCTCCGAACCCGGGGGCTTTCACGGCGGCCACCTGGAGTATCCCGCGGATCTTGTTGACCACGAGCGTGGCGAGAGCCTCGCCTTCGATATCCTCCGCGATGATCACGAGAGGCTTGCCGGCCCGAGCGATCTTCTCGAGAAGCGGCAGAAGATCCGCGACGGCCGTGATCTTCTTCTCATGCAGGAGAATGTAAGGATCCTCGAGCACGGCCTCCATGGCTTCGGCGTTGGTCACGAAATAGGGCGATATATAGCCTTTGTCAAACTCCATTCCTTCTACCTTTTCGACGGTGATCTCGATACCCTTGGACTCTTCGACCGTGATGACCCCGTCCTTGCCTACGAGGTCCATGGCTTCCGCGATCTTGTCGCCGATAGCCGGGTCGTTACCCGCGATGGCGGCAACGTGTGCGATGTCTTCCTTGCCCTCCACAGGGATGCTGTGCTTCTTGAGTTCCTCTACAGCGGCCTCCACCGCCCTGTCAATGCCCTTCTTGATGAACATGGGGTTTGCGCCGGCCGCAACGTTCTTTAGGCCCTCGCTCACTATGGCCTGAGCCAGCACTGTTGCGGTGGTGGTGCCGTCGCCGGCCACGTCGTTGGTCTTCGACGCGACCTCCCTGCAGAGCTGTGCTCCCATATTCTCGTATGGATCCTCAAGCTCAATCTCCTTGGCGACGGTCACGCCGTCCTTGGTGATGGTCGGCGACCCGAACTTGCGTTCCAGAACTACGTTGCGCCCGCGCGGGCCAAGGGTTACACTGACAGCGGACGCTACCTTGTCAACGCCCCTCTGAAGAGCACGCCTGGCTTCCTCGTTAAAAGCAAGCTGTTTCGCACCCATTCTATGTATACCCCCTTTTGTCTCACAGTGAAAGTGGAGTGCAGTTGCCGTGCGGTATCACCCCGCACGCTCTGATTCTGCTAGATGGCACGCCCCGATGCTACTTGATAGCCAGGATGTCACTCTGGCGGAGGATTACGTACTCTTCGCCGTCGATCTTAACCTCGGTGCCACCGTACTTGGCGAAGATGACCTTGTCTCCGGGCTTGACGTCCATTGGTGCCCTTTGGCCGTTCTCCAGGAGTTTCCCAGGACCTACGGCGACCACCTCGCCCTCCTGAGGACGCTCCTTGGCAGTGTCGGGCAAGACGATCCCGCCCTTAGTGCGCTCTTCCTCGATGTTGGGTTTGACCACGACTCTGTCCTCCAATGGCTTTACCACTCGTCATACCTCCTCTGGGCCTAAACTTAGCACTCACCACGAGGGAGTGCTAACAATCCGATACAATATTACAGGACCGTATTCTGGATTGTCAATAGGGGAATTCGCAAATTCTTTCAAGTCCTCCGGTGCCCCGCGTCGGCTAGGTCGCCAGGCAAGAGCATCCAGCGCCTTATTGTGAGGCGTTGTCCGTGTTGCGCTCAGGGAACTGACCGGACTCCAGGCGTCCGGCGTGCAATCACCGACAGCTCGGTCCAGGGCTCAGCCGTCCTGCCAACTCGCCAGTGATTCCAGGATGCGGAGGAGGTCCTCTTCACTTGAGACGGGAATCCCGGCGCGGAGGTCGGCACGCTCGCTCAACGGGAGGTCGCTTACCCTAATTCGTGTCACGCTCTTCGGTTTGCAGCGATGCTGAGGATCTCCATGGAAGACCGTGACCCACCCATCCTTTTCCCCTATGTGCGTGGTCGCGAGGCATACCGGCGACATTCCGGCTCGTCTCTGCCACATTGTGACGCGACTTTCGGAGAACTCCGTTACGGTCCAGTTATCCACTTCGCGGGCAAGCTCCTCCCGCGAAAGCCCCACCATCTCAGGGGGGGCGGCCATCCTGCTTGTCTCTTCGTGCCCGCACTCGTATGTAACCTTGTAGACTATCTCGGTCGAAGAAGATATCCTTGCGAGCGCAGTCGCACCTTTCACGTCAGCCCGCATGCGTTCAGGAGATAAGGGTAGTCCCTGCTGGCCGGGCCCGGTTTCCTTCTGGAGCTTCATTCTGGCCCGTTCGAGGTTGTGGGTGGCCTTCAGGCTGAGGTAGGTGTAGCTCGCCCCTGCAGATGCCAGGGTCAGGACTACGCACATGACAACCAGCCTGCCCTTGCGGCTCACGATACCATCCCTCCGATGGTGCACGTTCCCCGGTTATCATGTCCCGCGCTGCCAGGAATATTCCCGCAAACATAAAGAACATGGCACGTCTGCCATGTTCTTCTGACCGGGGCACCGCTCTAGAAGACGCTGCCGATGATTGCAGGTTTACTCGCCGTTACCAGGCGCGGGAGCTACTTTTCGGCAGCAGCCTCCAGCTCCTCGTCCGGGATGTCGAAGTTGGTGTGTACCTGCTGCACATCGTCGAGGTCCTCGAGCGCTTCCGTCAGGGTGAGGACCTGCCTGGCTTCCTTGCCGGCCACCCTCACGGTAGTCTGCGGCAGCATGGTCACCTCGGCCACGGTGAAGCGAACGCCTTTGCCTTTGAGGAACTCTTCCACGCTCTCGAAGTCCTCGGGGTCAGTGGTGATCTCGACGGTGTCCCCGTCGGACCTGTAATCCTCAGCTCCTGCTTCCACGGCCAGGGCCATCAGCTCGTCCTCGCTCATCGCAAGTTCGCGAAGGTCCGCAACCAAGAGGCCCTTCTTGCGGAACATCCACGCCACGCAGCCACTTTCGCCGAGGTTCCCGCCGTGTTTGGAGAAGGTGTGTCGGACATCCGAAGCCGCGCGGTTCTTGTTATCTGTCACTACGTCAACCATGATTGCGACCCCGCCTGGACCGTATCCCTCGTAGGTGATTTCTTCGTAGTTTTCAACTTCGGCTTCTCCCGAGGCCCTCTTGATTATCCTCATGATGTTGTCGCTCGGCATGTTCACGGCTCTGGCTTTTTCTATCGCCATTCGCAACCTGAAATTGGCTTCGGGGTCAGGCCCTCCTTGCTTCGTTGCGACAAGGATCTCTCTGGAGACCTTGGTGAACGCTCTGCCTCGCTCGGCATCGGCCTTCGCCTTCCGGTGCTTTACGTTTGCCCATTTGGAGTGTCCTGACATGTGTTCTCCCCCCTCGTCAGAACAATTCTAGCACACGCCGACGCGGTTTGTCACTTCCCCGTTGGCCAGTCACGTAGACTGTAGAGGAACCGAATCGGCCTGTGTCGAACCGGGATTAGGGAACCGGGGATTGGGAACACTCAAGGACGTCGGGGCCTACGCCAGGATGCGCAGGATTCCCGCCGCGGAGGGTGATGGACTTGGACCTTCAGATTCCGGGGCTCATAGCCCTGCTGTTCATATCGCTCGGACCGGGCATCCTCTGGGTGTGGTTCTTCTACGTCAAGGACCGGGCCGAGCCTGAGCCGAAGCCTCTTGTGGCGAGAGCCTTCGCATACGGGGCCATCTCGGTGTTCCCTGCGGCGTTCCTTGAAGCCCCTTTCCGCCAGGTCATAACCGCCGGGGCGCGCGACCTCGGCGCTCTCCTCGTGGTTTCTGTGCTCGTGGTCGGTCTCGTCGAGGAGGTAGTAAAGTTCGTCGCGGTGAAGCTCGCTGCATACGACAACCGTGAATTCAACGAGGTCATGGACGGCGTTGTGTATGCAGTGGCGGCGGGCCTTGGTTTCGCTGCGACTGAAAACCTCTTCTATGCCACGTCATTCGGGATCGCAGTCGGGTTGTTTCGGGCGTTCATCACGGATCTCGCCCACGCGTCGTTCTCAGGGATAGTCGGGTATTATCTCGGGCGAGCCAGATTCGACGCCAGACACGCAGGCGGCCTCCTCGCAAGGGGGCTGGTGGTGGCGATCGTGCTGCACGGCCTTTACGACTTCCTCATAATCGGCGGCATTGTCCCGCCGATTTTCGGGATCTTGATGATCCTCGCCACATACGCCTATCTTAATCGGAAAATCCGTCAAGCGCAGAAGCTGTCGCCGTTCCGGAGGCGCGCGGCGCGCCCCGGCATGGCCACGCCGGATGGCCGCCTGGAGGCTCCCCATCAAGGTGCTGCTGGCGCTGCGGCCCCGGCCCAGGCGGCGCACGCGGCTCACGAGCAGCCGCAAGGCGAGCCGATCGTAAGCGCGGGCGAAACACCCGGGGACCGTGGAGACCTGGACGATAGCTCCCAGCGTCCTTGAGATATTGACGTGTTGCAGGCAATGGCTAGAATTATAGGTGAATGCGGACCGGAGGGGTGATTCGCGTGGAGGGGTTTAGCTCCTTCGGAAGGATGCTCATTCTGCTCGGCATCGTGATGGTCCTTATCGGCGCCGTCCTCACTCTTGCGGGTCGGATCCCGGGTATCGGCAGGCTGCCCGGGGACATCCTCATCAGGCGGGGAAACTTCACCTTCTACTTTCCGCTCGCCACAAGCATCGTGCTGAGTGTAATTCTGACGCTCCTTTTCGCGCTGTTTGCGCGCAGGTAAGCGGGCCGGTGCTACCGGGGGCCTGTGCTGCGTGTCCGGAGTCTGCGTATATCCTGTATGAAGCGCGGGAACCCTAAGCGCGATGAGGAAGCGATTCCCGGGAGGTAGTCCCGTGGCGCTCTACAGGACGGAGGGAATCGTCCTCAAGACCAGAAACCTCGGTGAGGCGGACAGAATCGTTACGCTCTACTCACCTGACCGGGGCAAGATCCGGGCGGTCGCCCGTGGCGCGAGACGCCCCAGGAGCAGGTTTGTAAGCAGCACTCAGATGTTCGCCTGCGCCGATTTCCTCATATTCTCGGGCAAGTCCCTTGACAGCATCAGCCAGGTCGAAGTGAAAGCATCTTTCCCTCGATTGCACGAGGACCTCACAAGACTGGCCTACGCGAGTTACGCGGTGGAACTTGTCGACGAGATGGTAGAGGAAGGTGAAAGAGGCGAAGAGATCTTCAGCCTTTTGCTTGCGTACCTGCGACTGGTCTCCGAGACGCACGATCCGGAAATGGCAACGCGCGCCTTCGAGATCAAGTTCGCAGCCGCCCTCGGCTATGGGCCGCGCCTGGATTCGTGCGCACACTGCGGTGCGGTGGACGTCGGGCAGGAGATCGGGTTTGACCCCGAAGCCGGCGGTCTTGTCTGCGGCGGATGCCTCGGCCGCAACCCCGGCGTGCTGCGGATATCGCGAGGCGCAGTGGAGCTTCTGAAAGCGCTTTTCGCTATGGACTTCAGTAAGATCGGGCGGCTCGGGGCAAGCCCAGGGCTCCGGCGTGAGATCGAGAGGATGATGAGGGCTCACCTCGACTTCAGGCTGGACCGAAAGCTGCGGTCTTTGGATTTCCTTGCGGCGGTAAAAGCCGCACCTGGTGACGGCTAAGGGCGACGGGGTACGCGATAGCCAGGGTCGGAGGGGCACGGGGCGGTTAGGGATCGCAGGACGTAAAGGTGCGGCGCGCTCACAGTGGACGGACACAGGGAGGGTCGTGCATGCAGGTGGATCTGGAGAAGGTTGATATTCTGCGAGAGCGAGCGGGGCTTTCATACCGTGACGCTGTTGAGTACCTTGAAAGGGCCGAAGGCGACGTGGTGAAGGCGCTCGTTTTCATCGAGGAAGACAGGCGACGGGAGCACACCGAGTTCCTGGGGAAGGGGCAGGAGATACTCGAGAAGGTCAAAGACATCGTAAGACGGGGCAACGAAACGAAGATAAAGGTCGCCCGCGACGGCGAGACGGTAGTTGAGCTTCCGGTTACGGTCGGGGTCGTCGGGGCGGCGATAGCGCCTGCGCTTGCGCTCGTCGGCGCCGTGACCGCTCTTGCCACGGGTCACTCCATCTCCGTGGAAGGCGACGGCCTTGGCCCCGAGAACGAGGAGAACGAGGCACAGTAAGAGTCAGATGGTGCCGTTGTTTGCCAGCCTGTCTGGCGAACCTGCCTGGCCAGTATTGACATCGCGGGGTGCGTCTGGTATAGTGTCTGGTAAAGTGTGAGAAACCGATCTCGTACGGCGATGACGAGGAAGGAGTATCCGGCGGAGGGAGCCAAAGAGAGCCGGGGCAGGTGCAAGCCGGTGCCCCTCTTCCGGTGAAGGGCGTCCTTGAGCCGGTGTATTTCAGAAGTGAGCGGGCACGTCACGGCATGCTAGCCAGCGATGGGCCAATCAGGGTGGAACCGCGGGAGAAACCTCTCGTCCCTGGATTCACATCGGGGGCGAGGGGTCTCTTTGTGGGAGGGGAACGGGTTTGCGCATACCGGGGTGGCTTGCGCGGGTCCCGAAGGTCCTCAGGGCGAGCAGGCGATACGTATGGTTTACCAGTGTTCTCTTTGCCACCGGCGCAGCCTTCGGATTCCTGACGTTTCGCCGCAGCCCGGTGGATTCGTCGCGGCTATTCCTTTTGCTTGACGAGAAGTTCGGCCCCATGGCCGAAGTCATGTCGCGCCTCGACGTTACAGGCATGGCCGGCCTGGTTTTCTGGAACAACCTCAAGGCTGCGGGGCTTCTCGTCGCGGGCGGGGTGGCTTTCGGCCTTCTCCCGATGGTGATGGTCTTCATAAACGGGCTGCTTGTAGGAATGGTCTCTGGCGACGTGGTCCGGCAAGGATTCGGCCTTTTCCCGTTCATCCTGGTAGGAATTCTGCCTCACGGGCTCTTTGAGATACCAGGATACATTATCGGCGGCACCCTCGGTGTAAGGCTCGGGTTTAACATCCTCGGGTACAGCCGCGGTCGCCAGCACGGTCGCGGGATCAAGGCGGTCGTCCTCGATACCCTGCTCGTTCTTGCCGTGGTGGTCGTTCCGCTGCTTGTTGTCGGGTCGCTCGTAGAGGTCACCATAACCCGGCACCTGGTTGAGTGGGTCATGGGGAATGCGCTTCGCTGGCATTAAGCAAGTTGCCAGGGTGATTGCCTCTTGCGGCAGGCGAAGACAGGCAATGGCTGGCAATTAATGGCGCCGACAGGCGGCGGGCGCTACCTATGCTTACATCGGGCGGCTCCCAAGAGGAGGCAGCAGCGCAACGACGTGGCACATCGTGGCAATCGACCGAAGCTCATGCGCAGCGAGCGGCTGGGCTCCGCTCCTGGTGGGGCCCAGGCAAAGTTGTGGGAGGTAGTGCCGTGACATTCCAGGATATGATACGCAAGCTTGAGTCCTACTGGGATGCCCAGGGGTGCGTCTTGCAACAGCCGTACGACGTGGAGGTTGGAGCAGGCACCATGGCACCTGCGACCTTCCTTCGCGCGCTCGGACCAGAGCCGTGGAAAGTGGCGTACGTTCAACCCTCGCGCCGGCCTACAGACGGGCGCTACGGCGAGAATCCCAACCGCATGTTCCTGCATCACCAGTATCAGGTCATACTGAAGCCGTCCCCGGAAGACGTCGTCGAGGTGTACCTCGGAAGCCTCACGGAGGCGCTCGGGATCGACCCGGTGGAGCACGACATAAGGTTTGTTGAGGACAACTGGGAAGCGCCAACCCTTGGCGCGTGGGGAACCGGGTGGGAAGTATGGCTCGATGGAATGGAGATCACGCAGTTTACGTATTTTCAGCAGGTCGGAGGTATCGACACAAGGCCTGTATCGGCCGAGATCACCTACGGCCTGGAGCGACTTTGCATGTACCTGCAGGACGTGGACAACGTCTACGACCTTGAATGGACCACAGGTGTAAGTTATGGCGAGGTGCAGCACCAGTTTGAGGTGGAGCACTCCAGGTATAGCTTTGAGCTTGCCGACGTGGGCACCCTCGCCTGGCTTTTCGATACGTATGAGGCGGAGTCGAAGCGAGTGCTGGATGCCGGGCTTGTCCTGCCTGCGTATGACTATGTCCTCAAGTGCTCTCACGTTTTCAACCTCCTTGACTCCCGGGGGGCGCTCGGGGTGAGCGAACGGACCTCCTTAATCACGCGGGTGAGGGCGCTTGCCAGGGCATGTGCCGAAGGCTATATCCGTGCCAGGGAGAGCCTGGGTTTTCCGCTCGTGGCCGGTGCGGCCGCGGGTGCGGCCAGGGCTTCAGCAGGCAGGAACCTGCAAGGAGGTGGCTCAGGTGTGCGATGAAGCCGCTCGCACCAGGGATGCTCTGCTCGAGATAGGTGCGGAGGAGATCCCGGCGCGCTTCATTCCGGCGGCGCTTGAGTCAATGGAGCGCGACGGGGCGAGGCTGCTCGACGAGGAGCGTGTGAGCTTTGCATCCCTCAAAGCCTTCGGTACCCCGAGGAGGCTCGTGCTGTATGTTAGAGATGTCGCTCCAATCGGACCCCCGCTTGTGCGGGAGGTGCGCGGCCCTGCATACAAAGTGGCTTTCGATGCCACCGGGGTTCCGACTCGCGCTGCGGAAGGCTTTGCCCGGTCTCAGGGCGTTCGCGTAGAGGACCTTGTAGTGAGGGATGACCCAAAAGGGAAGTTCGTCTATGCCGTGCTGAAGGAAAGCGGACGCGAGGCGAAAGATGCGCTTGGCCGTGTGTTCGTCCGCCTCGTCACGGGCTTTAGCTTTCCGAAGTCCATGAGGTGGGGAGAGCGGGAGTTTCGGTTTGCCCGCCCTATCCGGTGGCTCCTTGCGCTGTGGGGAGACGAGGTGGTCCACCTTGAGGTGGATGGCATAGTCGCGGACAGGCTCTCTTCCGGCCACAGGTTCCTCACAAACGGAATGCTCGAGGTGGAAAAGGCCGAGGACTACATCGAAAGGCTTCGCGCAGCCTACTGCGTTGTGGATCAAGGCGAGCGCAGACAGCTCATACTGTTGGGCGCCCGGGATGCGGCGGGGAGTATTGGGGGCAGGGTCGTCGAAGACCGGGACCTTCTCGAGGAGCTCACCTACCTTGCAGAGCATCCCGTGGCGCTCGTCGGCCGCTTCGATCCCGCCCTTCTTACGCTCCCGAGAGAGGTCATCGTCACTCCCATGCGAGACCACCAGCGATACTTCCCGGTTGAGGACGAGTGCGGCAACCTGCTGCCAGCGTTCGTGGCCATTCGGGACGGCCTGGCTTCCCATCTCGACGCGGTGCGCAGGGGCAACGAGCGGGTTTTGGCCGCGAGGCTTCAGGACGCCAGGTTCTTTTATGAAGAAGACACGAAGGCGCCTCTGGTCAGCTATGTCCATGAGCTTGCGGGCATAGTCTTCCACGAGCAACTCGGCACTATGGAGGACAAAGTGCGGAGGATCGTGGACCTGGCCGGCGACATGTCGATCGAGCTTGGGCTGCCGGAGACTGTGAGGCTTACGGTGAGGAGAGCAGGTGAGCTCTGCAAGGCCGATCTCGTGACGAACATGGTGCGGGAGTTTCCCGAGCTACAGGGCGTTATGGGCTGCGAGTATGCCAGGCTCTCCGGCGAGACCGAAGATGTGGCGCGCGCCATATTCGAGCACTACCTGCCGAGGTTCGCAGGCGACAGGCTGCCCGAAAGCCCCGCCGGGACCGTTCTGGCGGTGGCCGATAGGATGGACACGATCGCCGGGTTTTTCGGGCTCGGGATCCTTCCAACAGGCTCCGAGGACCCTTACGCGCTCAGACGCAACATCGCGGGCCTCGTCGCTATCCTTCTCGATCGAGGAGTGCACGTCTCCGTATCGTGGCTTGCGTCAAGGTCGGTGTCCCTGTTGGAGGCGGCCGGCGCTCTCCGACGCCCTGCTGGGGAGGTGTGCGAGACCATCCTCGACTTCGTCAGGCAGCGGCTGCGGGCCACGCTCATAGATCGAGGTATACGGTACGACCTCGCAGATGCGGCGATTGGCGCGAGGTTCGACGATATTCCTGATACGTTCCGGCGGGCCGAGGCGCTTGCGTCTGCCAGCGGCAGGGATGAATTTGGCCTTGCCGTCACAGGCTACACTCGTGCATCCCGCATCGCGGGGAAAGAAGATCGCGGCGAGGTTGACCCGGCGCTTCTCACTGAGCCTGCCGAGAGTGCGCTCTTTTCAGCGTACCAACGCGTTGAAAAGGCGGTGGCATCGCTAACCCGCAAGCAGGATTACGTGGGCGCGCTTGCGCAGGTTTCCACGCTGGCGGACCCGATCGACGTTTTCTTCCGCGAGGTCCTCGTGATGGCTGAAAATGAAGCTCAAAAGCGCAACAGACTTGCGCTTCTGTCTCGCGTAGCAGCACTGACTCGCGACATCGCCGACCTTTCCAGGGTCGTTCAGGGGGAGGCGCCCTGAGCTGGTCACTGAAGGCTCTCGTCACATTCCGATATATCAGCCTTGCCTGGAGTTGCCGGTGAGTACCAGGTTTCAGATGCTCCCGTATACAGGCACCAGCGAACTCGAAGTGGAGGCCACTTTGGAACCTACGAATGTACATCAATTTGGGATAAGTGCATGCAGGACGTGCACGCTCAGGAGAAATCTCTACGTGCGGACGTT
Source organism: Bacillota bacterium (assembly GCA_040752635.1). Taxonomy (GTDB): domain Bacteria; phylum Bacillota; class SHA-98; order UBA4971; family UBA4971; genus JBFMGS01. The sequence goes on from JBFMGS010000010.1 coordinate 11,058, forward strand.
GCAGCCGTTCCGGATGCCGCGGTCCGGGCCGGGGGACGGCGGCGAACGGGCAGAGCCGGCTGCAGAATGCAAACGAGACGAGGAGTAAGGAGGCCAGACCAACTATGGGGAAAAAGTACGTGTATTTCTTCGGTAATGGCAAAGCAGAAGGCGGCAAGGACATGAAAAACCTTCTGGGGGGGAAAGGCGCGAACATAGCTGAAATGACCAACCTCGGCATCCCCGTTCCCCCGGGATTCACGATTACCACGGAGGTGTGCGCCTTCTATTACGAGAAGGACCGGCAGTACCCACCAGAGCTTGCCGAGCAGGTTGAGGAGAACCTCAAGAAGCTCGAGAACGCGATGGGTCTCAAGTTCGGGGATCCCGACAGGCCCTTGCTCGTGTCGGTCAGGTCGGGTGCAAGGGTGTCCATGCCCGGCATGATGGACACCGTGCTCAATCTCGGCCTCAATGACCAGACCGTGAAAGGGCTCATAAGGCTTACAGGTAACGAGCGGTTCGCGTACGACGCCTACCGCAGGTTCGTGCAGATGTTTGGCAGCGTGGTGCTGGGCATGTCCCACGACGACTTCGAGGAGATCCTCGAAGAAAAGAAAAGGGAACTCGGCGTCCACCTCGACACCGAGCTTGACGCGGCGGCGCTCAGGGATATCGTCGCCAGGTTCAAGGCGCGGATCAAGGAGAGGAAGGGGATCGACTTCCCTGAGGACCCAAGGAAGCAACTGGATATGGCCCGCGACGCAGTGTTTGGCTCGTGGAACAACCCTCGCGCAATAACCTACCGAAAGATCCACAACATACCGGGCGACTGGGGAACCGCGGTAAACGTGCAGGCCATGGTGTTCGGCAACATGGGTGAGAACTCGGGCACCGGCGTCGCGTTTACGAGAGATCCTTCGACCGGCGAGAGGAAGTACTACGGCGACTACCTCAAGAACGCTCAAGGCGAGGACGTGGTGGCCGGCATCAGGACGCCCAAGCCCATCGCCGAACTCGAGAGAGACATGCCCGAGGTCTACAAGGAGCTTACGGGCATCTTCGACAAACTGGAGAAACACTACCGCGACATGCAGGACGTGGAGTTCACCATCCAGGAAGGGAAGCTGTTCATGCTGCAGACCCGAAACGGGAAGCGCACGGCTGCCGCCGCGGTGAAGATCGCTGTGGACATGGTGAAGGAAGGCCTCATCTCGAAGGAAGAGGCCGTCATGCGCGTCGAGCCGGCGCAGCTTGACACGCTCCTGCACAAGATGATCGACCCCAAGGCTAAGGTCAACGTCATCGCCTCAGGGGTCGCCGCGTCCCCTGGCGCAGCGGTCGGCGCGGTGGTGTTCACAGCGGATGACGCGGCAGTCCGGGGCGAGGCTGGCGAGAAGGTCATACTCGTCAGAAAAGAAACCTCGCCCGATGACATCCACGGCATGGCCGCATCTCAGGGGATCCTGACCAGCAGGGGAGGGAAGACCAGCCATGCAGCGGTCGTTGCGCGCGGCATGGGCACCCCGGCTGTCACCGGGTGCGAAGCCATCACCGTGGTTGAGGCGGAGAAGCTCTTCCGCGTGGGCGACATCGTGGTAAAAGAAGGGGACATCATCACCCTCGATGGAACCAACGGAAGAGTGATCCTCGGCGAAGCGCCGCTCGTGGACCCAGTAATGGGCGGCGATTTCGCAACGCTGATGGAATGGGCGGACGAGATCAAGGTCCTGGGCGTCAGGGCAAACGCCGACACCCCGCACGACGCGGAAACGGCGCTCAAGTTCGGGGCTAAGGGCATCGGCCTCTGCCGCACCGAGCACATGTTCTTCGGCGAGGAGCGTGTGCCGGTGGTGCAGGAGATGATACTGGCCCAAACCACGGAGGCAAGGCGCAAGGCGCTGGACCGGCTGCTCCCGTTCCAGAAGGAGGACTTCAGGGGTATCCTCAAGGCCATGGCGGGTTACCCTGTCATCATCAGGCTGCTAGACCCGCCGCTGCATGAGTTTCTGCCGAGCCACGAGGAGCTTCTCGTGGAAGTCACGAAGATGAGGCTCCAGGGGGCGGACCCCGAGGAACTTAAAGAAAAGGAGACGCTTCTCGCCAGGGTCGATAAGCTCCGCGAACTCAACCCCATGCTCGGCCACAGGGGATGCCGGCTCGGGATAACCTATCCTGAAATAAATGAAATGCAGGCGCGCGCTATATTCGAGGCAGCGTGCGAACTCACAAAAGAGGGGTACAAGGTAATCCCGGAGGTCATGATCCCTGTCGTGGGGCACGTCAGGGAGATCGAGATAGCCCGGGAGGTAGTAGAGCGGGTCGCCAAGGAGACCATGGACAAACACGGAGTGAAGCTCGACTACATGGTCGGTACCATGATCGAGCTTCCGAGAGCCGCCTTGACAGCAGACGAGATCGCAAAAGAAGCCGAGTTTTTCTCATTCGGGACGAACGACCTCACGCAGACGACCTTCGGGTTCTCGCGCGATGATGCGGAAGGCAAGTTCCTGCCTTACTACCTCGAGCACAACATCCTGGAGAACAACCCGTTTGAAGTGCTCGACCGCAAAGGCGTCGGCGAGCTCATCAGGATCGCTGTGGAGAGGGGCAAACGTACTAGGCCCGACCTCGAGGTCGGCATATGCGGCGAGCACGGCGGCGAGCCGTCGTCGGTCGAGTTCTGCCATCAGACCGGTCTCGACTACGTAAGCTGCTCTCCATACCGGGTGCCCATTGCGAGGCTTGCCGCGGCGCAGGCCGAGATCAAGAACCCGAGGAAGGGCGGGGCGAGGCCCAGACTCGCGCAGGAGTACACCACGGCGTAGGGT
>JBFMGS010000010.1:13967-41601 GCA_040752635.1 Bacillota bacterium
TCAGGGTGAAAACCCCGTTGATCGAATAAGGCGGAATTCCGTTTTCCGTTATTATCCAACTAGTTTGGTGCCATTCCGGACTTACATATCCCCCATTCACTTCCGACTTAGCAAAAACTCTACTTGAAACCTACGAAATGGGATGGTATACTCAATCTCAAATATCCACTCCCGGAAAGGAGAGAGTCAGTATGGGACAAATGAAAGGCCAGTGGAGGAAGGAGTTCTCCGTCGTCTTGGTGGCAGCCCTGATTCTTGGGCTTCTATCAGCAATGGGACAGGCTGCTGCAAAGCCGGCGTTTGGGGGGACTTTGCGAATTGGCACTCTTAGTGACCCTGATACCTTGAACGTCCTCCAGTCCAACAGCGTGTCTGCTAGCTGGATACTCGACCTGATGTATCCGACCTTGCTGATCATGAACGAACAAGGTGAGAAGGTACCTTACCTGGCGAAAGACTGGGGCTACTCCGAAGACGGCCTGACGGCATGGTTCGAACTGCGTAACGATGTTAAGTGGCAGGATGGTACACCGATTACTTCGAAGGACGTCAAGTTCACCTGCGACGTAACCAAACAGCATAAGATCGGGTTTAACGCTGCTCTCCTGGCAGATGTGAAAGAGATCCGCACTCCCACCCCCACCAGGGTGGAGTTCAAACTCTCCAAAACATACGGGCCGTTCCTGACAAGCATCGGCTTCTGGCTGAGGGTTGTCCCGGAACACATCTGGAAGGGCATTGAAGATCCGAAGCGCTTCCCTAACTCCAACCCGGTCGGCGCCGGCCCCTTCAAACTGGCAAAGTACGAAATCGGCCAGTACTACGAGATGGAAGCGGTTGATAGCTGGTTTGATGCTCCGGCCGGAAAGCCTTACCTGGATAAGGTATTGTTCAAGGTTTACCCGGATATCAACACCATGATCCTCGCGCTCCAAAGGGGTGAAATCGACCTCTGCGCCAACCCGATTCCTCCGGCATCGGCTGACAGACTGAAAGCCACGCCTGGGATCAAGACCGCTCAAACGGCAAGCCTCGGCTATGTGTACTTTACATTTAACCAGCACAGGGACAAGGCCAAGGCACTCCAGGATGTCCGGTTACGGAAGGCTATTGCTCATGCGGTCAATAAAGAGATGATCCGGGCTATCGTCCTCCGGGGGCAGGCAAAGGATATCGCGGTTGCTGTTTCACCGGTTCTCGGCAGTTGGCACAACCCGAACGTAACCAGTTACCCGTATGATCCCGAAAAAGCGAAAACCATCCTCCAGGAAGCCGGTTATAAGGATACCAACGGCGATGGCGTTCGGGAGACTCCGACCGGCGAGAAGCTCGCCTTTGAGCTCTTATATGACGGCGGTAACGCCAACATTGCCAAAGCCATGAAGATGGTGGCTGACGACTTGCAGAAAGTGGGCATCGTCGTCACGCATAACGCCCTTGAAAGAAACGGTTATCTTGCGGCCTTCCGCAAGTTGGACTACGACATTGCTGCCGGCGGATGGGGCATTATGGATGAACCGGCTGACTACCTGTACTTGCTCTACCACAGCTCCACCTACGGGCCCGACGGCATCAACCGGTCCGGCATCAATGACCCTCAACTGGATAGGTTGATCGACCAGGCCCGCGGCGCTCTGGATGCTAAGAAAGCCAGGGAGTATGTGTGGAAAATCCAGGAACGACTCAAGGAACTGGTGCCTGAAGTCCACCTCTGGGTTGAAACTTATATTCTGGCCTACAGGGATGATTTCGCCGGATACGGCGTCTTCCCCAGCGACCTCAGGGGTATGGTCGATCCGCAGTCCCTCGTACGAGTCTACAAGATTAAGTAAGGCGTCGGGTTCTTCGTAATGAGTTAGAGGGAGTTGGGAACTCGACCTTAAAACACCCGGCCGGGTTCCCAATTCCGTTTCATCATTGGTAGTTGTCATCATTTGGTAATGAGAAGGGGAAAGTAAGTGTCACGCTACATGATTCGCCGCCTCTTGCGGGGCGCATTGACGATGCTTGTCTCAGTGACCCTGACCTTCGTCATTTTGCGCCTGATGCCAGGCGATCCGGCCGAGGTCCTGGTTGACCCGCGCATGACAGCGGAAGTCAGAGCGCAACTTCTGGCTGACTTTGGCCTCGACAAACCCCTTTGGCAGCAGTACGTGATCTACATGGCCAATCTGCTCAGGGGTAACATGGGGATCTCGTTTAAGACACTGCTGCCCGTGACGCAGGTGATCAGCACCCGCATCTGGTGGACGATTCTGTTGATGGGAATCTCTTTCCTTGTCACGTTGATAGTTGGGATCCCGCTGGGAGTTATCGCCGCAATTCGCCGCGATTCCGCGGCCGACAGGGTAATAACCGGCATCAGCATTTTCGGCAATGCAGTCTTTGTTCCTTGGCTTGCAATCAGTCTGCTCTACATATTTGGATACCTGATCCCGGTTTTCCCCATCGGAGGGGCCGTTGAAATCGGTGTGACCGGGTGGGAGAGAGTGAAAAGCATTGCTTTCCATCTCGTCCTGCCGGTTTCGAGTTTGCTCATCATTAATCTGGCGCGTTACGTCCTGTTCTTGAGAACCTGCATGGTAGAAGTGATGCATGAAGACTATATCCGTACAGCTCGGGCCAAAGGTGTCAACAGCCGGGCCATCATCTATAAGCATGCTCTCCGCAACGCATTCTTGCCGACTTTGACGATGATGGGCTTGCAGTTGGGGTACATGGTCGGCGGCGCCGTACTGACAGAAACCGTGTACGCGTACCCGGGCGTCGGCCGTCTGATATACGAGTCGGTGAAACACCATGATTATCCCGTTTTGCAGGGAACCTTCATCGTTCTGGCGTTGGCGGTGATTGTGGCTAATATCTTGACCGATTTGCTCTATAGCCTGCTCGACCCGCGAGTGCGATTTGACTAAACCGCAACAGGTCAGGAGGTCTTGCAGATGCGGAAGGGTGTTAAAAGCGTATCCGGGGGAGAGATTGACCCGGCTTGGGTGGAGTTCCGCCGGAGCCTGCGGAAATTCTGCCGGAACCCGTTGGGGGTGTTCGGAGCGGCGATTCTGTTCGGTATGGTGGTAGTGGCGATTCTCGCGCCTTTCATTCGCCCGTTCCCCCATGGTTACGGTGACTTCATGTCCATCTCACAACCACCCTCCTGGAAATACCCCTTCGGCACCGATGATCTGGGGCTTGATATCTTTGCCCAGGTAGTGTGGGGGACACGTGTGACCATGGCCGTCGGCTTCGGGGCTACCGCCCTGTCTTTACTCACAGGAGTCCCGTTAGGACTTTTCGCGGCCTATTATAAAGGCTCCGTAGACGCATTCATCAGCGGTGTTATTGACATCTTCCTCAGCCTGCCCATACTCCCCCTCATGATTATGCTGGGAGCGGTTCTTGGCCCGAGTCTCACAAACGTCTCCATCGTCATCGGCGTCTTCAGTTGGCCCGCCGTGGCCCGGGTTGTCCGCGGGCAGGCGCTTTTGGTATCCGAACAGCTCTACACCGAAGCGGCCCGGGCTTTGGGAGCCAAGAACGGGCGAATTCTCATTCGATATATGCTCCCCAATGTGGCGCCGGTGATCATTGTCAACATGGTTCTCACCATAGCTTCTGCAGTCCTTTCCGAGGCGGGGTTGAGTTTTCTGGGTCTGGGGGATCCGACCCAGTGGAGCTGGGGACGCATCCTGGAGAATGCCCATGCGAGCGGAGCTTTTGTTACCGCCTGGTGGCATACCCTGTTCCCAAGTGTTGCCATCATGCTGCTCGTAATGTCGGCCAACTTTTTCGGGACGGCCATGAACGAAGTGCTCAATCCAAAGCTCAAGGGGAGGTGAGGGGCTATGGCAAGGCATGACATCCTCATCCGCAACGGGAAGGTCATTGACGGTACGGGTAAGCCTCCTCTTGGCGCAGAGGTGGCTATTCGGGGCGACCGGATCGTGGACGTAGGGCCCAACCTGGGTGAGGCGGATCACGTCATCGACGCCAAAGGTAAAGTCGTCGCGCCGGGCTTCATTGACCCCCACGCCCATCTCGAACTGTTGCTCTTGCTGCAGCCGGATTCATCCGAATACGTGGCGCAAGGGATTACAACCGCGGTCAACGGCAACTGCGGCCACTCGGTTACGCCCTATGAATCAAAGAGGGTTCTGGAGTATCATTACCGCAACGGTCTCATAAGCATAGATTTCCGGAACAAAGCGGGGGGCCGTTCCTGGAAAGACCTCTCCGGTTACATACAAGCCGTCAAGGACAACGGGGGAACTGCCATCAACCACGCTACTCTCCTGGGGCACGGCACTCTTCGCTGGTCCGTAATGGGTGGAGCCCTGGACCGGCCACCGACAGAGGAAGAAAACAAGGAACTGGAAAGGCTTGTGGCTGAAGGGATGGAGCAAGGTGCGGTCGGCATGTCAACTGGTCTGGCCTACATTCCGAGCCGCTACGCTACCACTGAAGAAATCGTGGACCTCACCCGCACGGTCGCCAAGTACAACGGGGTATACGCTTCTCACATCCGCTACTACCTCGGCATCGAGGAGGCAACGCGGGAGGCAATCGAGATCGGCCGCCGCTCTGGGGCGCGGGTTCAGGTGTCCCACCTGCACATGGGAGAGGTTGGTGCATACAAGGCAATAGATGAAGCTCGGGCAGCGGGGCAGCCGGTCTTAGCCGACACAATCCCGCAGAGTACCGGGCATCTGGTGCGGGGCGACCGCTTAATCCAGTTCATAATGACCATGACGCCTGAGCTTTTCGATGTGGGCGTTGAAGGTGTTTTGGAGGCTATAAAGACGCTTGAAGGCAGAAAACGCATTGCCCAGGTTGAGCCCTTCTTCAGCCACGACCCCAACGATGTATACATCGTCAACACCGGGGACGAGAAGGTGGAAGCCCGTACGGTTGCTGACGTAGCGGCAGAAAAAGGACTGACTCCCCAGGACTTGATGTTTGACCTGCTTTTGGAGCGGGAGACCGGGGTTACCTTCTGGTTTGGCAGGAACAGAAAAGACACCGGAACAGACTTCCCGCCGGCCGAAGTCATACAATACCCGTGGATGGGACCCGGCAGCGACGTTCTCATGGTGGAGCAGTCTGACCCGACCGGCTGGTATGAGCTGATGAGGCCCGGGTGTATCGTGCACTTCTTCCGGCAGGCGCGGGCAAGAGGCGTATCCGTGGAGGAGATCATCCGCCGCATGACTTCTATGCCGGCAGAACACTTCCGCCTTCAGGACCGGGGTGTTCTCAAGAAAGGCGCTTTTGCCGATGTAGTTGTCTTTGACCCGGACGAGCTTTACTACCCGTCCAGAGACGAGGTGGACTACCGGACCTCCCGGCACCTCGTGAAAGGAATGGATAGGGTCATCGTCAACGGCGTGATTGTGCTGGAGAACGATGTGCAAAACGACAGGCGCCCCGGGCGGATGCTGCGGCGCGGTTAAGTCGAGCGGGGAGGGAGAGGTATGCGGCTTACCGAGAGCTTCTACCGCCGCAAGGTGGCGCAATGCCAAAATGAACTAAAGCGGCGGGACTTAAAGGGGATGCTGGTACTGGATTACAAGAACATCTGGTACCTGACAGGATTCTTCCATTTCCCGACTGAGAGACCGGTTGCAGTATTTGTGCCGGTTGACGATGAACCTGCCCTTTTCATCCCCAAACTGGAAGAGGACCAGGTCCGGGGAAACTGGATGAGCAGGGTAGAAACGTACTTCGAGTATCCCGGCATGCAACCTCCTCTTGAGTACGTCGCTGATTTCCTGTCCAGCCAGGGGCTGGAGAAGGAAGAGATTGGCTTCGAGGGCAGTACTGCTGTGAGGACTCTGCGACAGCTAAAGGAACTGCTTCCCGACGTCACCTGGGTGGAAACCGGCGAGATTATCGCACAGATGCGCCTGGTTAAAGACGAAGAAGAGATTGCTCTAATTCGCAAAGCAGCAGAGTACTCCGATTTTATGGTTTGCGAAGGCGTCCGCATCCTCAAGGAGAAAGGCTTGGTGACCGAACTGGAACTGTTGCGGGAGGTCGTAAACCGCACTACAGACAAGATGCTCGCCGAACTCGGAGACATTGTGTACGTTGGGGGAATAGCAGATGGGCTTGTTTGTTCTGGAGAGCGTTCGGCCTTTCCACATGGGCTCCCCAGCAATCGCAAGCTTCAGAGGGGGGACAACCTGATCCTCAGTTTTGGTTGTGTGGTCGGGGGGTACAACGCCGAAAGTGAAAGGACGTTTTTCATAGGAAAGCCCAGTGACAGGCAGCGAGAGGTCTACCGACTCTTACAAGAGGCCCAGCAGAAGGGGACCATGGCTTTGACAACCGGCCAGACATGCGCTGCGGCTAACCGGATTTGCCTGGATACCATCCGGGAGGCTGGTCTTGGCCAGTATATCAAGCACCGCCAGGGACATGGAATCGGAATTGCAAACCACGAGCCCCCGTGGATTGAAGACGGCGACCAGACAGTACTTCGGGCAAACATGGTCGTCTCCAGCGAACCTGGGATATACGTCCCGGATGAGGGCGGGTTCAGGATCTCGGACACTGTGCTGATCACTGACGCCGACCCTGAACGCTTGACTCGTTTCCCCCGTAACCTTGAGGATGTGTTAATCGAACTATGACTTATTTGCACGGGTGGCCTCGCGTGAAAAACAGTGCAATCGAGCTCGATGATCTAGACAAAACCATACTTGCTTACCTGCAACGCGACGGTAGGATCCCCTACACTTCCATTGCTGAGGTGCTGGGAGTATCCAGTGGGACGATCCGGAGGCGCGCCAAGCGGCTTGAGGATGAAGGGTACCTGCAAATCGTCGGCGTTGCAGACCCTTTCCGCACCGGCATTGACACGGTAATCTTCTTCTCGCTGAAAGTCCAGCGCGCCTGCATCAAACAAGTTATGGAAGAGTTATCCAAGCTGGACGAGGTGTATTACGCTGCTTACGCCACCGGTGCTTTCGACGTCATTGGGATCGCAATGTTCCGCTCCCGCCGCGACTTGCTTCGCTTCATGGACAAGGATCTGAGCGCCGTAAAGGGGATTAGAGAGACCGACGTGGCGCTTTTGTTGGAAATCCGCAAGCAGACTTACGACTGGGCGCCCTGGGGAGAGAACATTGATAATGAAACAGAGAAGTGCAAGTCTCCTTCCACCGCTGGCGGACTAGAGAGACAGTTGGATGAGGTAGATAAGGAGATCATCCGGTACCTTCAGGTGGACGGGAGGTGTTCTTTCGCCGAAATCGCAGCCAGGCTCCATCTAACCGAGCGCACGATAAGGCGCCGGGCGTCCGAGTTGCGGCAGGCGGGAATCCTTCGAATCGTGGGGGTAACTAACCCCTTCCGTGTCGGGATGAACACCGTGGCCGTCGTGGGAGTCAGAGTGGACCGGCAGAACATAAGTGAGATATTAAGCCGATTATGTTCACTGCGGGAAATACGCTACGTTGCCCTCAGTACCGGAGTCTATGATCTGATTTTCGAGGCCGTTCTCCCCACCAATTCTGATCTAAAAGACTTTCTCGTAGACCGCCTGTCGCAGATCGAAGGGATAGTACAGACGGATACTTCTCTAGTTCTGGAGATTCGCAAGCAGAAGTACTCTTGGGGTACAGGTTAGGTGCCCCGGAAAGCCGATGAATAAGACACGACGAGGGGAGGGCTGCGATTCTTAATATCTGTCTCAAGGATTTCTGTTGGGTGGCGTGTCAACCTTGGCTGCCGGTTGTTGCGAGAGAACCGGCCGGTTCTTTGGGAAATGTGGACTATGAGTTAATCGCGAGGAGGTTAGAAAATGATAAGCAACAAAACGTTAAGATCCATTGTTCTGGTAGCCTTTTGTCTTGTAAGCGTACTTGGAACAGCTGTTTTCGCGGCTAGCGATGCAGAGAGGGTCATTCGCCCTCTTTATATCTTGACTAGGCCGCAGGCTTCCTCGCCAGATGAGTTCGAGAGCGCTACGCTCATCGCAAATGCCATGAAGGAAGTCGGCATTGATGCCCGGGTCAAAGTAATGCCCTGGGAGCAGATGGCCGATCTAGTGTGGTATGAACGAACCAAATGGGATATGACAGGCTGGCAGATGACTGCCCGTCCAGAGCGTTTAGATCCCGACGAGTTCACTTACAACTTATTCCATTCCAGCACCGCCGAAACCGGTTATAACTTTGTAGGGTACATCAACCCCGCGTACGATAAGGTTGCCGAACAACAGCGTGTTACCGTAGACCCCCAGAAGCGTAAAGAGCTCATCATGAAAGCCCAGCAGATCATAGCCGACGATGCGGTGTATGATTTCCTGGTACACCAGAAGATTGGGATCGTCTATAACAACCAGGTGTTTGCGCCAGACTCCATCAAAGAGATGGCCGGCCTTGGCATCAAGAACTTCTGGACCTATATCTACGCCACTCCCGTCGGGGCGCAGAAGAGCATGATCTTGAACAGCAACGACACTGTTCAGGCGGTTAACCCGTTCTACATCAGCGGTACGGTGGATTCCTGGGTAACTGAGTTGATCTGGGATCGGTTGATGCGCATGGGTATCGACGGCCTTCCGAAGCCCTGGGCGGCCGAGTCTGTCAAGTGGATAGCCGATGACCAGGTCAAAGTGGTCTTGCGGAAGGGCATGAAGTGGCATGACGGTAAGCCCGTGACTGCCGAGGATGTCAAGTTCTCCTTCGAGGCTCCCATGACCGGTGAGGTGCCGATGTACAAGCCATTTGTCAGCATTATAGACAAGATCGACATCGTAAACGTAAACACCCTCATTTTCAAACTCAAGAAGCCGTGGGCTGCTTTTGAGACTGCTTGCCTCGCGAAAATCAACATCGTCCCGAGGCACATATGGGAACCGATCCTAAAGGACTTGCAGCAAAAACCGGAGAACGCCGAAAGCTACCAAGAAAAGGTGCCGGTCGGGTCCGGGCCGTTCAAGTTCGGCAGCTGGAAGTTTTCTGAGGAAATCGTACTGGAAGCTAACAAGAGCCACTTCCAGGCTCCCAAGATCGAGAAATGGATCTGCCGCTTTATTCCCAACATGGAAGCAACCCTGGGTATGATCCAGAACGGCGAGATCAACTTCCTCGCTACTTATGTGGGTGACCCGCAGCTCCTGGAGCAGAAGGTGAAGGCGGACCCGAAGCTGACGATGGTATCCTCTGTCGACCTTGGGTACAGGTTCTTCGCCATGAACCTCCGGAGGCCTCCGTTTAACGATGTCGCCTTCCGCAGAGCGGTTTTGGCCCTAACCGACCGCTGGTTGATCGTGGACGCCGTATGGAAGGGGTTTGCCGTGCCCGCCGACTCCGTGGTGTCCCCGGCGCTGGAATTCTGGAAGAACAAGAACCTCAACTACCCCGAGGGCGGGGTAGAGGAAGCAAAGAAGCTCCTGAAGGCTGCCGGTTACGAGTGGGATAGGAAGGGCAGGCTGATGTACCCGAAAGGGAAGAAAGAAGAGCTCGCTCCTGCATTCTAGGAAATGTCTGGAGGAGAGTGTAGCTCGGCCTCCGGGCTACATTCTCCTCGTTCCGCAAAACGCCGGTAGAGAGGAGGAACGTGGTGAGGGTCAACTGGAAGTTCTTTGCAAAACGATTCGGTCAGATGCTCTTGACCTTGTGGATTATTGCTACCATTCTCTTTTTCATCTTCCGGTTGATGCCCGGTAACCCCCTGGTGGCCTATATTGATCCCACTTTCACTCAAGAGCAGCAGGAAATTCTCATGAGGCAGTTCGGGTTGGATAAGCCTTTGTGGCAGCAGTATTTTGTCTACCTGGGTAACCTGCTGCAAGGAGAATTTGGAGATTCCTTTTTCTATAAGGACTCAGTCGTCGATGTGGTTTCGAAGGTCCTCCCGAACACCTTGTACCTCATGCTCCTGTCGCTTGTAGTCGCCTACGTGATTGGCGTACTGGGCGGAATCGTCCTTGCGTGGCGGCGAGGAGAGAAGATCGAGACGGTGGGAATCGTATTTACCCTGTTTACCAGGGCGGCCCCGCAGTTCTGGGTAGGCATGATCCTGCTGGCTGTATTCTCCTTCAAACTAAACTGGTTTCCGTCGGGAGGGTCTTCACCTGCCGGTGTTGTCTACTCGTCGGAGCTGGCCAAATTGTTATCACCATCCTTTTGGCACCACCTGTTCCTGCCTGCGTTAACCCTTGCTATCTACCTGCTCGGGCTTCCACTTCTGCTCATGCGCTCCAGTATGCTGGATGTCTTGGGCGAAGCTTATGTGGACATGGCGATGATGAGAGGACTGAGTGAGAGGCGTGTCATGTTCAAGTACGCCGCCAGGAATGCGGCACTGCCGGTGGTGACTGCGATGGCGGTTGGCGTCGGTTACGCGGTCGGCGGCAATGTGGTTGTCGAGACGGTGTTCAGCTGGCCCGGGCTGGGAAGGCTGCTTGTGAAAGCCGTGTCGGCCAGCGATTACCCTCTTTCACAGGGTGCCTTCATCCTGATTGCGGCCGTCATGGTGTTTATGAACTTCGTCGCCGATATTCTCTACAGCCTGTTGGATCCGCGAGTGAGTCTCGACGGCAGGGGGTAATCATGTGAAGACGAACTGGATTGGTTTGGTGAAAAGTGGGCTGGTTGGTATGTACAGGTTCCTGAAGCAAGATAGATTTGCCATGGTTGGGGCGATCATCTACCTTCTGCTCATTCTGCTCGCCATCTTTGCCCCCTACATTGCCCCTTACGACCCGCACCAGATGATCAGGGAAGGCGGTCAACTCGCGTACAACCGCCTCCCTTCCGCCCAGTTCCTGCTCGGGACTACCAACATGGGCAGGGACATCTTCTCACAGCTGGTTTATGGTGTCCGCCCTGCCCTCACAGTTGGGTTTAGTGCCGCTTTTTTCGTCGTGATACTGGGAACCCTCGTGGGGCTTATCGCAGGGTATTTCCGCGGATGGGTGGACAACATTCTGATGAGGTTGGCGGACGTTGTCTTCGGAGTGCCCTTTGAGCCTTTTGTCATAGTGCTGGTGGGGTTCCTGGGGCCGAGCGTTTGGAATATCGTTTTGGCCATGGCGCTCTTGCTCTGGCGGGACACTGCCAGGGTAATCCGGTCTCAGGTCTTGACGGTGCGAGAGCGGAGTTTTATCGAGGCTGCAAGGGTCTCAGGAGCGTCCCATCTGCGGATCATGTTTGTCTACATAGCGCCGAATATCTTGCCGCTCTCATTTCTTTACGGTTCGCTGGCGATTGGTTGGGCTATCCTGACCGAGGCTGCCGTAAGTTTCTTGGGATTCGGAGACCCGGACGTCATCAGCTGGGGTTATATGCTGCACGATGCATATGTATCGCAGGCATTGTCCCGCGGCGCGTTTTACTGGTTCGTTCCCCCGGGCGTTCTCATCATGCTGGCGGTAATGGCCGGCTTCTACATCGGGCGGGGCTCGGAAGAAATCCTGCACCCGAGGCTGAAGAAAGTGTGACTGGAGATGGGCGACGTGCCTTTGCTAGAGGTTAAAGATTTGAAGATCTATTACAGAACGACCCGAGGGCTCAGTAGAGCGGTGGACGGCATCTCCTTCAGTTTGGATCAGGGCAAGAGCATCGGGCTGGTAGGGGAAAGCGGCTGCGGCAAGAGCACCTCGGTGAGAGGAGTTATCCGAGTCCTGCCCCGCAATGCTTACATAGCCGGCGGTCAGGTCATTTTCGATGGCGAAGACCTGGTACGGTTGCCCGAAAGCCGAATGCGACAAATCCGCTGGAACAAGCTTTCGTTAATCCCTCAGGCTGCAATGGATTCTCTCAACCCGGTCTATCCTGTTCTGAGTCAGTTCGTGGAAGTGCTGTGCCTAAAAGGTGGTATGAAGCGAAAGGAGGCGGAAGAAAGGGCGAAGGAACTGTTTCACCTGGTCGGCCTTGACACCCGGCGTCTAAGTTGCTATCCCCATGAGTTTTCCGGCGGGATGAAACAACGGGCCGTAATCGCCTTAGCCCTTGCCTTGAACCCGAAACTTGTCATCGCTGACGAACCAGTGACCGCCCTTGACGTCATAGTACAAAGGCAGGTCCTGACGGAGTTGAAGAGACTCCGCAAAGAACTGGAGGTTTCGTTGGTGATGATCACGCATGACATCTCAGTGGTGGCGCAAACCTGTGACTCCATTGCGGTCATGTACGCCGGCAAGGTCGTGGAAAGGGGCACGGTCAGGCAGGTACTCAAGAATCCGGCCCATCCTTATACGATGGGATTGGAGAACGCGTTCCCCAATCTGCGAAAGGCCCAGAAGACTCTCGTATCAATCGAAGGTTCGCCGCCTGATTTGACAGTGCCGCCAGCGGGCTGCTGTTTTGCCGAAAGATGTCCGTTCAAAGTGCCCCAATGTGTACAGAGAGAGCCGGAACTCATTGAGGTATCTCCTGGCCATCATTCTGCCTGCTTCCGTTTGAACGAGATTGAGCTCCTGCGCGGGAAGGCGAAGGAGGTGGAAATATGGCAGAGAGTAGCTACGTCGTAGATGTGCAGAACCTCACCAAGTACTTTCCTGTCCGGCAGGGATTGTTCCGCAGCAGGCATCAGGGCAGCGTCCTGAAAGCAGTTAACGGTGTGAGCTTTCAGCTGAAACGGGGTGAATCCCTGGGTCTCGCCGGTGAGAGTGGTTGCGGGAAGACCACAACCGGGAAAATGCTTCTGAAGCTTTATGAACCAACAGGCGGCAGGTACTTTTTCAACGGCAAGGATATTACAGATATAACGGATAGGCGGACTCTAAAGGAGTTCAGGAAACAAGCACAGTTGGTGTTCCAGAACCCATTTGAAGCTCTGAATCCAAGGTTTACGGTTTTCCGTTCCATCGTGGAGCCGCTTATCATCCACAACATCGGAAGCAAGGAGGAACGGGTGGACCTGGTCAAGCAGGCTTTGGAAAGGGTGCACCTGCGGCCGGCTGAGGCGTTCTTTGACAAGTACCCGCATCAGATGAGCGGTGGACAGCTTCAAAGAGTTGTTCTGGCCCGGGCTCTCGTGGTTGACCCCATATTCATCGTCGCCGACGAGCCCGTTTCAATGCTTGACGTCTCTGTAAGGGCGGGCGTGTTGAACCTGATGAAAGAAGTAACGCAAAACATGCACCTGACTACGGTGTACATTTCGCACGATCTATCATTGATCCAGTATCTCTGCGACTATACAGCCGTTATGTATCTGGGGCAAATCGTGGAAATCGGGTTGACCGAAAAAGTGCTGGAGAAACCGGAACACCCGTATACGCAGGCCCTGATTTCGGCATCGCCCGTACCTGATCCGGATTTCGAGGTGGAGGAAGTGAAGATAGGCGGCGGCGTGCCCAGCCCGATTGACTTGCCGTCCGGGTGCCTGTTCCAGGACCGTTGTCCATATGTTGAGCCGATCTGCCGGCAGGTTGAGCCAACTCTGCAGGAAATAGAGCCGGGACATTCAGTTAGATGCCACATGGTCAACAGCAGCGCGTCGAGTCTAAAACGGGGAGGAATGCCGAATGAGGATTGTTTACGTTGTACCTGGAACCATGGATGAAAAAGAAATGGCAAGAAGAGGGAGTTTACTGCGGGAATGGGCCGCTTCCGGTGTCGAAGTGGACATTACCGGCGTGACGGAGGGGCCTGCGTCAATCGAGTCCATGTACGAGGAGTACCTCAGTATTCCGGCCACCGCGAAAAAGATCTTCGCTCTGGAACAAGAGGGGTACGACGCCGCTATTCTCGGCTGCGCCGGGGATCCTGGACTTGACGCCATGCGGGAGATAGCCTCAAGAATGCTGGTGGTTGGGCCCGGCGAGACAAGCATGGTGGTTGCCGCCATGCTTGGGTATCGTTTTTCCGTTCTGACCGTCATGGACAGCATGATCTCCAGCACTTATGAGCTGGCGCACAAAGCCGGTGTGGCGGCCAAGTTAGCTTCCGTCCGGGCGGTCAATGTCCCCGTTCTGGAGTTGGCCTTGAACAGAAAGGCTACCCTGGCAAAGATTATTAGTGTTGGCCGGGAAGCCATCGAAAAGGACAGGGCCCATGTCCTGGCCCTGGGGTGTATGTCGATGGGATTTCTCAACGTCGCGGAGGAAGTCCAGGAAGCCTTGGGCGTTCCGGTCGTAAACCCGTCCAAAGTCGCCTTGAAAATGGCTGAGGCCTTGGTGGGGGGGAATCTGTGTCACTCTAAGAAGGCGTTTGCGCTGCCGCCGAAACTGGCAGAGGGCAAGGTGAGCTCGCTAGACGAGCTGTGCGTCAAAAAGTAGGTTGCTATCTTAGTTGCGTTTTGGCATTGACCCAAACTTCAAACGTGGGAGGCATCTAAAATGGGACTGAACAAGAAGTACAACGGGTATAAGGCGTACCAGTATTTGGAGCCTGGGGTGGATTACAGGGACTTCGTAATGTGTAAGGAGATCGGGCGTGTTCCCGAATACCTCGTTTCCCTCACTCCGGAACAGGAAAAGCGGGTAGAAGACATCGCGCGGGATTCAATCGTCATATCCCTGCATGATCATCCGGTGCTTTTCCCGCAGAACCTCGACAGTGACCTTTTCGAGTATACCCGCGAGGGGCGGGAAAAGACCGCTTACGAAGCTTTAGCGAATTCCTACCTCGACTGCGTGTTCGATAACATGATGGACGGTACCTGTACCATCACTTCCAAAGCGGGTTGGAAGTGGCGCGACGTACTCTATGATCTGGGGATGAGACTTAGTGACATTGCTCACCAGGATTTTATCATCCGATGTGAGCGGTTAGATGACATCTACCGTGCCCACAACGAAGGCAAAATCGCGCTGGTCCCCTGCATTGAAGGGGCAGCAATGCTCGAAAACGAGGTTGACCGCGTGGATATTCTCTACGGCTTTGGCGTACGGTTGATGGGGATCACCTACAGCGAGTCAAACGGACTAGGTTCCGGCTTGCGGGAAGACAACGACGGCGGTCTCACCAAGTTCGGCCGCCAGGTGGTTGAGAGAATGAACAAGATCGGTATGGCGATCGACTGTTCGCACTCCGGCGCGAAGACAACTTTAGACGTAATCAAGGCGAGTAAGAAGCCCATCTTCCTTACCCATGTGGGTGCCCGGGCCCTATGGGAGAGCAAGCGGTTAACTCCCGACGATGTGCTGAAAGCTTGTGCCGATAAGGGTGGCGTCATCGGCATTGAAGCCGCTCCTCATACTACCCTCACCGAGAAGAACAGGAATCACTCCATCGAATCCTATATGGAGCACTTTGAGTATGTGAAGGACCTCGCGGGCATTGACCATGTGGCCTTCGGCCCGGATACGTTGTACGGTGACCACGTGGGCCTGCACCACGCTTACGCCGCTCACCTGTCAACGAAGGGAACGCAAGGCGTCTGGCAGTTTGAAGAGGTTGAATATGTAAGAGGCCTTGAAAACCCTACCGAAGCTTCCAAGAACATACTGCGCTGGCTGGTTAAGCATGACTATTCCACCGAGGATATCCAGAAAGTCATCGGCCAGAACGTCTTGCGTGTTCTGAAAGAAGTGTGGTGTTGATTCCTCGCGATATGGACGTAAACCGCATATGGCTCTTGTTACCTGTGGAAATCCAATACTCAGTAGGCTTCCCAGTTATGTTGGCGCCTGAAAGGACGATATTGGGTTTTCCGGCATACACTACTTTAAACATGCTATACTATATTGTGCATACGAACGTGTGATCGACATAAGATCTCGCCCGCATGGTTCCCATGGCAGCACCATTGGCAGCACCATTGTCGGGAATGCCATGCGCGAAGAAGGATTTTTCGAAACACAGTAGAATCCAGTATGCCGATCCTCGGCGCAATTCTGGAGAAAAGACGCCTTGCCCTTCCATCGCGTTGCCCCTCACAGGGCTTCAGGCCGCCGAAGACAAGGTTTTGTTTGCGCGGGCTCGCCTGGAAAAAGAGGAAAAACGCTCATAATGGCGAAACAGGAACTAACGGAAGGCTGTCTCGTTGAGGCAGAGAAGGGGAACTAAGCGTAATGCGCGGCTATAGCGAAGATGCGCTCGACGAGGTCCGCGCAAAGAGCGATATCGTAGAGGTAGTATCAGAATACGTGGCGTTGAAGCCGGCTGGCAAGACGTACAAAGGCCTGTGCCCGTTTCACGTGGAGAAGACGCCGTCCTTCACGGTGTCAAGAGAAAAGCAGCTTTTTTATTGTTTCGGGTGCGGCGCAGGCGGAGACGTTTTCAGCTTCGTGATGAAGGCCGAGAACGTGAGTTTCTCCGAGGCAGCGAAGCTGCTCGCTGAGAGGGCAGGGGTTCCGCTGCAGGGGGAGGTGTCTCAGGAGACAAGAGAAGCTCGGGAGAGACGCAGACTTCTGTATGAGATCAACGAGGCTGCCTGCAAGTATTTCCAAACGACGCTGCTTGAGAGCAGCGAAGCGGCCGAGGCGCGGGCATACCTGAGAAAGCGCGGGCTTTCAAGAGAGGTCGTGGAGAGGTTCAGGTTGGGGTATGCTCTCCCGTCCTGGGATGGGGCCTTAAAGGCTCTGACGAGGAGCGGGCTATCCAGGGAAGCGCTTCTCGCCGCCGGGCTTGTGGTTCCCGGCAAGGATCGCGATAATTGTTACGACCGGTTCAGGGCGAGACTCATGTTCCCTATCAGCGACGCCTCGGGCCGGGTCATAGGGTTCGGAGGGAGGGTACTGGACGACTCAACCCCCAAGTACCTGAATTCCCCCGAAACTGCCCTGTTTACCAAGGGCAGGAACCTCTACGGCTTGCACCTTGCAAAGGACGCTATCCGTAAGGATTCCCTGGCAGTGATAGTCGAAGGCTACATGGATGCCATCACTTGCCACGAGCATGGGTTCGGCAACGTTGTCGCATCCCTTGGCACCGCGCTTACGAAGGACCAGGCGAGGGTGGTGTCGCGCTACGCATCGCAGGTCGTCATAGCCTATGATGCCGATGCGGCGGGCGCAGCCGCAACGATCCGGGGCATGGAGATCCTGGCAGGTGCGGGGCTTGGGGTCAGGGTCGCAACTTTGCCCTCCGGGGAGGATCCGGATTCGACCTTAAGGAAGATTGGCAGGGACGCCCTGTCCCGGGCGCTCTCGAATGCCAGGTCGCTCTTGGATTACAAACTCCACGTCGTGGTCTCGCGCGCGGACCGCGCGAGGATCGACGGGAAGGTTGAAGCAGCACGCGAAGTTGCGAGGGTGCTGGCGCAAGTGGAAAGCGCTGTGGAGCGTGCTGAGTATGCACGCAAGGCGGCGAGGGATCTGGAGGTATCCGAAGATGCCCTGGTAAGAGATGTGGAAACTTTGGTGAAGACAGCTTACCGGGGTGAGCAGCGGCGCAGGACGCCTGTTCAGGATAGATTCGGGGCAACTAGGCATACTAGCCTCAAGGATGATATTGCCAGATCCGGCGAGATGGCGCGGGTTTTGGAAGCTGAGAAGATGCTGCTGCGGCTCATGGTAGAAAATGGAGACGTCCTCAAGGCGGTGCTCGATCAAGTTGGAGTTGAGGGGTTTTGCGAGCCGAAGCACGTCAAGATCGCACAGGCTATCGCGTCCCAGAGCCAGGGCGAAGGGCAGGGCGCAGAGTGTGGCGCGGGGACTCCCCCGGCAAGAATAATGAGCAGGCTTGAGGGCGAAGACGTTTTGGAATATGCTGCCGGCATCCTTGTCGGGCGAGATGACGAGATGCGTGGCGACCCGACGAGGATGGCAGAAGACTGTCTTCGGGTCATGCATGAGTACAACCTGAGGGGTAGGATACGCAAGGTCGAACGTGAGCTTGCGTCCCTCGGCAATACGGGAGAGATGGAAAGATCAAGAGAACTCTTGGCAGAACTGGGGAGTCTCCGGGCGAGGCTCTCAAAGGAGTTTCAACCGTTTTCGGGGATCGTGTAGTGTTCTGTAGCGAGACCAGGCCTGCGGCGGGCAGTGGAAAGGAGGGGTGAGGATGGTTAAGCCGAGGCAGCCGGATATTCCTGAAATAAAGGAACTAATCGAGCGCGGGAAGAGAAAGGGCACGCTAACATATAGAGAGATAATGGATGCTCTGCAGAACGTGGAGCTTTCTCCAGACCAAATAGATGACATCTATGAAGCCCTTGGACAGATAGGCATCGACGTTGTGCCCGAACCGGGAGACGGAGAGGCAGAGGATGGAGCTCGTATTGCCGATGAACTCGAGGGCCCGGCCGGTCCTGCGGGCCCGGATGGCCCGGACGCGGATGCGGTCGTGCGCGAGGAGGCCGACATAGATCTGTCCCTCCCAGAGGGTATCAGCGTAGACGACCCGGTGAGGATGTATCTCAAAGAAATTGGACGGGTGCCGCTTCTCACTGCGGAGGAAGAGGTCGAGCTGGCAAAGCGCATTGAGAAAGGCGACGAACAGGCGAAGCGCAGGCTCGCCGAGGCAAACCTCCGCCTCGTGGTCAGCATTGCCAAACGCTATGTCGGGCGCGGTATGCTTTTCCTTGACCTCATACAGGAAGGGAACCTTGGTCTCTTGAAGGCAGTCGAGAAGTTCGACTACCGCAAGGGATACAAGTTCAGCACCTATGCGACGTGGTGGATCCGGCAGGCTATAACTCGTGCCATTGCTGATCAAGCGAGGACCATCCGTATCCCCGTCCACATGGTCGAGACCATCAACAAGCTTATACGGGTATCAAGACAGCTCTTGCAGGAATACGGCCGGGAGCCGACCATTGAAGAAACCGCGAAAGCCATGGATATGAGCGAGGACAGGGTGAGGGAGATCATGAAGGTGGCGCAGGAGCCAGTTTCCCTCGAAACCCCCATTGGGGAAGAGGAGGATAGTCATCTCGGGGACTTCATCGAAGATGAAGACGTCCTGGCGCCTGCGGACGCGGTGTCTTTCCACCTCCTGAAAGAGCAGCTTGAGGATGTCCTCGACACGCTGACTCCTCGAGAAGAGAAGGTACTTCGTCTGCGCTTCGGGCTTGACGATGGTCGCTCTCGGACGCTCGAGGAAGTCGGCCAGGTTTTTGGCGTTACACGGGAGAGGATTCGCCAGATAGAGGCAAAAGCTCTGCGAAAGCTCAGGCACCCGAGCAGGAGCAAGAAACTCAAGGACTACTTGGAATGAGTTCACAGCCGGGAGGGGGCAGGCTGCGTTAATTTTGTCGCCGTGTCGCCGTGTGCCTCTTGACCCGGCCTTAGCAAGTATCGTATAATATGGACTGTAAAGCAGGTTTTGCTCCCTGGTAGCTCAACGGTAGAGCAACCGGCTGTTAACCGGTAGGTTGCAGGTTCGAAACCTGCCCAGGGAGCCAGTGTTTTGGGGTTGCTTTGGGCCTATAGCTCAGCGGTAGAGCAACCGGCTCATAACCGGTCGGTCCCTGGTTCGATCCCAGGTGGGCCCACCATTCGAGTTTGAGCGGGCGGGAATCGCCCGCTTTCTTCATCAGTGTCTTCAACCCTTAATATCTCTGGTGGCTTCTGCCAGAGACAACTCTCATTGCGCCGCAGGCTCTATTTGCTGAAACCGGCTGGTAGACCACATGCGGTCGAATTCGACCCTTTGGGTGGTTTTTAGACGGTCTGGTATCGCCAGAAGGTTGGTTTCACGCGGGAAGGAACTCAACATTCTTTGTAGAAATAAATATAGTAGCACAGAGGAGAGACCATGGCTGTCGGAGCCTTACGCGGTGCGGAAGCTATGAGGGAGGCCCGATCCCGTCAGATGCCAGAGTCCCGGTGGACCGTGGGAGCGCATGCTTTGCCAGCGGGTCCGAAGCCAGGTGTGACGGCAGACCGGAGGAGAAAGGGGCCCAGAAGGATGGTCACAAAGTGCGAAATCTGCGGCAAGGTCATTCCCAAGGCAAGGCTGGAGATCCTGCCGACAACGAAACGGTGTGTTGACTGCGCCAAGAAAAATGGCACGGACGTGCAAGCCAAGCGCACCGAAGTGGGAATGGACATCGATACCTACAAGGATCTCCTGGGTGCGATCAGAAGCTAGAGCAGCTCTGGGTGTGGGTGGCCCGGACCGCGACCATTACTTGTTTGAAAGGGAATAGTGCCGATGACCGATGTACAGTCGCTCCTTGAGCTCCAGAGCCTGGACATGCGCAGACAGGAGCTGGAAAGGGCGCTCAGGGAACTGCCCGTCCAGAAGGAGATCGACGAACTTGAGGGGGTCCTTGCGACGTGGCGCGCGAGTCTTGCGGATATGAACGCAAGGCTTGCGCGCCTCCGTAAGGAGCAGAAAGAAGGGGAGTGGACCATCAAGGAAACGTCGGCCTCGATAGATGCCATTTCAAAGAAGTTGTACGGGGGCCTGGTGACGAACCCGAGAGAGATAGAGGGGATGCAGGGAAAACTAGGGATGCTGCAGGCAAGCAAGACAAGACTTGAGGACCAGGTGCTTGGCTATATGGAGGAAATCGAGCTTCTGGAGTCGGAGACAAAGGCCATGGGCGCGCGGGTCGACGAGAGCGCTGCCAGGCTTGAAGAGCTTAAGAAAGCGCGCGACGCGGAGGTTGGAAGGCTCACTTCGGAGTTGGCGGGCGTCACCAGAGAACGCGACACCCTGGCATCAACCATATCCGGTGCGCTACTTGCCAAGTACGAGCAGTTGCTGAAGGACAGGGGCGGTGTAGCGGTTGTCCCTGTGTGCGGCAGCACGTGTGGAGGGTGTCACGTGGTTTTGCCAACCTTTCTTGTGACGCTGGCGAAGCCGAACAATGCGGTGGTCAGGTGCGAGAACTGCGGCCGAATTCTATGCTGGGTCGGCTAAGTTGGTCCCCAACAGCCCGCGCCACTCTTCATTGTGTGGGTTATGCTACGTATAGACCCGACTGTCGCTCCCCCTTGCCGGCCCCTTCTTGCTGGTCAGGAGCGCAGGTCAGGGGGTGATACAAGGCGGGCTGAAAGGCGCGCGCCCAACGTCCACCCAACGAAATGACGGTCCAAGGGCCCGGCCAGGTTATTGGAAGGATGTGGAGCAGTGACGGATGACTCTCGAGTTGGCTCAGGCAGCGGGCCGGTCACCATATACAGCGATGGCGCGTCCAGGGGCAACCCAGGGCCGGCAGGCATTGGAGCTATCCTGCTCGACCAGAACGAGAACGTTATTGCTGAGATAAGCGAGGGGATTGGTACCGCCACGAACAACGAGGCTGAGTACATCGCCCTGGCGAAAGCCCTCGAGACGGCAAAGAAGCTCGGGGCAAAAAGGGTGCGGGTGTACACAGACAGCGAGCTCATGGCGAGGCAGTTGACTGGAGAATACGCTGTCAGGTCCGATCGGCTGCGGCCGCTGGCAATCAGGGTCCAGGAGCTCAGGCGAGGGTTCGAGTCCTGCGCGATAACTCACGTAGGGCGCGCAGTGAATTCACGAGCGGACGAGCTCGCTAACAGGGGCATCGAGGCGGACTCTTCCCAGGGTGCGAGTGCGAGAACCGACTGCTGCGAGTCTGATTTGACAAGGGCGCAAGACGGTGGTAAGATAGGCTCGAGTCAGCAAGAAGATTGCGTTTAGTGAGAGCGAAACCATTTGGCAGGCAAGTAGATCAGGTGGTCGCGAGCGCAGGTCCCCGACGCGGGACTGCGCCCGAGGAAAGTCCGAACTCCATAGGGCAGGGTGCTGGGTAATCCCCAGTGGGGGCGACCCTAAGGAAAGTGCAACAGAAATCAAACCGCTCGTGCGGCGTTCTGCAGCCGTGCTGCAGGCGCGCGAGTAAGGATGAAACGGTGCGGTAAGAGCGCACCAGCGACCGGGCGACCGGTCGGCTAGGCAAACCCCACCTGGAGCAAGACCAAATAGGAGGGACATAAGGTGGCCCGCCTTTCCCTCGGGTACGGTCGCTAGAGGCCCTGGGCAACCCGGGTCCAAGATAGATGACCACCCTCGACAGGATTCGGCTTACAGATCTAGTTGCTTGCGTGAATTGTGCGAGCGTCGGTAGCCAACACGACGCTCGCTTTCGTTACTCCACCACTCCATCTTGGAAAGCACGCAGGTCATTGGACCTTTGCTCAGTGCGACATCGACCCGAACAGATGGCCCATCGTAATCAAGAGAAAGGATAAGTCTGGACTCGTTTTAAGAGGTTAGTGCTGCCACTTCAATCCTCCGGTCGGCCCGATGAGCCAAACGGAGTTGGACACACAACATATTGAGCATTATAATATATGTGCCCACAATATGTAGATGGCGAGAACATTGGTGCTTCTGGAGGAAAACGAAGAGATGCCCGTGCTGAGGACACAGACACCTTCATGCAGGAACTTAAGAAACCCCATGAAAAGGAACAGACAAGGCGGCGTGTGAGGGGCATGAGGTTGGCGCGTGCCAGCGAATGATGAGGGGGCGGGCTACAAATGAACAGGCGGTCAGGTGCAGCGGTCGCTGAAGACCGAAGGATAGGACAAAGGGTTCCAACCAGGATGTTTGCGAGTATTCAGAAACGCGATGGCAGAATAGTGCCGTTCGACAAGGCGAAGATAGTAAACGCCATCTATAAGGCCATGCGGGCGGTGGACGAAGAGAGTATGGAGCTTGCAGAGGAGTTGACCGAGAGGGTCCTGGAGCATGTTGCTGCTGAATGCACGGGTGCAATTCCTACTGTCGAGGGCGTTCAGGATATCGTTGAGCGTGTGCTCATCGAGGCCGGGCACGCCAAAGTAGCCAAGGCGTACATACTCTACCGCGACAAGCGCACCAGAATCCGCGAGGCCAAGGCCGAACTCATGGATGTGGTCGCCGACATCCTGGTTGAGACGAGCCGCGAGAACGCGAATGTGGGAAACTCGCCGTCCGCGAAGATGCTGCAGATAGCGTCGGCGGCAAGCCGACATTACTACCTGCACAGGCTGATCCCGGAGGATATCGCCCGAGCTCACATCGAAGGCGATATACACATTCACGACCTCGACTTCTATGGTAAGACCTTAACGTGCATCCAGATCCCGTTATACGACCTTCTGGCGAAGGGCTTCAGTACCGGCCACGGCTACATACGGCCGCCCAAGAGGCCGTCTTCGGCGACCGCCCTCGCCGCCATAATCCTTCAGAGTTCGCAGAACGACATGCACGGGGGCCAATCCTTCGGGTTTTTCGACCGCGACCTCGCTCCGTTCATGGAAGGCCACCCGGAGGAGGACGTCTTCCAGGCCATGGAGGCTCTCGTATACAACCTGAACTCCATGCATAGCCGGGCAGGCTCACAAGTGCCATTCTCCTCGATCAACCTCGGCTGTGATACGGGCGAGGCCGGGAGGATGGTCACCTCCTGCCTGCTATTGGCCTTCGAGAAGGGGCTCGGCAGAGGCGAGAACCCCATATTCCCGAACATCATCTTCAGGGTCAAGGACGGCGTTAACCTTAAGCCCGGCGACCCCAACTACGACCTGTTCCAGCTTGCCATACGGGTCGCGAGCCGTCGGATGAATCCCACGTTCTCGTTCATGGACTCGTCTTTTAACAGGAAGTACGGGGCCGAGGTGGCTTACATGGGCTGCCGCACCAGAGTCATATCAAACAGGCACGGCCCCGAGGTTACCACCGGTCGCGGCAACCTTTCCTTTACCTCGGTAAACCTGCCGCGAATAGCTCTGAACGCGAGAGGCGATCTCGACAGGTTCTTCGCCGGCCTTTCGGAAGTAATACGCCTTGCAGCGAGGCAGCTGTACCACCGTTATAACGTGCAGCGCAAGCTGAAGGTGAAGGACATGCCTTTCCTCATGGGCCAGCACCTCTACCTTGATTCGGACGATCTTGGCCCGGATGATACGATCGAGCCGGCCATCAAACATGGCACCCTCTCAATAGGGTTCATCGGGCTTGCTGAGGCTCTTCGGGTTCTCGTCGGTGCTCATCACGGTGAAGGTGAGGACGCACAGAAGCTGGGTCTTGAGATAGTCGCATTCATGAGGGAACGCGTGGACGAGGCGGCCGAGATGCACGACCTCAATTACACGCTGCTTGCAACCCCGGCGGAGGGCCTTGCAGGACGGTTTGTGGCGCTCGACCGTAAGAGATTCGGGGTGATACTTGGTGTTACCGACAGGGAGTTTTACACCAACAGCTTCCACGTGCCGGTTGACTGCGACATCAGCATGTATGACAAAATAGCCATTGAGGGCGCGTATCACAGGTATACCAACGCAGGTCACATTTCGTATGTGGAGCTTTCATCGCCACCCGTCCACAACCCAGAGGCGGTCGAAGCGATAGTCAAGCACATGGCATCTCAGGACGTGGGATACGGCGGGATAAACTTCCCCATCGATGAGTGCAGGTCATGCGCGTACTCTGGGGTCATCGACGCAGAGTGCCCGAGGTGCGGCTCAGCCGACATAAGAAGGGTAAGGCGGATAACGGGCTATCTTTCGACCGTGGACAGGTTCAACGACGCGAAACGCGCCGAGCTTGCGGCGAGGAAACCTCACCTCAGCTTCTAAGCTTGGGTGTGGAAATCTCCCCCACTTTGTCGGGGTTGCCGGTGCTTGCATGACGGGGCGTCAGAGCGGAGGGCGTAAGTGAAGCTCAGACTTGCTGGAATCACAAGAGAAAGCGTCGTAGATGGGCCGGGCATCCGGGTGGTCATTTTCGCCCAGGGGTGCCCTCATCATTGCAATGGCTGCCAGAACCCGGAGACCCACGATCCCGGGGGGGGTAAGTTCCTTGCCATAGAGGAGATCGTCGAGATGGTTCGGCCGACGCCCATCACTCGCGGCGTCACCTTCAGTGGTGGTGAGCCTTTCATGCAGGCGAAAGGGTTTGGCGCCCTCGGTCGCTGCCTGAAGTCCATGGGGCTCGATATCGTCACGTATACCGGCTATACGTGGGAAGCCCTCACGGCGTCGGACAACCGGGCATGGCGCGAGCTTATTGAGGTCACTGACCTCCTTATCGATGGGCCGTTCGTGGAAAGCCAGAAGGACACCTCCATAGCGTTCCGGGGATCGCGTAACCAGCGTATCATCGACGTGGCGGAGTCCCTCAAGATCGGTAGGCCGGTCGATTTGAGCAAGAGGTTCGATCGATAACGACCCTGTTCAGAGTTTGAATCTACCCGATATGCGCGACTGTCGTTTTCGCATGCGAGGGCTGGAAAAGAACCTCGTGCATCCAATCGGGCGGTTCTCGTGCTTCTACAGGGAGATTGGAGAGGGCGGCGAAATCGTGGATGCTGGGAGCAGCACCGCCCGCCCAGCCGCTTCTACAATCCTCGACGAGGTCTACCGGGTGGTGGCACAGAGAAAAGAGAACCCCTCGCCCGATTCCTACGTCTCCCGGCTGATGCAATCCGGCCTCGACCGGATCCTGAGAAAAGTCGCAGAGGAGGCTGGAGAGTTCATTGCCGCGTCGAAAAACGATGTACGGCAGGATACTGTTGCCGAGTTGGCAGCCCTTTGGTTTCGTTCCATGGTCGCCCTGGCTTATCTGGGGATACCGACTTCCCTCGTCTATGAGGAACTGGCCGGGAGGCGAAAAGGAACGAACGCGCCCCAAAGATAATCGGAATGCTGGGAGGGTTTTCGAAACCGGTGGTGAACTACGCCAGTAGCGTGCTACGTGAGTAGAAGATCGTGCTACGCAGCGACTCGCGGGAAGAAGGGGGGTGGTGGATCTGGACAGATCCGACAGACTGGTGAGGTTCGGCCTCGCGGTGAACAAGATACTGCTCGAACAGTTTGACAGGGCGGTGTCTGAGGAGGGTTATGGCAACAGGTCGGAGGCCATTCGAGACCTTATCCGCGCCCACCTCGTGGAGCGCCAGTGGGAACAAGGAGACGAGGAGGTTGTCGGCACCGTGACGCTCGTGTACAACCACCATGGAAGAGGTCTGGGCGAGCTTCTCGTTGACATTCAGCACGACCACCAATCTCTCGTGATTTCGACGCTGCACGTTCACCTTGACCACGACAACTGCCTTGAGGTTCTTGTGGTCCGGGGAACGGCCAGCGCAGTGAGAGCCCTCTCCGACCGCCTTATCAGTGTTAAGGGCGTCAAGCATGGGAAGCTTACTATGACATCGACAGGGAGAGGCCTTGTCTGACCTCATAATGCGCGGCCACCAGGAAAGGTGGTTAGCAGTAATCATCTAGAAGGGGGAAGGTAGGAATGCGAAACCAGGTGGTTCGGGACATGACGTACGGCGCGCTCTTCGTTGCACTCGGCATAGTGTTCCCCATGTTCTTTCATGCGGCGGGTGCGGGCAAGGTTTTCCTCCCCATGCATATCCCGGTCTTGCTGGCGGGCTTCTTCACAGGCCCGGCTACAGGCGCAGTCGTTGGTTTCATTACACCTGTCCTCTCCGCGCTTCTCACCGGGATGCCTCCTTTGATGCCGCCGATAGCCCAGGCTATGATGGCAGAACTGGCGGTATACGGGCTTCTCAGCGGATTGCTGTATAAGACGCTGAGGCAGAACGTCGTGGTGGCGCTTATCGGTGCGATGATCGGAGGGAGGGCGGTTTACGGTGTGCTGGCAGCGTATATTCTGCCGCTATTCGGTCTCAACAAGGTGTCGGTGCTGTACCCGTTGACCGCAGGGCTAGTGGGGAGCCTGCCCGGTGTGGTGCTCCAACTAGTCTTTGTTCCTACCGTGGTCTACCTGGCAGAAAAGACGCTGAAGGCAAGAAGCGCAAACCCGGTCAAGAGCCAGGAGAGTTGACCTCTGATAGTCACGTTCGAGTAGAAGCCCGGGCGTTTTCTCGACCGGTAAACTCAGTCCAACATGTTCCTGGCGTAGCCTGAACGGATCCGACGGGAGATCTTTCCGACTGTTTCTATCCTCTCTTCGGCCAAGCGGTCTGCCGCCCTGTAAGTCGGGATGCGGTCGCGCTTCGATATATCGACCACCTTCAATATCGTCTCGTAGATCCCCGCCGCTTTTCTCATGGCTCGATCGCGGTTATAGCCAAAGAGCCCGTCCGCCACGTTGATCACGCCGCCCGCATTGATAATGTAGTCAGGCGCGTAGAGGATGCCCATGTCCTGCAATGCATCGCCGTGGCGGTCCTCCTTCAACTGGTTGTTTGCTGAGCCACCTATGATCTTGCACTTGAGCCGGGAAAGAGTCTGGTCGTTCAGGATTGCCCCCAGGGCACAAGGGGCAAAGATGTCGCACTCCGCGTCGAAAATGGCATCGGGGGCGACCGCTTCTGCTTCGAGTTCGCGCACGGCCTTCTCGACCTTGTCCGGAAAAATGTCGGTGACAACCAGCTTCGCGCCTTCGTCGCGCAGGTGTCTGCCAAGGTTATACCCGACGCTGCCCACACCCTGGATCGCCACGGTGCGGCCCTTGAGCGAGTCGCTGCCGAAGACGACCCGAGCGCATGCCGCAAGGCCCCGCCACACGCCGTAAGCCGTTACAGGCCCGGGGTCGCCGCTGCCCCCGAACGCAGTAGATGAACCTCCTACCCATCTCGTTTCGCACCGCATGGTCTCGACGTCGTCCACGGTGATGCCGACGTCCTCGCCAGTGATGAACCTGCCTCCCAGAGTGTCTACGAACCTACCAAAGGCCCGGAACAGCTCCTCGGATTTGTCCTTCCTGGGATCGCCGATGATGACCGCTTTGCCGCCCCCGAAATTCAGCCCCGCTGCGGCGTTCTTGTAAGTCATGCCGCGAGCGAGGCGTAGGGCATCGGTTATCGCCTCTTCCTCCGTCTTATATGGCCACATGCGTGTGCCGCCGAGAGCCGGGCC
>JBFMGS010000010.1:41701-50604 GCA_040752635.1 Bacillota bacterium
GGAGGGAAGGAACCTGCAGACCCCGGGCGCACGCTGAATTGGCACTTTAAGGAAAAGGTGGTAGGGAACAACTTGGCTGCCTGAAGAAGAAGGAATTTCAACGGCTACGTGGAAGTTCATAACGCACTACCGAGGAACTGGTGACCATTAGCAGTAGCCAAGTGGGCAGATCACTCGACGTTTCGTAGTTATCCATAAAGGGAGGTGGGACATGCTGTAAGATCGTATGAAGCAAGGCCGCTTCTACCGAATTGTGCCTACGCGACTATAAGCTAAGAGGAGGTAGAACTGTGAAGGTTAGAAGGTTCCTTTTGCCTGTTGCTGTGGTGCTTGTTTTGGCCCTTGCTTGCGGCATTGCTGCCGCTCAACAGAAAGAGAAAGTCAAGTGGGAACAGTGGGGGCCGCGCGTTGACCAGATCATCATGCCCATCATAAAGGACAGCGAGGCCCAGCTCATTGCCTTTGAGCGCGGGGAGATCGACGTGCTGCCTGGCCTGGCGAGGCCCGCAGACATCGATAAGGTCAAGGCGAATCCCAACGCCGAGATCACTATGAACCTGGGGTTCCACATGTTCTATCTGTGCTTCAACATGCGCCGCGGTCCGTTGGATGCCGATGTGGTGCGCCAGGCGGTCGCACACGTGGTAGATCGGGACAACATTATCCGGACGCTGTTCAAGGGCTATATGTTGCCGCTGTCAAGCTTTGTTCCGCAGTCATCGCCTTTCTACAAGGCCGACGTGCCCACTTTCCCGTACAACCCTGAAAAAGCAAGAGAAATGCTGGACAAGGCCGGTTACAAGCTTGACCCGGCGACCAAGATCCGTATCGACCCCAAGACCGGAAAGCCCATGCGTGAGATGAAGATCTTCACGCCTACCTATGAGGTGGCTCCGACCTCCGCAGAGATTGGCAAAATGATAGCGGAATCCGCCCAGGCAGTCGGGCTCCCGATAAAGCCCGAGCCCATGGACTTCCCGGTCATGCTGCAAAAGCTCGACAGGGCCGAGTTCGACATGTACGTCCTGGCATGGGGCCTGAGCCGCATTCCTAATTTCCTGCACCGGTTCTTCCACTCGTCCAACGATATCGAGGCTGGGTACAACAAGCCGGGCATCCGCGACCCTGAGCTCGACAAGTGGCTCGAGCAGCTTGCTTACCCGCCGGATCTCGCTACGGCGAAGGCCGCGGCAGATAAGGCACAGCTTATCCTTGCCCAGAAGCAGCCGTACGTTCCGCTCTACTCGCGGCCATACATGGATGCCTTCCGCAAGGACAAGGTGACCGGGTACGTTCCGATGCTCGGTTACGGCGCCGCTAACTACAACAATGGATGGACGACCCTGAACATCCGGCGCGTGAAGGGCGAGGGCGGCAGCATACGCTGGCTCCTTCCGGAGGAACCGAAGAACCTCAACATGTGCGTCGCAAGCAGCGCGTACGAGTGGGAGGTCCTCGGCAGGATCGCGGATGGTCTCATAGCAGTCGATCCGGAGACTCTCGAGGATATGCCGTGGCTGGCCAAGAGCTGGAAGGTCGACACGTGGGAGCCCAAGTCAGGAGAGAAGGGCTCCGTGATTACCTTCTATCTCGAGAAGGGCGTCAAGTGGCAGGACGGCGAGCCTTTCACGTCTGCAGATGTGAAGTTCACCCTCGAATACCTGAGGGACAACAAGGTTCCGAGGTACATCTCGTCGGTGAAGGATATCGTGAAAGTAGAAACGCCTGATCCCTACACCGCAGTCGTATACTTTGCGAACGTCAGCTACTGGCACCTGTACAATGCCAACTTAGCCTTCCTCGCTGAGCACATCTGGAAGGATGTGAAGGACTACAAGGCGTTCCAGCCGTGGCTCGAGCCGCACCCGACCGTGAGGGGCCTCACCAAAGTCGTCGGAACGGGTCCGTTCGTTCTCAAGGAATACAAGCCCGGCGAGTATGTCAGGCTCATGAAGAACCCCATATACTGGAGGCTGACACCGCCTAAGAAGTAGGGCATATACAGGGATGACCTGCGAGAACAGGAGGATCCCGTACAGCCAGAGTCCGCCGCCCCGGGTGTTCCCGGAGCGGCGGACCGGGTATGAAGCCGCGGGATCGCGCAAGCGTTACGGCACAGCGAGGTGAGGCTCATTTGGGCTTTCGGACATACCTTTGGCGGCGCCTGGTCTACGCACTCATAGTGTTGTTCGTGATAGTGACCTTCAACTTCGCCATCTTCAGGCTGATGCCCGGCGATGCTACAAAAATGATAATAGACCCCGCGTTCGAGCC
This sequence comes from Bacillota bacterium, assembly GCA_040752635.1. Classification (GTDB taxonomy): domain Bacteria; phylum Bacillota; class SHA-98; order UBA4971; family UBA4971; genus JBFMGS01. The sequence goes on from JBFMGS010000010.1 coordinate 43,976, forward strand.
GGAGGCCATACTCGAGCTCCGCAGGCAGTTCGGCCTCGACGAACACCCTCTCGTCCAGTACTGGAAGTACATTACGAGCCTGCTCAGGTTCGACCTGGGGCTCTCCTTCGGGTCGCGCCGCCCGGTCGTGGACGAGCTCATGGAGCGGTTACCCAACACTATAGTGCTCTTCCTGGTTTCTTTTGTCATGACCGCCTCAGCAGGCGTAGCGGTGGGAGTGTACGCAGCATCGAGGCGAGGCACGTTTGCGGATAACCTCGTGACCGGCTCGGGCCTGTTTGCTCATGCGGTGCCGGTCTTTTGGATCCAACTGTTGCTCTTAATGTTGTTCGGGTACTACGTACCCATTTTGCCGATCCGGGGCACCATAAGCGCTCCGCCACCGGATGGTTTCTTTCTTGCCTTGCTTGATAGGGTTCACCACCTTATCTTGCCAGCAGGCAGCCTTACCATCATTGGGTTTGGTTCCTGGGCCCTATATACCCGCAACACCATGCTCGAGGCGCTCGGTCAGGACTACATCGTGACCGCGCGGGCAAAGGGCGTTCCGAGGCGGGATATCCTGTACCGCCACGCGCTGCGAAGCGTGTTGCCGCCGATAGTCACGCTCATCTTCATGTCGCTGCCGGGTGCTGTGTCTGGCGCGGTCATCACCGAGACCATATTCTCCTGGCACGGGGTCGGGCGGTACCTCTTGGATGCAGTCCTGCAGCAGGACTACCCGGCAGCTCAGGGGGCCTTCTACCTCATCGCCCTCGCCGTTATCATCTCCAATTTGCTGGCGGACATGGCATACGGTCTCGTTGACCCGAGAATCCGCGTAGGGGCGGGTGAGCGGCGATGAAGCAGAGAGCGGCGGTTGCGAGTAACCAGAAAACGGCGCTTGCGAGGCCAGGGCTCTCCAGCTTTTGGGCGCAGTACAGGCGAAAGCCGTACGGGATGGTAGGGCTTGCCATGGTCATTGCGTACGTGCTCGTGGCAGTGTTCGCCCCTTTACTCACTCCGTATGATCCTCAGAAGGACCTCTACCTTGCAGACAGGCTCGCAGCTCCGGCGTGGGCAGGAGCTGTCATGGCGAGGTTCCGGGGGGCCCCGCCTACGTTCAAGCGAAACGTCGGCCCCGGCGACTGGCATGTGGATGAGGCAAAAGGAGGCAAGCTTTCTTCACGTGAGGTCGAAGGGCAGCGCGTGGCCGAGATAGAGCTTACGGCCGCCTCCGGCGACCCGGAAGCGAGGTTGGTACTCTCTCACCCGCTTCACTACACGTATAACCCCCCGCAGACGTTTAATGCCCGGTTCGAGTACTCCATCGATGCGCCTTCCGATGCCGTGACCCAGCTTCAACTCGAGGTTGTTTCCCCTGACGGCAAGCGGTATAACCTGTGGAGCTCGTCTGTGTTCGGAAGCAGCGAGAAACAAGAGGCCAAGTTGGACTCGCGGGATCTTGAGCTGAAGGTAAGACTTGGCATGACCATGTTCGATGACCCTGCTACTAGCATATTTTCGTCGAGGGGCGACTACCAACTGGTGCTGACAGCGACTTCAAAAGCAGCGAGCGGGCCGTCCAGGATAGAGCTGGGAAAACTGACCTTCGGCGTGCTCGGGCTGCTCCACGGGGTGCTCGGGGCGGATCACATGGGAGGAGACCTCTGGGCTCAGCTTGTATACGGGGCGAGGATCTCCCTCATGATCGGGCTCGTCGCGGCCCTCATATCCGTCGCGATAGGGACGAGCGTGGGCATCATCAGCGGCTACCTCGGCGGCGCAGTAGATGAGTTCCTGATGAGGCTGGTTGACGTTCTTCTCGCAATTCCGAACTTGCCCATCCTCATCATTCTGTCTGCGTTTCTCGGGAAGAGCGTGTGGAATATAGTCCTCCTGGTGGCCGCGTTTGCGTGGATGGGGACGGCAAGGCTGGTGCGATCGCAGACGTTGTCCTTGAGGGAGCGGGTCTTCGTGGAAGCCGCGAAGGCTGCAGGCGCATCTGACGCCTACATAATGATCACCCACATTCTGCCGAATGTGTTACCTCTCGTATTTGCAGCGATGGTGTTGAGGATTCCACTGGCGATACTGATGGAGGCATCCCTTAGCTTCCTCGGTCTCGGCGATCCGCGGGTTGCAACCTGGGGCCGCATGTTGCACAACGCGAGGAATTTCGGCGCGTTCACCGTGCTTGCCTGGTGGTGGCTGGTTCCGCCGGGGCTTGCGATTACATGTTTGAGCCTTGCCTTCGTGTTCGTTGGCAACACTGTCAATGAGATCCTCAATCCACGCTACAGGGAGAGGACGTGAGTATGGCGCTACTTGAAGTACGAGATCTCAAGATGTATTACCGCACGCTGCGCGGCCATGTGAAAGCTGTCGATTCGGTCAGCTTCGAGATCGAGAAGGGCAAGGCCCTCGGAATAGCGGGCGAGTCCGGGTGCGGTAAGTCAAGCATGGCTATTACGGTGCTTCGGCTCTTGCCCGGCAACGGGTCCATCCTGGGCGGGTCGATCAGAATGAACGGGCTCGACCTCCTTGATATGAGCGAAGAGGCGTTCCGCAAGTCTATCCGCTGGAAGAGAATATCTATGGTGTTCCAGGGGGCAATGAACGCGTTGAACCCCGTTCATCGGATCGGAGAGCAGATTGTGGAGGCCATCACCACGCACGAAAATGTGTCTCGCTCTGAGGCGGTACGGCGGGCGCGGGAGCTTCTCGACATGGTGGGCATCAGCCCGAAAAGGTTCGGGGAGTACCCGCACGAGTTCAGTGGAGGGATGAAGCAGAGGGTCGTAATAGCTATGGCTCTTGCCTGCCACCCCGACCTCATCATCGCCGACGAGCCGACCACCGCCCTCGACGTGATGGTACAGGCGCAAGTGCTCAAGGCCATGGAGGACCTTCGCAAGAAGCTTGACCTCTCGATGATGCTCATCACCCACGATCTCGCGGTTATCGCACAGACCTGCGATGCGGTCGCCATAATGTATGCAGGGAAGATAGTGGAGTACGGTGACGTCGTCGATGTATACGAAAGCCCCGCGCACCCGTACGCGATGGGCCTCGTGAAAGCGTTCCCGAACATAGGGGCTGAGCGGTCCCCTGTGCGGTCTGTCCCAGGGTTCCCGCCGAATCTCCTTTCTCCGCCCGAAGGTTGTAGGTTCCACCCGAGATGTCCGCTCTCTGACGAAGAATGCAAGCAAGAAGAACCCCAACTCAGGGACATTGGAGGAGTGGGCCACAAGGTCGCTTGCCACAAAGCGGGCGTTATCGGGAAGGGGGTGGACATATGGGAGCAGTAGCTACGGCGCCGAGCGCGGCGCCCATTGAGGCTGGCGGAGCTATGGTCGAGGTAGAGGGTTTGGTCAAGCATTTCCCCGTGCGCCGTACGGTTTTCCAATCTCTAAAAGGGGGCCTCCCTGTCGCAGTTAGAGCAGTTGATGGGGTCAGCTTCACTGTGAGGAAAGGCGAGGTCTTCGGGGTTGTGGGCGAGTCGGGGTGCGGTAAGACGACAATGGGCAGAACCATAATCAGGCTTCTCGAGCCAACGAGCGGCAGCATACGCTTCGAGGGGACTGATATCATCAAGCTCGGTCCGGATGACATGAAGAAGCTCAGGCGCAAGATGCAGATCATCTTCCAGGACCCGTACGAGTCGATGAACCCACGTATGGACGTATACAGGATTATATCCGAACCTTTGAGGATTCAGGAGGTTGCGAAGAGCAGCGACGAGGCGCGGGCGATGGTGGAAGGAGCGCTCGTGGACGTCGAGATGACCCCGCCTGACGAGTACATATCAAGGTTCCCCCACGAGCTCTCAGGCGGGCAGCGACAGAGGGTAGCGGTGGCGAGGGCCCTTGTTCTCAACCCCGAGTTCATAGTGGCCGACGAGCCCGTGTCCATGCTGGATGTTTCGATCAGGGGCGAGATCCTCAACCTGATGCTGAACCTGTCCAGGGAGAAAGGTGTGGCCTTCTTGTACATCACCCACGATCTTGCTACGGCGAGGCACATATGTGACAGAATCGCCGTCATGTACCTTGGAAAGATCGTCGAAGAAGGTCACACCGACGACGTCGTCAAGCATCCACTGCACCCGTACACGCGGGCACTCATCGGGGCGGTGTTTGTTCCCGACCCAAGGCGTAAGGGGCTTGAGCTTGTGATGCGCGGAGAGGTACCCAATCCCGTAAATCCCCCAAGCGGGTGCAGACTGCATCCGAGATGTCCGCTTGCGAAGGATATCTGCAAAGAGATCGAGCCCGAGTTTGCGGAGCGCGGGAGGGGTCACAAGGTTGCGTGCCACCTGGCGTGAAGGTACGCCAGTAACGCGCGAGGTAGTCCAGTAGCGGCGACCAGGGGAGCGGAAGCGGTGCAAGCGGCAAGGTCGCAAGACACGAACATCCGGAAGGCGAGTGCTGTCCTGGTGATTTTGTGCGTGCTCGCCGCAGGTTCACTGTGGCTTACAGCGGCAACGGCCAGGAACTACTTTGCTGCCACGGTCGCCGCTAGTCGGTTTCGTGTGAGCGTGAACCGGATCAGGTACGAGGCAATCGGCCCGGGGCGCACTGTCGTTGAGGTGGATGTCTGCTTTGACAACGGCGGCGGATGGCCGCTGTCGGTGACCTCCATGCAAACCAACCTGTACCTCGACGTCAGTTACGTTTGGGGCCAGAATTTCGACTGGCTGAACGAGCCCATCAAGTTGCCGCCCGCAGAGGTAACGAATGTCGTAGTCAAGATCGAAGTGCCGGACACGAAGGCGGATCTCGTCGCGCGCGGCGGCGAGGAGTGGCTCGTTCGGGTGTCAGGAATTCTGGAGATGCCGATGCTGGGCAGCAAGCTTTACAGGGCCAAAGGAGTGTTCCCTGCAAAGGAGGTCTTGCGTTGGACGGGCGGTTAAGGACTGTCCTGGGAACTGTCCTCGCTGGCGTGTTCATGGGCGGGCTGTTTACCATCCAGGCGGCTCCGAAGCTTGCGCCAGTGCGCGTCCTGGGCGAATCCGCGACGGTGCTCGTATTCATCGGTGCTTTCGTTTCCGGGCTACTCATGGGCGTTCTGTCGCCGGGCATCACGCGAGGACTGTTCATAGCTGTGATCAGCATCGTGCTGGGGCTCGCCATAGCCGGAGTCGTGCTTATACTCCCTGTCGCAACCGGGATCATAGGACAAATAGAGCTTGTGTCTGTGTCCATCGTTGAGCGGATGCTGGTGCTCTCGATCGTGCTCGCACCTGTTGGCGTGCTGGGAGCATTTGTCGGGAGCTTTATAGCATAGCCCCGGGAGGCGGGGCCGAGGTCTGAAGGTAGCCCAAAAGGTCCTATGCTGCCACTGTGTTTTGGTAATCGTACACTATCTTTGAGACCTCGGCGATCCGGGCAAAACCCTCGTCGATGTCAGGGATGTTTTTCGAAAGCACCACTAGGATATACGGCCGCGAGCTGAAGACCACTCCGATGTCGTTGGCCACGCCCCATACGTCGCCTTCCTTGTGTGCCACAGTGAGTTCCGGTGGCAGCTTTCCGGGCAGGCCGACGTGGTAAATGGCGTTTGCCATGTCGTCCAATAGCCTCGACCCCAGGTCAGGGTGGATTCTGGCAAAATCCAGCACACCCTGGACGTAAGCGGCCATGTCCTTCGCGCACGTGATGTTCTGTCCTCCCGGGAATACCATCTCGCCGCCCAAATCCCTCATGAATGCCGCAATGTTGTCCTTCCCCAAGTGGCGCACGAGCATCCTGTAGGCCACGTTATCGCTCACGGTGATGGCGAGGTTCGCCAGCGCCCGCAGGGAGTAGCTGTCGCCGTCCCTCGCGGAGAACTGCAGTATGCCGGCGCCGTCCTGGTAATCTGTGGCGCTGTTGTACACGACCCGGTCGTTCCAGTTCGCACGACCCTCCGCCACCAAGTGGTTGAGGTAGAGCACCACAGGCACCTTCACCGTGCTTGCAGCCGTGATGGGCTCGCGTTCGTTAATCCCGAAGCTTGCTCCGGACTCAAGGTCGCGGAAATAGATGCCATAGGTCGCGCTCTGTGAAGCTATATACTCCTCGAGCTCGGCCTTGAGCGGTCCATAGTCCCGAGCCAGACCCGAGGCGACCGGATCATTTCCATCGCTGCTGAGGGGGGAACCCGGACGGCGTCTCTCAATGGCGCCATACAGCGATGCGGCCACAACTACGACCGCTACCATCAGCCAAAGCACGCGGTGTAAACGGCGTCTCATAGGCACCCTCCTTTCCACATAGCTACCGCATCATTATACGACCTGCGTCGCAGCATGACCATGGTAATTTGCGGCAGGGCGGATAACGAGAAGACCGGGCCATGAGCATGCCCGGCGGGACATCCTCAAGTGCCTCAAGTGTAGGCGCGCTCGGCAGGTCGGGAGGGGGCCAAAGTTGGGCAGATACATACGAAATCCGCATGATACCGCGCTCCGAAAGGAGGAGTTCTGTCGTTCGCATAGAATTACAGGTTGTAGCTGGCGTCCGTTGGTGGCTGAGACTCAAGACCGGTGCGTTTCCGGCTCAGACCGAAAGGAGGATTTTTCCCAACTAGGGCGAATTGTGAAACTACCTCGATGATCCTGATCTACCAAGAATCTTCAAGCGTATGCCGCAGCAAACGTTTCCTAG
>JBFMGS010000011.1:0-30400 GCA_040752635.1 Bacillota bacterium
CTCGCCGCGTTGCCGCACATCCGGGCCTCGCTTCCGTCGCTGTTGAAGATCTGCATCCTGACGGCCGCCCGGTCGGACGGCAGGACCAGCACCAGGCCGTCGGCCCCGACTCCTGTATGCCTGTCGCAGAGCTTCTGTGCAGCCCGGGACCAGTCAACATCGGCCGGAGGGGGAAGCTGCGTGAAGTCGAAGATAAGAAAATCGTTACCGAGGCCGTGCATCTTCACGAACGAGGTCCCACCCTCGTTCACGTCACTGGTGTTTGATGCGCTTTGCAGTGTCCTGGCACGCATGAAATACCGCTCTCCCCTGCCCTGTTTAAGCCGTTCGAGCCTGGCAGGGCTCGTTTCGTCATCCTTTCGACGGGATCGTCGGCTTCAGTATATTTCTCCATTATTCGCCTGTTATTCGCGTTCAATCCCGGATCTCCTGCTCGCGTCGACAGTTTCGTTTCTCTGTCCTATCTCCGGTTCCGGCTGCTTTTTCGTGCCGGTCCCGCATATTGTGCATCTCCCGCGTTCGAGAGTCTCTCGGCGCATCTCGATGGGGGCGAACACGGCACCGTCCCGAAACCCTTCGATACGGCCATGTCTGTGACCTACGATGTATCCCAGGAGGAACGCAACTGCCACCAACAGAAACCAGCTCTCAATCGTCACCTGACTCGCCTCCACTTGCGCCGACGACGTGCGCCGCGGCTGCAATGACTGGAGCACACACGCAGACGAGAACGGTCGTCCGCAGGTCAAGAACGAGCGCCGTAAGCACCGCTATGACGGCAAGCAGGAACGCTGTACCTTTGCCCGTGATACGAGCAAGGTTCGTCGAACTTGTGATGCGTTCGCGCGTCCAGTCGTAGAGATCGTCGGCCAACTGGACGGCGACCATGAGTGCTATCGAGACGCAGGTGGGCCGCCATCCGAAGAGAAGACACGTCGCAGCAGCGGCCAGGGCCGATTCCACCCAGGCGGGCAACCCGAGGGGCAACATTTGCCGGGGATCTTTCAACATGCCCACCGCATACGCGGCCAGGACGAGCGGCGCCGCCAGGTTGGCGTTGATCCCGCTTGCCAACAGTGCGAAGACAAGCGCATACGGCACGATCCCGCTGCCCAGAACGTGAGCAAGCGATGGGCGGCCGTAGGCGGTGTCTTGCGCAAAGTCAAGGTAGTCGTCCATCAGCTTGATGGCAGCCCCGGCTAACGCCACTGCCAGGAAGTCCGCCAGAAGCTCAGAGATTGCGAACGACATGCCGCTTTACCTCCCTGAAGCCGGTCTTTGCGACGGCAGAAACAGGAAAGATAGTGTATCCTGCGAACATTCTCTGCAGCCTTGCCAGCCCACGCTTCGCATCCGGCAGGTCCATCTTGTTTGCCACTATACAGTATCCGCCTCTGGAGCCGGCAAAGACAGCCAGTTGCCGGTCGAGGTCGCCTGCTGCGGGGCTTGCGTATTCGCGCCCCGCCTCTTGTGCGTCCATGACGTGGATCACAAGTTGAGCCGGGCGGATGGCGGCAAGCGTCTGGGCCATGGCCTTGCGAATCGACGCATCCTGGTGGATGTATTCAGTGAGGCCTGTGGTGTCTACGAACTCAACGACTTTTTTCCCTTTGCCGGTCGGAAGCTGAAGAACCACCGACTGCAGGCACCTTGTCTCGTGTGGCCTCGGGCCGACCAGTTCGCCAAGGGCAATACCTATGGCGTAAGTCCTGGAATACTTCGTGCCGTCGGGATCCTGGAACGTGATTTCTATCGCCTTCACCTTGAGATACTCAGCCAGGCTAAGAACCAGGAGGGTCTTTCCGACGTTAGGTTTGCCAACAACAATGCATCGCTTCATTGCGCCGTGAAGCCCTCCAGAACGCTTACGTTTTAGAAGTCGTCTCCTATGTCCTCCCTGCGGATAATCATGAGTTCCTCCCGGGTGAGTTGCTGTTTATCGACAAGGCGCAACGCTTGACGCCTGATGGCCCGCTCAATGATGTTGCGGACAAGGCGGGCGTTTCCGGAGTGCTCGTTCCCCGACCCGGTCCTTCTGCTCAGTATGAACTCAAGCCTGGCTCGGGCCGCCAAGTCCAGCCGGTAGTCCCTTTTCTTCAGCATGAGGTCAGCTATTTTCAGGAGTTCTTCTGTGGAATAGTCCGGAAACTCTATGTGGATGGGGAACCGCGAGCGTATCCCCGGGTTCGTTTGAATGAAGGTCGTCATTTCGTCGCGATATCCAGCCAGTATGACGATGAGTTTATCTCGGTAGTCTTCCATGGCTTTTACGAGTGTGTCGATGGCTTCCTTGCCGAAGTCTTTTTCCCCACCCCGTGCCAGGGCGTATGCCTCGTCAATAAAGAGTATTCCGCCGAGCGCTTTCTTAATCTGTTCGCGCGTCTTTTGCGCGGTATGTCCTATGTACTCGCCCACGAGGTCGGCCCTCTCTCTTTCAACCAGGTGGCCTTTCTCGAGGACCCCCATCTCTCTAAACATCTTTCCGAAGAGGCGCGCGCACGTAGTCTTGCCAGTCCCCGGGTTGCCGCTGAAAACCATGTGGAGTACGAGAGGTTCCGCGGAGAGTTGGCGCGCGGCCCTGATCTGCTGTATCCTCACATATGCCACTATTTCTCTCACGAGAGCCTTGACTTTATGGAGCCCGATCAAGCTGTCAAGCTCTGCGAGAGCCTCGTTGAGCCGCCACGTATTTGAAGGTGTGCCCTCCTGGCCGCGTTGGCTTGCGCTCAGGTCCGACGAATCCCTGAGCGCCTCGAGCGCCTCAACGGGGCTCAGCCTCCCCTCCTCGAGCCCCGCCAACACCGGGTTCACGTTTCTAGGCTCGAAAGCGAGCATTCTGCTACACCACCTCTTGCATCTGGACGCTAGGAAACGACGCAGCCCTGCGGTGTTGGATGAGGTGAGACGGGTACGGCGTTGGACCGTATATCATATGCGGGCCGGGAGCCTGGTGTTATAGTCGGGCGGGCCGCGGCGGAGCGGAAAAGCCCACATACATCGCATAAAGCATTGGAGCACTAAAAAGGGATGCGCTCTGAAAACCTGGACGAGAATGTCCTGGAGGGTGATGTCACAACGCGACGGGCTGGGGGTAGGTATGTCCGAGACGACCTGGAGAGCTGGTAAGATGAGTCTCCCGGAGACCGAGGACGCGCCACACGGCCTGTACCAGGCGCTCATTCAAAGCTGAGTTCTTGAAAAGGAATATCCAGACATTTTGAAGCGATATTCCAGGGACCTCACGCTATTTCCTGAAGGATGACGTGACTGCGGTCAGCCATCATTTTCTTGTTCGCCGGGGAAAGTGATGGTTACCGGACGTGAGGCAGTGATGGTCGAGATGGCGTGCTTATAGATGAGGTCCTGCCTGGCGCCGTCAGCAAGGATGACCGTGAAGCTGTCGAAGCCCTTCACCACTCCTTTCATCTGGTAGCCGTTGACGAGATAGACGGTAACGGGGATCCCCTGCCGTCTCACGTGGTTTAGGAACACGTCCTGAAGGTTTGGTGATGGCTTATTCATTTCGGTCTGTGCCCTCCGCCCCACAGTTTGGTGTACCCTCAGGGACAGGCGTACAAAGGGATTCTTAGTCCAAGAAGCGTATCGGTGGCGCACGGTACGTTTCTACGTAGCAGCAAGTTTTCCTTTAATGAGGGCTAGCACACACGTTGCAGCCTCGGACACGGACTCAAGCGTCCCGAGGTCGATCCATTCTATGCGAGGGTCGGCTCGAAACCACGTGAGCTGGCGCTTTGCGTAGCGTCTGGTATTCCTCTTGACAAGCTCCACCGCTTCTTCGAGGGAACACCTGCCCCGCATGTACTCGACTATCTCCTTGTATCCCAGGGCCTGTCCCGCGGTCAAAGCTTTCTCATACCCGCGTTCAAGCAGGCGAGCTGTCTCTTCCACAAGACCCTGCTCTACCATCAACTCGCACCTGCGGTCGATGCGATCGTAGAGGGATTTCCTGTCCCGAACGAGCCCGATCATTACGAGCCTGTCGATGTGCAGCTTCCCTCGGCCTTTGCGCCACATCTCGGAGATGGGCCGCCCGGTTGTGACGTACACCTCGAGGGCGCGGATGATCCGCCGCGCATCATTGGGATGGATCCTGCGCGCCGCTACCGGGTCCACTTCCTCGAGCCTTGCGTGAAGCGCCGGCGCACCGAGGTTCCTTGCTTCGTCTTCCAGGTCCCTACGGATGTCGGGCGACGCGCCCTCCCAGGGAAACAGGAACCCGTCCACCACGGCTTTGACGTAGAGGCCTGTTCCCCCCACCAGAAGCGGGACGGTCCCACGCGCTGCGATGCCGTCGATAGCCGCCCAGGCAAGCTCTTGAAACCTGGCCACGTTGAATGGCTCGTCGGGGTCAACCACATCAATCAGGTGGTGAGGCACGCGGGCGCGGTCGGCGGGGCCGGGCTTCGCTGTGCCGATGTCCATGTGGCGGTACACCTGCATGGAATCACACGATACAATCTCCCCTTGGAGCCGCGAGGCTACCTCTATGGCAACCTCTGTTTTGCCCACTGCGGTTGGACCCACAATGGCTACCAGCAGCTCAAGTGGGACTCGTCTTTGCACCGGTCTTGAGGATTCATCTTGCATCTCTCGTATTCTCCACAGTGATCTGGGGGCATGGAGCCGGGATTCGGCCGCTCTGCTTCGCCCGGGGCCGCCACCTCATGCGCACTACGGACGGGGAAGTCGCGCTGCAGCGCATGACGGCAACTGCGATCCGTGATCACCCATGAATGTCGGTTCAGCACCGCAGGAGGGAACTCATCCTCGAGTATCGCGTCCGGCGCGGGGCAAAGTGCGAGCAATGCCCATCCAGCCACCCGCCCTCATCTCCGGCGGAAGGCGCGCTCGAGCTCCGCCTGGCCTATTCTTAGAAGAGTGGGACGCCCGTGCGGGCACGAGTATGGGTCCCCGGTGCGTGCAAGGTCTATGAGAAGTCTCTCAACCTCCGAGGGTTCCAGTGCGCCGTGAGCTTTCACCGAAGCCTTACACGCAACCTCCGCAGCGAACCGCCCAAGCGCGTCCCCCAGGTTCTGTTCCCCGCGGGGGATCTCCTCAGCAAAGGCTTCAAGAGCTGCCGAAACCGCGTCCGCGACATCGGCCCCGCGCAAGCGCCCAAGAGCGACGGGGATCCCCCTGAGCAAGAGCGACGAGGGGCCGAATTCCTCCAGGATGATGCCCATCCTGGCGAGGTCACCAAGGTGTTGCGATACGCTTGCAACTGTCGCCGCCCGCAGCTCCAGCGCTACCGGAAAAAGCGTCTGAACGCTGGCGGGCCCGCGCGCCGCCCCATCGAGGAACGATTCGTACAGCACGCGCTCGTGGGCCGCGTGCTGGTCGATGATCAAGAGGTTGGAGCCGTCCGTGGCCAGAATGTACGTGCCGAGGAACGTGCCCAGCGGAGTGAAGCAGGGTGCCGATGCGATTTCTGTCTGCTGCGATAGTTCCTGGCCGACCCGGATGCCCCGGGCGTCGGGGCGGCGAGCTATTTGCCAGGCTTGCGGGGTCTGCGCTTCGGGACGCGCGCCTTCCTCCGGACAGGCGGGCAGCGGGCGCGCATGCGCCGTACCGTCGTGGCCGAGCCCGGCGCCCAGCTCGACGCCGAGTCCTGCGGGGCAGGATCCAGCCCCATAGCCTGCTCCGTAGGGTGCTGCCCCATCGTGAGCAAGAGCCTGACCGGCCCTGTCTCCGGGATCGTGATCCTGGACGAGAGACCTGCGCATGCCACCGGACCATCCTTGCGCTTGCGCCGGCCAGCCCCCCTCACCCAGCTTGCGTCCGAAGCCAGGGGAAGCCCCCACTGAGTGCAGGGCTGCCGAGACCGCCTGCGCCGCCAGGTGAAATACCTCGTGGTCTTGGGAGAATCTGACTTCCCTCTTCGCGGGATGGACGTTTACATCGATCGACCGGGGGTCTGTAGATATCCATATGAATACAGCAGGGTAGCGTCTGGGCGGGAGCCTCTTCCCATAGGTTACCTCGATCGCTCGAACAAGAGACGCCGCTGCGACAGGCCTACCGTTCACGAAGATGCACTGGACGTCGCGCGTCGGCCTGGTGACGTCAGGAGGGGAAATGAACCCTTCGATGCGGGTGCATGCGGACCCGGCGACGACGGGCAACAGCACCTTTGCAAGGCTCGCCCCGTGTATCGCGGCTATCGCCGCGCGCCTGTCGTTTTGCCCCTGGGCCAGCATGATCTCTTTGCCGTCGTGAATGAGGCGAAGCTTCGTCGCAGGTTGCGCGAGAGCCAGTCTGCCGGCGACGTCGTAGACGTGGCCCAGCTCGGTGGACGGGCGCCTCTGAAACTTGCGCCTCGCCGGGGTGTTGAAGAAGAGGTCGCGGCAGGTCACGGTCGTGCCAACGGGTGAAGGTGCGTCTTCCTCAAGGGTGAGGGCGCCCCCTTCGCACACGATGCGCGAGCCGACGTTATCCTGCGCGCGGCGCGTAACGAGTTCCAGCCGGGCAACCGCTGCGATGCTGGCAAGGGCCTCGCCGCGGAATCCCATGGTGAGGACGGTCTCGAGGTCTGTCGCCGTCCGTATCTTGCTCGTGGCATGACGCAGGAAGGCCATCCTTGCGTCGCGGCGGCTCATCCCGCAGCCGTCGTCGCTTACCCTGATGAACTGGCCCGGTGTGCCCCGAAGTTCAACGGTTACGCTGGACGCACCGGCATCGATGGCGTTCTCCACGAGCTCCTTGACCACGGACGCTGGACGCTCGATCACTTCGCCCGCTGCGATCTTGTTAACGGTCTCGTCGTCGAGGATTACTATGGTCTCATCCGACAACGGCATCACGAGTTTTCGCCCCTCTCCACCCTCCCAGCTTTGGATTTCAGGTCGGCAAGTTTCTCGAGCGCCTCAAGCGGCGTCATCCTGTCAATATCGAGTGCGCAAAGTTCGGCCACAATGCCGTCGCAAGTTGAACACGAGCATGCGCTTTCGGGCGCTCCTTTTCCGGCCTCGTCCATCAACATCGCGAGCAGGCTCATTTGCTGGGGGCGCGAGGGACTGCGTCTTTCAAGCTCGCGCAATATGGCGCCAGCTCTCCTCACCACTTCCCCCGGCATGCCAGCCATCCTGGCCACGTTTATCCCGTAACTCTTGTCACACCCTCCGGGCACGAGCGTGAACAGAAAGACTACCTCTCCCCCGCGCTCCTCGGCCGCGATCCTGAAGTTCTTGACCCGCTCCAGCTTGTCTTCGAGTTCTGTGAGTTCGTGAAAGTGTGTCGTGAATATGGTCTTGGCACCCACCTTGTCGTGGATGTGCTCGATGACAGCCTGAGCGATGGCCATCCCGTCGTATGTGCTCGTCCCCCTGCCAAGCTCATCGATGAAGATCAGGGTCCTCGGGGTGGCCCGCGCGAGGATGGCCGCGGTCTGCAAGAGTTCCACCATGAACGTGGACTTGCCCGAAGCGATCTCCTCGCTGGACCCGGCCCTCACCGCAATCCTGTCGGTGAGCGGAATCCGCGCGGACTTGGCTGGAACGAAACTTCCCATATGTGCCATGAGCGCGACGAGCAGCACCGACTTCCCGAGGGTGCTCTTGCCCGCCATGTTTGGGCCGGTGAGAACCATGATCTGGCTTTCTGTGGAGTCGAGCCGCACGTCGTTAGGAACGTACGCTCCCGCCGGCAGCGTGGCTTCCACCACCGGGTGGCGCGCACCCAAAAGCTCGATATCATAGCCGTCGTGAATCTCCGGCCTCACATACCCGTAGGCGGCCGCCACCTCCGCCAGGCTACAAAACACGTCTGCCTCTGCAACAACCTTCGCGGCCTCTTGAATCCTGGCGACCTCCCGCGCCACGCGTTCCCTCACCTCGCAGAAAAGCTCGTATTCCAGCCTGGCCGTGTGCTCCTTCGCTTTCAAGATTATGGCCTCGTGCTCCTTGAGTTCAGGCGTGACGAAGCGCTCCGCGCCGGACAGGGTTTGCTTTCTGGTCCAGCTCTGCGGCACGAGGTGGAGGTTCGGTCGGGTGACCTCGATGTAGTATCCGAACACCTGGTTGTACCCGACCTTAAGCGACTTTATCCCCGTTTTCTCCCTTTCAGCCGCCTCGAGCGAAGCGAGGATCTCACGGCTCCGGGAGCCTGTTCGGCGGATCTCGTCAAGCTCGGCATTGTAGCCTTCGCGGATTATCCCGCCTTCTGTGATGACGGGTGGGGGGTCATCAGAGATCGCGGCCCCGATGAGGTCTCGAACGTCCGAGAGGTCGCCGAGCCTTGCTGCAAGGGCCCTTAGAGCATCGCACCCGGCCTCGGCGAGAACCTGGCGCGTCTGGGGAATGGCGGAGAATGACTCTGCCAGGGCGACAAGATCCCGCGCGTTTGCCGCGCCCGTAGAGACTCGAGTGACTAGCCTCTCGAGGTCGCGAACAGAAGCGAGTGCTTTCTTGAGGTCAGCCCTGGCGAACACGTTCCGCACAAGTTCTTCAACTGCATCCAGCCTGCGGTTTATCTCAGGGATATCCAGTGACGGCCTGTCCATCCACCTGCGCAGGAGCCGTGCACCCATGGAGGTGACCGTGCGGTCGAGCACGCTGAGGAGGGTGTGTCCGCGCGAGCGCTGCCGAATCGGGTCTTGTAGCTCAAGGCTCCGGCGGGTCTCCGGGTCCAGGCTCATCGCGTCTCCACAGGAATACGCCCTGATGCTGTTGATGTGGGCGAGCGATGTCATCTGTGTTTTCTGAAGATAAAACAGGATTATCCCGGCGGCCTGCATGCCGGAGGGATACTCAAAGCAGCCGGAGGACTCAAGCCTCGTGGACCCGAATTGTTCGTTCACAACCCTCGTGGTTGCGGAGGGCGATAGAGTCTGGTCGTCACACGGCGTGAGTGTAATCCCCTCCAGCCCCCGAACCGCCTCCATTAGCCGGGCCTCCTTCGCCACGTCCGCTGTGATAAGGCACTCTCTCGGGCTGAGCCGAACCATCTCCGCCAGGATTGCATCCTGCGCCTTGGGACCTCCGGCCTCTGTGATGGAGAACTCCCCCGTTGAAACGTCCACGGCGGCAAGGCCAATTGTGCGATTACGCATAACAAGGGCGGCAAGGTAGTTGTTTGTCTTTGCATCCAGGAACTCAGGTTCGGTGATAGTCCCCGGGGTGATGACGCGTGTTACCTCACGCCTCACCACCTGCTTGCCCGGTCCCGGCACCTCCATCTGGTCGCACACGGCAACCTTGTAGCCATGGTCGACAAGCCGGCTGATGTAAGAGTGCACAGCATGGTATGGGACGCCGCACATGGGCATCCTGTTGCCCTTGCCCGTCTCGCGCGATGTCAGGGTTATCTCAAGCACCCGCGCCGCTATCTCGGCGTCCTCGTTGAACATCTCGTAGAAGTCGCCCAGCCTGAACATGAGTATCGCATCAGGGTGCCTGGCTTTTATGGCCTGGTACTGCTGGACCATTGGAGTCGTCAAGCGCCCACCACCTCACCGATTTGAGTCCACGCCTGGGCCTTTGTGATCCTGACCTGCACGAGGCGCCCTTTCTCGGCACGGGCGTCGATCGGGAATACCACGAGCTTGTTCGTACGCGTTCGGCCCGTCAGCATCAATGGGTTCGTCTTGCTTTCGCCTTCGACCAGGACCTCAACGACTTCGCCCTCCAGCTCTTTGTTGATCTCGAGGGCGATCACTTCCTGCACTTCGATGAGCTTCTGTATCCTGGTACTCTTTACGTCCTCAGGGACCTGGTCTTTCATGCGGGCCGCCGCGGTACCCCTTCGGGGCGAGAACACGAACGTAAACGCCGAGTCAAACCTTACTTCCTGGACCACTTTGAGGGTTTCGAGGAAGTCCTGGTCTGATTCGCCCGGAAAGCCCACGATGAGGTCGGTCGTGATGGAACATCCAGGAACCGCCCGGCGTATGCGTCGCACGAGATCGAGGTAATGTGCCTGCGTGTACCCGCGGTTCATGCAGGCGAGCACCCTGTCAGATCCTGCCTGAAGAGGAAGGTGAAAGTGTTCACACACCGTCCTGGATGCTGCGATTGTGTCGATGAGTTTCTGGGAAAAGTCTCTGGGGTGGCTCGTGGTGTAACGGATCCTGTATATGCCCGGGGTCCCGTCGAGGGCCTGAAGCAAATCCGCGAAATCCCTGCCATCGTCGAGGTCCCGTCCGTATGCGTTCACGTTCTGTCCGAGCAGCACGACCTCGCGATACCCGGCCTTGCCGAGGTCTGCAACTTCCGACGCGATGTCCTCGAACCTGCGACTTCTCTCCCGGCCGCGCACATATGGCACGATGCAGTAAGAGCAAAAGTTGTTGCAGCCATACATGATCGTGACCCAGGCTGACACGTCTCCCGCGCGACGCATCGGAAGGTCCTCCACTATGCCTCCTTCCGCATCCCAAACCTCAATCGCCTTCTGGCCGGCCTCGACTCTATCGAGAAGCTCTGGCAGGCGGTGGAGGTTCATGGTGCCGAACACGAGGTCTACATGGGGAAGTTCCTTCATTATGCGATGGGTCTCCCCTTCCTGCTGGACCATACACCCGGAGATCCCGATAATGAGATCGGGATTCGCCTTCTTCAGCCTCTTGAGGGCTGCGACCCGCCCGTAGACCTTTCTTTCGGGGTTTTCCCTCACGCAACAGGTGTTGAAAATGACGATATCAGCGTCCTCAGGGGAGTTCGCCGCGATGTAACCGCGTTCTTCAAGCAGCCCCGCGATTACTTCGGAGTCGTGCTCATTCATCTGGCATCCGAGAGTCTGAATGAAGTACGTTCTCATCGCCGTATCCCTTCAAACGGTACAGTTCCTCGCCACAGCCAGTCTAATTCTAACATATATTCGGACCACAGAGAACTGCAGTCCCAGATGAGGGAGGCTCACTTATGCGACTTGCGGGATTCCCACTTTCAGTAGTTGACGCGAGATGGTATAATCTCTGAAAATGCGACCAAACGAAGCTACAAGGAGATGATATCGTGCGACAAGTCGTGGCTTTTCAAGGCGAGAGGGGTGCATATAGCGAGGAAGCGGTTGTCAGGTTTTTCGGCGAGGTCGTCCCGGGCAAGCTGGACGTGCTGCCTTGCCGCAGCCTGTCTGAGGTTTTCAGGGCTATCAATGAAGGTGCAGCTACAGACGGCTTGATACCTATCGAGAACTCCCTGGCAGGTAGCATTAATGAGAGCTACGATCTCCTCCTGAAGAATGGTCTCAACATTTACGGCGAGGTCATCCTGCCGATCAATCATTGTCTCCTCGCCCTGGAAGGAGAGACACTGCAAGACATCCGGAGAGTTTACTCACACCCGCAGGCCCTCGCACAGTGCGACGCGTTCCTGGAGAAGCTGGGTGTAGAGACAATAGCTGTGTACGATACGGCGGGCAGCGCCAAGATGGTGAAGGAGATGCAGATGCGCGGTGCGGGTGCCATAGCGAGTAAGCGCGCAGCGGGGTTGTATGGCGTCAAGGTGATTGCAGAGGGAATTCAGACGGACAAGGCCAATTCCACCAGATTCTATGCGATCGGGCGAAGGCAAGGCTCAAAAGGAGAGAGGAATAAGACGGTCGTGGTCTTTGCTACGGAGAATAAGCCGGGAGCGCTGTATTGGTGCCTCGGAGCGATCGTGTGCCGGCAGATCAACATGACCAGGCTGGAATCCCGACCCAGTCGCGGCGAGCCGTGGGAGTATATATTCTACCTGGATCTCGAGACCCACATCTCGGAGCCCGCATGCCGGGACGCCATCGATGAACTGAAAACCAAGACTCTGTTCACCAGGGTCCTCGGTTCTTTTCCGGCCGCCGCAAACCAAAATGACGATTCGGGCGGGTTAAAGCCTGTAACAGGCTGAGAACCGTAGAAACCAGAGAATGACTGGCGGGAAATGCTGAAGTTGCGCCCGGTGCTGCGGAGTTCGTCACTTACGTGA
The DNA here is from genome assembly GCA_040752635.1 of Bacillota bacterium. GTDB lineage: Bacteria > Bacillota > SHA-98 > UBA4971 > UBA4971 > JBFMGS01. The sequence continues at coordinate 11,922 of JBFMGS010000011.1, forward strand.
GACTACTTGCGTAGAATCGTGGCGCTGAGTAACAGACGTGCGAGGGGGCGGCCGACGAACGGGATGAGCGCCAGTTCGCGGCAGCTGAGCTCCCCCAGGACGATAAGGGCAAAGCCGTAGGCGGCTATGCCTGCCAGAATGCCAGCGACCGTGGAAACCGCATTGCTATACGTGCATTCCAATAGAGCCCGGTAGACGCCTGCGACGAGCGGCGCCATCGCGGCGGAGCCCAAAAGGGCCCTCCACCCGACGCCGAAGATGCGGATGCCATCGCCGGTAAGCCCCCCCACGGCGAGGGTATTGAGGACACCGGCCACGAGAAACCCGAGGCCGGTACCGAGAGCTGCACCTCGGATGCCGACTTCGGGCATTCCTGTCAAGATGAAGTTGACCAAGGCGGCGACCAGTGCGCCTGCAAGCCCGCTCATGGCCGGTACGTGGACTTTCCCTATGCCGTTTAGCACGCCCGCGGTTGTCTGCTGCAAGCAGAAGAAGACCGAGCTGAAAGCCATTGCCGACAGGGGCACCCCGCCCCCCGGGTCGCCGAAAAGGAAGGCGCAGATCTGAGCCGGCAGAACAGCGAGACCGACAGTGGCAGGGATCCCCACCACCAGGGCGCTTCTTACAGCCTGCCTCGCGAGCTCTCTTCCACGGCGCAGCTTGCCGCCTGCGTATGCCGCAGCCACCTGAGGGACCAGGCTCGTTGCAATGGCTGCGGCGGCCACTCCGGGCAAGGCCACCAGGCTCAGCGCCATGACCGAGAGGCGTCCGTATAGCTCCGTAGATTGTACGACTGAGAAACCAGCGAACTGGAGCCTTGCCGGAACGATAATGGCGTTCAAAGCCTCAAGGAGGGGTCCCACCAGCGCAGCCAACGTAACCGGCGCCGCAAGTGATACCAGGCGCTTTGCGGTCTCGAATGCCGTCGCAGGCGGCGTCGCCTCTGGCTGCTTTCCAGGAAGAGCCCGCCGAAGAGGCCGCCGCCCGCCAGCGTCAAGGTCCTGTCGCTCGGTTACGAGGAAGAATACTACCAGTAAGGCTAAGCCCGCCGCGGCTCCAGCAAGGCTCCCCATGGCCGAGCCGGCCGCGGCCCATTGCACTCCCCTCGGTAAGAACAGGTATGCGAGGCCCAGACCCACAGCAACTCTAACGATCTGCTCCAGCACATGGGATGTACCTGTCGGTACCATAGTCCTGTGGCCCTGGAAGTAGCCGCGGAGCACGCTCGAGACGCTCACAACTGCCACCGCAGGGGCAAGATACCTGAGCGGAAAGAAGGCCCTCGGGTCTTTCACGATGAAAGTGGTGATGAAACCTGCCCCCGCATACAGTGCCAGCGAAAATGCTGTACCGACCGGGAGCATGAGAGCAAGAGATACCAGGAGAACCTGCCTTGCTCCCGGCCTATCGCCGGTTGCCAACCGCTCAGCCGCGAGTTTAGAAGTTGCGACGGGAATCCCTGACACGCAAAGGACAAGCGCTGTAACAAACACGGGGGATGCCATGTGAAGCAGCCCAACGCCTTCAGCACCTATGAGTCTTGTAAGAGGAATAGTGAATAGTGCCCCGAGCACCTTCGTTACGATCCCCGCAGCCACAAGCACAACTGTGCCTCTTAAGAACGACTGAGCTTTCATAGCGGTACCCTATTTATTACAGGTAGCCCGCTATAATACCTCAAGTTTGGCCGGGACCTGGAAAGTTGCGTCGGAGCAGATGAGCCCTATGGGGTTTCAACACGACTATCGGGGTTTGCTGATCATCGTTGCCGAAGGGGTTGTCTGCGAGCGCGCGGGTGACCCAGTCGAGCGGGCCCGGCACTGTTGAACCGAGGATGTCAACGCAGCCGATGTCGTTCACGTCAACGACCACGGCATCCACACCCGTTGCAGCCTTGATTTCCCTGGCCACTTCGCCGGGCATCGCCGGGCCGAGGATCACATGCTTGTCATACGGAGGCATCGTTCCTGCGATGTCGTCGATCTGCGCGAGCGAGCGCCCCGCCACCCTGAAGAAGTCGCCCCGGCGGCCGACGATCCTCCCCAGGCCTGCTGCCACCGTACCCAGCAGGACCCTCGAGACCCCGGCTTCCTTGATGGCCAGTTGCATCGCCGGGGGCGTTGCGAGGCTTCCGTCCTTACCGGGCAGCCTGCATAGCACGCGCGCAAGGGCGCCCGGACGCACTGATTCAGGTAACAAGGCTCTCCCCTGCGTGATCGCAACCACGCTTTCGGCCACAGTTATCAAGTCACCGGGCTCTGCTATCCCGCTGGTGTAGCGCCGTGCAACGTCTGCGATCCTCTCATACTCCCGAACGAGGTGCGTTCTTACCGGGATTGCATCAACCTTCACGGGCACTTTGGGTGGTTCGTTCTGCTGCTCGGGAGGTCTTGCCCAATAGCGGGCGGTCCGTTCGACGAAGTACCTCTTCAGGCCGGTCACGATGGCCTCGGCAGCGCGCTCTTTGAAGGTGTTGCTACGGAACCATCCTTCCTCGACCCAGTTACTGATGGTCCCCACCTCTACAAACACACACGGAATGCGAAAATCAGCGGGCAGCTTCCCCGGATACTTCGCTGCGCCTCGATCGGCCACTGGAAGCTTCTCCACGAGCGACGACTGCACGTAACGGGCGAGCGACTCGCTCTCGGCCGTGGCAGTGTAAAGCGTCCTCGCACCAGATACGGTGCGGCTTGATGACGAGAACGTGTGGATGCTGACGAAGGCATCCGCGCCCGCCGCCTTCCCCTGGGCAAACCTCTTGGCTCCTGGGATCGCTTCGTCAGAAGACCTGGTCATCACGACGCCCGCCCCTGCCAGCACAAGGTGGCTGGACAGGTAGCGACCTATTTCCAGCACAACCTTCTTCTCCAGCAGGTTCACGGGGCCGCGCCCTCCGGTGTCGCTGCCGCCGTGGCCCGGATCTACCACTATCACCTTGTCCTCAAACACCGCCCTTATGGGGCTGCGGTCAATGTCAACGACGACCCTCGCGGGAGTTCCCCCAACTTCAGTCGCGACCCACGTTGGTGGGTGTTCAAGCCGTGCGGTGATAGATGGGCAGGACGATCCTTCGACAACCGTGACAGTCGTGAGAAGCCCGTCGTTCACGGCTATTTGCCCCGGAGCCATAACGAGCGCACAGCCCGGCAGATCAATGTGGATCGCATCGGGAGACGCAGCGCGCACACGGTAGATCGGCGGCAGGGTCGCTTCGATGACAATGCGCGACGCTGCCCGGCGGCACGCCTTGTCGGTGAACCTTGTCGCCCACACGTTCGTGACCTTCGGTCTCACCAAGCCCACCAACCCCCGCCCGGCCCGGTTTCACACTCCGCCGCGCCAGAGACACAATAAATGGTATGCTCCGCGAGGCGATTGTGCGACACCCGGACCGGTGTCAGCCGACGGTCGCTGTTGCGGGCTACAAGCTGAAAACAAGGTGCATACCTGTAAAGCAGCTGTCGCCGCTCATGCGATACCTGGAACACAGGCAAAGAAAAGCCCGGCCTCGCACTGAAACCGGCCGGGCAACGATTGCCCCCTGGGTTACCCTATAGCGATTACCCTCCAGAGACCGGCGGAAGTACGGTGACCCTGTCGCCATCCGACAGCCTTTCACCGGTCCCGCACACCTTATCGCCCACGAGCGTGATGCCCCAAAGCCCCTGCGGCACGCCTGCAGCCGCCAGCGCATCCTCGAGGGTTGCCCCTTCGGGAAGGTCAAGGTCCACCTTTTCAGGCAGCTCAGGGCGGATGACAGTCAGCACTTTCGCAAACTCGAGGGTAACCTTCATGATATCCTCCCCATTGCTTGAAGCTCTGATGCCAGCTCGCCGAGCCCGAGTCGTCTAAGTGTCTCCACGGTGGGCCTCCCGTTTCTGTCCCAGCCGCGGAGATCGTAGTACTCGTCCAGCAGGCGGTCAAGGTCTTCGCGAGTGATGCGCAACCCCGCGAGCGGTCCGTCCGGCACAGGCTCCTGCAGGAACCTCCTCGGAGGCTGGTCATCCGCCCTGCCGAAGTCCGCCCTTTCTCGAATGGCAAAAGCGCGCGTGAGGTTCCAGATCTTCTCGGACTTGTTGAGGAGATCGTCCCACGAGTCTCGGCGCCCTGTTACCGCCGGGTAAAGCTTGGCGTAGTACTCGAGTGGCAAGCCGAGCTCCACCCACTGCAGCCTGCAAACCCCGAGGCAATCAAAGAGCGGCCTTATATGCTGAAGCTCGATGACCTTCGCGGCCTTACCCTCGATGACGCCGCGCCCGACCGCTATGTCGTGGGTGATGGACCACGCCCGATTGTGGTGGGCACCGATGTCACAGGTCATGTAGGCTAGCATCATCGATGGCGCCCCACGCGACTCATACCCGCTCCACTCGAGGCCTTTCACCTGGATGGCAAAGTCCTCGCTACCCTGGCCCCAGACTGCTGCTGCAGCCCTGACCCCACCGGATAGCGCCTCGCCGATCCCCTTCCTCTCCGCGATGAGCTTGGCGACCTCGACGAAGGCATGTAGGCTTCCGAAGCGGATCTCAAGGCCTCCGGTGTCCTCTTTTGTGATGATGCCTTTCTCGAAGCACTCCATGGCAAATGCTACTGCGTTTCCCGCGGAGATGGTGTCAAGGCCCAGTTCATCGCACAGGTAATTGGCGTACGCCACCTCCTCGATAGAGCCCAGAGCGCAGTTGCTCCCGATGAGGGCCGTGGTCTCGTATTCGGGGCCCTCGAGGTAAACCGTCTTTCCGCGGTAGCTTGCGCGGCAGAACTTGCCGGTGGCCATGGGGCATGCGAAGCAGGCTTTGTCGCGAACGACGATCTCTCTTCGCATGCGTTCGCCGCTAAAGGACTCCGCGTTTTCGTAAGAGTTCTGGTGGAAGTTTCGCGTAGGCAAAGCCCCGATGGAGTTGGACCACGTGGTTACCTGGGCGAGGCCCTGGTCCTGCCATGCCTTGAGCGCGGGGTTTGCCATGAGCGCAGTGAACATCTCGTCCGCTACTTTCCTGAGGCCGTCCATGTCTGCCACGGGAACGTTCTTCGTTCCCCGGATAGCGACAGCCTTAAGGTTCTTCGAACCCATGACAGCACCCATACCGCAGCGGCCCGCCTGGCGTCCGATATCGTGGTTTACAGAGGCGAAGACCACCATGTTCTCGCCCGCAGGACCGATCGTAGCGATCTGGAACTCGTCGCCAAGCTGCTCTTTGAGCGCCTTCTCAGCCTCTATAGCACCCATGCCCCATAGACGCCCACAGGGCCGGATTTCCACCTTTTCGTCCTCGATGAATAGATACGACGGCTCTTTAGCCTTCCCCTCTATGATTATTGCGTCGAAGCCAGCGTATTTCATCTCCCCTGCAAGGTGGCCGCCGACATTGCTGTCGCCATATAAGCCGGTGGCGGGGCTTTTGGCGGACAGGCTGGTCTTTGCCCCGCTCGGCAGAAACACTCCGGCGAACGGCCCCGATGCCACGATGAGCTTGTTCGCAGGCCCCAGGGGGTCGGCGCCTGCGGGGATCTCCCGGTAAGCGAAATAGGCCCCGAACCCTCGTCCGCCTATGTATTCGCTCGCAAGATCCTCCGACAGCGGCTCGTGCGTCACCGCGCTCGTGGAGAGGTTTACTCTCAGGATGTCACCAGCGTATCCGTACATCTAGCTGGCCACCTCTCCTTCTCCTGCCTGGGCAAGCGCACCAAGAACGCCCCTGGGGCAAAGCCTTGCGCACTCCCCGCATGCAACGCACTTTATCGGGTGGTCCACTTCAGGGTGGACGAAAAGCGCGCCGTTCGGGCAGGTCTCAACGCAGATGCCGCAGTTTGTGCATATATCCGGGTCTATCCTGACGATGCCGTCAGCCATGCTGATGGCATCGACGGGACAGGCCTCGATGCACTCGCCGCACTGGTCGCACACGACCACGTCATACCTGGCCTCGGTGAACAGCCGGGACACTATCCGGATCCCGGCCTTCTTGGGATTGTTCTCGCCGAAGTTCCCCACAGAGCACACGAGCTGACAAAGCTTGCACCCCGTGCATCGCTCGACATCGATCTCCACAGCCTTTCTCCTCCCCACTATCCAGTCTGAATCCATCGATAAGATTGGCAGGGCTTTTCGTGCGTTTCCCGAGAGGGGGCTCGCTCTGTAACCTGCGACCTATACAACCGACGGCTCGACCACGAGCTCTCTCCGCTCGAACCGCCCGAGGTCAAGGCCAGTTATATCTATAGATGGTTCTTCACCGCAAATGATCTCAGAAAGTAGCTGCCCCGTCACAGGCGCGAGCATGAACCCATGGCCCGAGAACCCGCATGCGAGGTAAAAGCCTTCCACGGGTGTGGCCCCCAGTATCGGGTGTGCATCGGGGGTCATGTCATAAAGCCCTGCCCACTGCCTCACAACGGATAGTTCTCCTACCGGAGGCAGAATCCTTGTTATCTCGCGAGCCATCTCCACAAGGAACTTCCAACTGCTTTCGAGGCTGAAGCCCCGCGGTTCGCTCGGATCGCCCATGCCCATGACAAAGCTACCGTGAGGCGTCTGCTGGCAGTAAACGCGCCTTGAGAAGGACATCACCATAGGCCGTAGAACAGGCTCCACCGGCTCAGTCACCAGGATCTGGTGACGCTCGGCCCAGAACGGGATGTCAAGCCCGGCCATGGATGCCACGCCCCCTGAGTAGGGCCCTGCGGCGTTCACCACAACCCTGGTATCAAGGGTCCCTTTATCGCATATTACCTTCGTAACCTTTCCGCCCTCGACGGCGATCCCTCGCACCTCGGTGAACGTCAGGATCTCCGCGCCCAGCCTGCGAGCGGCGCCGGCGTATGCATACGTAACATGGAACGGGTTCGCGTGGCCGTCGGTCGGGCAGTACGTCGCGCACAGAACATCGCTTGCGTTCAACATCGGAACGATGGCTTTCGCCTCCGCGGGTGTCAGGAGATCGACAGGGACTCCGAGGCTTCGTTCGAGCTCCACGTTCTTGATGAACTGGTTCATCTCGCGATCCGTGTACGCAAGAAGAAGGTACCCTCCTTGCTTGAACTCGATGCTGTGGTCGTGCCCGAGCTCGTCGTCCATGCGTTCGAACATCCTGACGCTCTCGCGAGAGAGAAGGCAATTGAGCTTTGTACCCCACTGCTGCCTGACGCCCGCGCCGCAGCGCCCGGTGGACCCGCTGGCAAGGTACGAGCGTTCGACCAGCACCACGCGGCCGAAGCCTCGCTTCGCCAGGTGATATGCGATGGACGCGCCTACCACGCCGCCGCCGATAACAACAGCATCAGCCGTCGTAGTCACAGCTGTCACCTTTGATGGCCCCGCGCAGACGAATCGGTTTCGTCGGCGGCCGGAACCTGGGAGGCGCTACGCTGGCCATGCTCTTCCCTGTGGCTCTCGCGATCTCCGCCAGCACGAGTTGCCGGCACGTCCGCCCCTGGCACGGCCCCATGCCGCACCTCGTGATCCGCTTGATCTCATCCATCGTGGCGTAGCCCTTTGCAATGAGATCCCGGATCTCGTCTAGAGTGACGTCTTCGCATCGGCAAATCACGACGGTCTCGTTGCCGGCCCCGCACGGCTTCCCGACAGCCTTTTCGTCACCCAACGGCTTTCCCTCCCGCGCGGATGTGCCTTACGTCCATGGAAAGGGGCTTCGGCACCTCAATCCACACGACCGGGGTTCTATCATGCCTCTTGGCCTTCTCAACCTTGATGACCCTGGCCTCGCAGCGCTTTCTGCCGTTCCTATCAAGGCCTGTCACGATGTCTCCCGGGCCAGGCAGCGGCACGAACTCATAGGGAAGCCTGACGATCGCCCGGTCCTCCTTCCAGCTTTCGTCGACCACAAATACGGCAAGGCCCGGACACACGGGAATGCACGCGCCGCAGCCATTGCACTTGTCGAAATCCACCTCGGGGAGGTGACAGATGTCGTCAAACGGCCGGATGGCCCCGCGGCGGCAAGCGTCGTGGCAGGGATCGCACGGGATCTCCTCGAAACACTCGATCACCACGACCGGCCCTCGGGCGCGCCTTGAGACGTCGGGGATCATCCTGACATCTGCAGGAATGCCGATGACACCAGCGTTCTCAGGTTTGCTATGCAACGATCCCGGCCTCCCTTCCAAGCTGCATGAGCTCGTCTATTCCAGAGCGGACCTTCTCTCGCTTCGGCCCTCTGCGCAAGGCCTCGAGTTGGGCCCTTGCCGCCGCGAGCCTCAGCTCGCAATCCGCCGCAGAATAGCCGAGGGACCACGCTGCCGAAAGCCCGGCGATCGTCCCCTCTATCATGGCGCTCGAGGCCTCCTCTATCCCGGCGAGGTCGCCCGCCACGAATAGCCCCGGCCGCGAGGTTTCGTAGTCCTCGTTCCGCAAGGCCACATGCCCGCCGAGCTCAGGCACGTAAGCCATCTTACAACCAGCCTGCCACAGGAGGTCCGAAAGAGGAGTAAGCCCCACAGCCAGGCACACCGTATCAACTTCGAAATACCGCTCGGTGCCGGGAATCGGGCGGAAGCTCCCGTCCAGGGACCAGATCGTGGCTCCTTCGACGACCTGCGTGCCGTGAACGGCCTTCACCGTGTGGGACGTCAGGATGGGCACGCCTGCCCGCTGAATCTTGCGGGCGTGAACGTCGTACCCTCCAACTTGGGGCATGGCCTCCACCACCGCGACCACATCGACCCCTGCTTGCATGAGCTGGTAGCTCACGATGAGGCCTATGTTCCCAGCCCCCACCATCAGCACGGCCTTGCCGGGTCTGACGCCGTAAACGTTCATGAGAGTCTGGACAGCCCCTGCCCCGTACACGCCTGGGAGATCGTTGTTGGGAAAAGCAAGCATTCTCTCGGAGGCACCCGTTGCGCAAACCACGCGCTCGGGTTTGAGGAAGGTGAGTGCGTCGTTTTTCTCGATCCCGAGGGCGCCGTCGTCGTAGAATCCGACGACCGTAGCGTCTAGCATGATCTCCACCAGAGGGTCGTTCTCGATCCGTTCGGCAAGGAGGCGGGCTATGTCGATGCCGCGCTTGCCGGCAAACTGTCCCCTTGAGCCGAAGAATTTGTGAGTCTGCTTGACTAGTTGTCCACCCGGTCTATCCTGGGAGTCTACGAGAGTTACGTGGGCGCCCATGTCACGCGCAGCGATTGTCGCGCACAATCCCGCGGGTCCGGCCCCGATCACGCAGACCTCAGTCGTTCGCAAGGAGTACACCCTTCCCCCGTTGAGTCGTCACGCGCATGCCTTCGCGGAGCTTCTCCCGGCACACCCTCACATTCGGCCGACCGTCTACGGTCATCAGGCACGAGGAGCAATTGCCTATGGCACAGAAAAAGCCCCTGGGCCTCCTGAGCTTGGGACTTTCTCCCAGCACACGCACGCCGCATGCGTGGAGCGCCGCTGCTACGGGTTCACCCTCGTATCCTTCGAGCTCTCTGCCGTCGAACGTGAAGCGGACTCTCCTGCCCTCCTTGAACTCCAATATCGGATGGCTCGTGATCCTGGAATCCGTCATCACGCTTGCGCTTACCCTCCCCAGAAGGAAGTAGCCCGCAATGAAACCTCCCACCCTGCTGGTTTATTCTCCACTTCATGGGGATCTCCTGCGAAGAGGCGGCAAATGTGAAATCGAGATCATACTCGAATGCGGTCAAGTGGCAAGTGCTGCGGGGGTATCTGTGCCCTTGACATCCGTCGCCAGGCGCAGCATTTCCCTTGCGTGCTTGAAGGTCGTAGGCGTGAGGTCTGTCCCTCCCAGCATCCTTGCGATCTCGCGCACGCGATCTTCCCCTGACAGCCTCGTCACAACGGTTCGGGTGCGACCGTCTGCGGCCTCCTTGGCTATGGAGTAGTGAACATCAGCCATGCAGGCTATTTGCGGCAGGTGCGTGACGCATATGACCTGCCTGGACCGGCTGGTTGAGAAAAGCTTCTCGCCCACGGCTGATGCGGTCCTCCCGCCGATCCCGGCGTCGATCTCGTCGAAGATGAGAGTATCGACCTGGTCCACAGAAGCAAGTATTGACTTGAGTGCGAGCATCACCCGGGATATCTCCCCTCCGCTCGCTATCCTTGCGAGAGGCTTCGGAGGCTCCCCAGGGTTTGCCGACAGGAGAAACTCCACAATGTCAGTGCCGTACGGACCTGCTGCGAGAAACTTGCCTCCAACAGGAACTCCAGACGGGTCCTCCTTCGATGAAAAGCTCACACGAAAGATGGAGGAGCCCATGTTGAGGTCTGCAAGCTCCTCTGCGACGCGCGCCTCCAGCGCGCGCGCCGCCTCCTCACGCACCCCGTGAAGGGAAGAAGAGAGCCTACCCATGTCCAGTCGCACTCTCTCAAGCTCGGCCTCGGTTCTGGCTATTTCATCGTCGGACGTTGCGAGCCTCCCCATTTCCTCCTCGATCCTGTCGCGGTAATCGAGGATCTCATCAACGGTGTCCCCATACTTTCTCTTCAAGCGTTGTATAGCTGCGAGCCTCTCTTCTACCTGGGAAAGCCGCGAGGAGTCCAGGTCGATGCCATCTTTGTACACGCGGATCGCCCTGCACGCTTCCTCACAGGAGGCCATAGCAGCCTGGAGCAGGTTGTCCACGCCCGCAAGCGAGCTATCTATCTTGAGGATCGCGTCTAGCTCCTGGATGGCCCGAGCCAGCCTGTCGGTTGCGCCCACCATCTCGTTTTCGCCGCCGTAAAGCTCGGCGTATGCGGTGCTCGCGCGGGTATACAGCTGCTCCGCGGACGCCAGCACGGCGCGTTCCCTCGCAAGTGCCGCGTCTTCGCCCCGGGAAAGCTTGGCCGAGTCGATCTCGCCCGCCTGGAACCTGAGAAGGTCGAGGCGCTGGGCCCTGTCCCGATCGCCGGAGCGCAGCTCTCGCAGCCTCGACTGAAGCTCGAGGAGGCGCTCATACTTGTCCCTGACCGCCTCACGAAGGCGGAGCGCATCATCACCCGCGAAATCGTCGAGAAATCTTATGTGGCGGTGCACGCGGAGAAGGGACTGGTGCTCGTGCTGACCGTGAATGTCCACCAAGTGCTCTCCCAACTCGGAGAGCATCGCCTGAGTTACGAGGCGCCCGTTCACTCTGCACTGATTTCTACCGGACCGTGCCACCGTCCGCGAAACGACGACCAGACCGTCATCGCCTACCTCAATGCCCAGGTTCGCAAGGGCCAGACGCGTACCGGAGCCCCCAGGGACAAAAAAGACCCCGTGGATGACGGCCTCATCCGAGCCAGTGCGCACATGCTCAGAGAGGGCCCGTCCTCCAAGCAAGAGCGTGACGGCCCCGATGACTATCGATTTTCCGGCGCCGGTCTCGCCTGAAAGAATGTTGAGCCCCTCGCCGAACTCCAGTCGAGCATCTTCAATGAGAGCATAGTCCTTGATTTGCAGTTCCTGGAGCACTGTTTCCACCACCAGCCTAAAGTCAGTGCTACGTTTCAGGCTCTCCCGGGGGCCTCCTCAGCTTGTTGAGCCTTTCGAGCACTGACGGCACTGCAGATTTCGGCCTTACAACTGCGAGAATCGTGTCATCCCCGGCGATGGTGCCAACAATCTCGGCAAAGTCAGCATCATCCAAAGCCGCAGCCACTGCATGTGCATTGCCGGTCAAAGTCTTGATGACTACGAGGTTCTCGCTGTAGTCAACGGCTGTGACAGAGTCGGCAAAGAGCCTCGCAAGGCGGCGCCAGGTCTCCTCCTGAGACCGGTCGCGAGGGAGGCTGTACCGGTACCTGCCGTCGCTCGCCGGGAGCTTGGTGATTCGAAGCTCTTTTATATCTCGTGACACGGTTGCCTGCGTCACCTTGAAACCTTCCTTGCGAAGCTCGCGAGCCAGATCTTCCTGTGTTTCGACCACCTTGTCCCTGAGGATTTTGAGCACCCTGGCATGGCGCTTGGCCTTCAACGTTTTCACCTCTCGTGCACATTCCCTTCCGCAAGGCGTGTTCTAAGGACCTCGTAAAAGCCGCGGCGGCCGAGTTTAACGAGGCGCGTCTTCGTGGTTGCCGCTGTAGCCACCACTTCGTCGCGGTTTTCGAGCCTGTAACCCACCTGGCCGTCAACGGTCAGCATGACCTCCTCACTTGGGGCAATCAAGACGATCCTAACGCTGTCCTGGTTTGAGATAACGAACGACCTTGCGGCAAGCGTGTGGGGACAGATGAACGTCAATATCAGCGTATCTATGGCAGGATTCACGATGGGCCCTCCGGCTGAGAGGGAGTAGCCTGTAGACCCGGTGGGGCTTGCCACGATGGCGCCGTCCGCCGGGTAGGTACCGATCAGGCTCGGTCCAATGTACGTCTTGAGGCGTATCATCCGGGCAAACGCGCCCTTGGTAACCACGACATCATTCAGCCCGATGAACTCTTTCACGACTCCCTGTTCTCTTCGATAGACCTGCGCTCGAAGCATCATCCTCTCTTCCACGGCATACCTGCCTGACAACACCATATCCAGCGCGTTGTAAAGGTCCGGCAGTTCAACCTCGGTCAGAAATCCCAGGTGACCCACGTTCACCCCGAGAAGGGGAAGCTCAGTGCCGGCAAGTCGGCGCGCGGCGTTGAGTAGCGCCCCGTCGCCACCCAGGACGACCGCCATATCGATCTTCTCCGCCACCCGGTCGTGCCCAAAAGAAAACTCGGGTATGCCGAAGTACCTTGCGGCGTCGGCGTCCAGGAGCACCTCGGCGCCGTGCTCCGGCAGGAACTTCAGGAGGTCCCGAGCAGCATCGATAGCGGCCTGCTTTCCGAGATGTGCTATCACGCCGATCCTCATAGCGTACGATTACCCCTGTCTACCTCGCTAGCAAACGCTCTAAGTCGATCACAGAAAGCTCACGCCGCTTTCTGCCGTGCTAATGCTGTGCTAACCCGGCCTGGCGAGTGAGCCTCCTCAAGTGACGATGACCCTGATGCCTAGGCTTAGCGCACGACTCAGGTACGACTAGCGTCCACATTCAGCCCAGATCGCGGTGGGCGGCATCAACTATCCGGCTTACGTCGTCGTCAGTCAAACCCGCCCCTCCTGCCTGTTCCCCCTTTACAGCATACACCAAAAACTCGATATTTCCTGCAGGCCCCTTTATAGGAGAATAGGTTAGCCCGCGAACCTGCATGCCTGCTCCCGCCATGAACTCCATGATCCGTGTGAGAGTCTCGGCGTGCACCGCGGGATCGCGCACAACCCCTCCCTTTCGCACTTGCTCTCTACCAGCCTCAAACTGCGGCTTAACCAGTACTATAAGGGCGGCCTTATCCGCTAGGAAGGTGAGGAGATGCCGAAGAAACTTGGTCACCGATATGAACGACACGTCTATGGTGCAAACGTCCGCCTTCTCGGGCACCGCCCCAGGGTCAAGGCACCTCACATTCGTTCGCTCGAGGACCACGACCCGGGGATCCTGTCGTAGTTCCCACGCGAGCTGGCCGTAACCGACGTCAATAGCGTAGACCCGCTTCGCCCCATGGCGCAAAAGGCAGTCGGTGAAGCCTCCTGTTGACGCTCCGACGTCAATTGCAACCTTGTCGGACACATCGACGCCAAATTCCACGAGAGCCTTCTCAAGCTTCTTGCCAGCCCGGCTCACATACTGCTCTCCCGGCGGGCGCACATCGATCCTGACGGAAGGAGCAACCATGGCACCTGGCTTGTCCTGGCGCATGCCGTCTACGATAACCTCGCCCGCCATGACGGCGCTTCGCGCTTTCTCTCTTGTTGCGAACAGCCCGCGCCTCACCAACAGCAGATCCAGCCGGCCTCGCCTTTCAGCCCCGCGCTCGCCTTGAGCTACTTCAACGGAGTCCCGACGTGCCACCTGTTCACCCCCGCGCCGGCGGCCTGGCTTGCTCCGCTCCCAAAGGCCGCAGCGGTCTCCTGCCCCGCCTGGCAGAGAGTAAGGGCAGCCTTCGCGATATGATGCTGTGAAAGCCCGCATGCTACAAGGAGTGTTTCCCGGGGGCCATGCTCCACGAACCTGTCTGGGATTGCAAGGCAGACGAGGGGTATGTGTTCCCGCCCTCGCCTTGCGAGAAGGTCTGCAACGGCATTCCCCAAACCGCCGGCGATGGTACCCTCCTCCACCACGACCATCCTGCCACAACGGCCAGCCACATCAAGAAGTACATCCTCATCCAGGGGCTTTGCAAACCGCGCGTTCACGACGGTGACGTCGATGCCTTTTCTCTTCAGAACCGACGCCGCTTGAAGCGACGGGTGAACCATGCTTCCCAGGGCAACAATGGCGACATCGCTTCCTTCCCGAAGGACGGCGCCCTTGCCGAGTTCCAGCGGCCTGCAACGCCGGGCGTTCCCCCTGCCCCAGCCTGGCGACCGCGGGTATCGCAAGGCAACAGGACCCGGAAGCCCCACGGCGTAATCCAGCATCGCAACGAGCTCCTCCTCGTCCGCGGGAGCCATGACCGTCATGCCGGGTATGCTCCGAAGGTATGAGAGATCGAGCGCTCCGTGGTGAGTAGGCCCGTCCTCCCCCACAATCCCGGCCCTGTCTACAGCAAAAACGACGTGAAGGCCCGGAAGCGCCACGTCGTGGACTATCTGATCATAAGCTCTCTGAAGAAACGTCGAGTAGATCGCAACCACAGGGATGAGCCCCTGGCTGGCGAGACCTCCGGCAAGCGTTACCGCGTGCTGTTCCGCAATGCCCACATCGAAGAACCGCTCGGGGTAGCGCCTCATGAAGGCGTCGAGGCCCGTGCCATCAGGCATCGCCGCGGTTATCGCCACTATCCTGGGGTCACGCTCGGCAAGCCGGACGATGGCGTCGCCAAACACCTCGGTAAAACTAGGGGGAGCCGGCTCGTGGAGGATCTCACCTGTGGCGACGTCGAACTTCCCGACCCCATGAAACTTACGGGGATCGGCCTCTGCCGGAGGGTAACCCCGCCCTTTCTTGGTAATGACATGTATCAGCACAGGCCCGCCCTTCGCCCTGGCGTCTTCGACCGTGCGCATAATGGACGGAATGTCGTGGCCGTCCAGCGGGCCGAGGTAGGTGAACCCGAGGTTTTCAAAGAGCATGCCGGGCACGACCAGATACTTGAGGCTGCCTTTGAGCTTTCTCGCACTTTCCGCAAGGTCCTTACCGATTCGGGGAATGCCTTCGAGAAGGCGCTCCATCTCCTGACGCAGCTTCAGCAAACGAGGCTCGGTCCTCAACCTGGAGAGATAAGCTGCCATGGCGCCGACATTCCGGGATATGGACATCTCGTTATCGTTCAGCACGACGATGAGGTCCGTCCGGAGGTGCCCGGCGTGGTTCAAAGCCTCGAAAGCCATTCCACCAGTGAGCGAACCGTCTCCAATCACGGCGACAACAGTGAAGCGCTCGCCCTTGATGTCCCGGGCCTTCGCGATCCCGAGCGCCGCCGATATCGATGTGCTGGAGTGTCCCGTGTTGTATGCGTCATGAGGGCTCTCATCGCGCCTGGGGAAGCCGCTTATTCCCCCGTACTGCCTGAGAGTCGCAAACGCACGATACCTACCGGTAAGCAGCTTGTGCGCGTATGCCTGGTGGCCCACGTCCCAGATGATCCTGTCCCTGGGGCTATCCAGCACCGCATGCAGGGCAACAGCCAATTCCACTACGCCCAGGCTTGGCGCCAGGTGGCCGCCAGTCTTCGATACAGTGTTTATGATTTCCTCCCGGATCTCCGACGCAAGCTGCTTGAGGTCTTGCAGCGCAAGGGTTTTCAGGTCTCCCGGTAGGTCCAGGGAATCAAGAAGTCTTCGCACTATCGCTGTCTCTCCGTCCCTGCTTTGCGTTTTGCTCTCTCTCGTCTCCTGTGACTTGTCCTCTCATGCCGGAGGAAGGTGATTCCGGTTATTCCCTCAACCCACGCCAGGACCTTGCCTGTCGCAAGGACGATCCTGTCGGCTTCGTTGATGGCGATATTCTTGCTCCACGCTTTGCCTCCAACCGTGAACCCTGCGATGAGCCCGATCACCAGGGCGCTGACCACGGCCTCGGTGATTCCCGCTGGCAGCCTTGTCATCAGCCGCAGTACGATGCTCGCGCCCACCGCGCCGCTCACAGTGCCTGCCATGTCCCCCACTACATCGTTGCAGAAGTTCGCCACGCGGTCGGCGGATCTCACGATTCGCAGGGACTGGCGCGCGCCATAGACTTTCTTCGCTGCCATCGCGTGAAAAGGTTGCATCTTGGCAGCGGTTGAGGCGGTACCGATGACGTCAAATATCACGCCTATGAAAACGATTGCCAAAAGAACAAAAAGCCCAAGAACCAGCCCTACATGGCCCAGGAGAATCTTGGACACAAAGTTGACCACTATGGCGAGAACAAATGTTGTCGAACCAACGGACAAGGCTCTTACGAGACGCCGGTCCAATAACAAGCTCACCTCAAGAGCTTCCAGGCAGGTGGTAGCGCAGCGGGTAAATATTGTGGCTTGAGGTCCGGCTGGTTTTCCCTGCGGTACTCCCTCGCGTTGCCGCTCGGGCGGTTTCCCGTTTACGACCGCATCCCGAGGTCACCCTGCGGGCGGCCGGATTACCACTTAGCGCACACTGCAATCCCCGAGGCGCCCCACATCCTAAGGACAGTCTAGGAGTTTTCCTCGGCAGCACCGGCCATCTTCTAGCCTCTTTTGCAGTTAGAGTTTCATGCGGCAATGGGCTGTCTCTCCTGGCCTGGAGCACTCCACCCTGGTACCCGCAATCCCGCTCTCACCACTCAAGGCAGGCTACACTGCACCCAGCGCGGTGTGTTCTGCACCTGCCCGCACCTAAGTGCAGGTTTACCCCCCGGCCGTGGCAGCCGCTTCATTCGCAGCTCGCCACGGGATCGGGTCTCCGCGAGGAGAGGGTCAACGCCTGCATGCCGTTACAGATCGCCCTCGCCTCTTAACCCCCAGCACCAGCCCCCGACTGGGCGTCGGCGGCCAGCACCAGGGACTTCATCGATGTGCCCTTGACGGATTTTTAGGCCCGTCTTCAAAGACGGCAGTGCTGACTAGAATACTGCACCACCTGCCCTGGCAGGATTGATTATAACATACGCACCGCTTGCCATCAAGCAAGGCGCGAAAGGCCCCTCGCAAGCTGAGCAAGTTCCACCGCGTCCTGTGACAGAAATGAAAGCGCAGCCTGGGCCCGTGCAATGAGGTCTTCTCCGTATGCCCTTGCCCCTTGCGCGCCGATCACGCCAGGGAAAGTCAGCTCATAGGGCTGCTCACTACCATCCCGCCCCTTCACCGTCCGATCCTGGCCCAAATCCTCGAGGTCGTCAAACACCTGAAAGGCTCGCCCGAACAACGCCGCGAAGCGTGTAAGAGCATCAAGCTCCCGAATTCCGGCGCCTGCGGCTATTGCCCCGCACCTCACGGATGCACGTATCAGTGCGCCGGTCTTGAGGTCGGCAAGCTTCTCCACAAGGTCGAGGCTGACGTCCACACCCGGCGGACTTGCGTCAATGCCCTGCCCGCCCGCCATGCCAAGGCTGCCCGCCGCGTGCGCAAGCTCATTCGCACACGCGCAGCTCACCTCCGGCCCCAGCAGCTCGCGTGCGTTGCTATCCGACAGGACTTCGAAGGCAAGCGGCAATAGCGCGTCGCCGGCCAGGATTCCAACGGCCTCCCCGAACACCCTATGGACGGTCGGGCGCCCGCGCCTGTAGTCATCATTGTCCATCGCCGGGAGGTCATCGTGGATGAGCGAGTACGAGTGTACAAGTTCAACGGCGACTGCGCATGGCATGGCACGCCTGACCGTCGTGTCGCTGTCGTGGTCTTGGCCCAACCTGTGCCGGCTCACAGCAAGCGCTGCTGAGAACACAAGAAGCGGGCGGATGCGCTTTCCACCGGGGAAAACGGCGTACCTCATTGCGCAGTGTAGAAGCTCGGGAGGGACGCTCTCGGCGGGCAGAACATCTTCGAGAGCTTCATCCACCAGCGTCTTCAACTTACACGTCCAATCGTTCATCCCGCGCCTTCCTCGAGGCGGAACGGCTCGATCACAGGGCTTCCGTTTTTCATCTCCACGAGCTTTGCGATTCTTGTTTCCGCCTCATCTAGCTTCTCTTGACATATTCTGACAAGCGACATTCCTTTTTCGAACGCCGCTAAAGACTCCTCGAGCCCGAGCTCCCCGGATTCCAGAAGCGAAACCGTCTCTTCCAACTGCTTTATGGCCCGCTCGAAGCTAAGCCTAGTGTTCTCCTCTTCCATCGGGACCCCCCTCCTTGACCGCCCTAACCCAACACTCGAGACTGCCGTCTCCAAGCACCACCTCAACGTCGGTACCCGGCACCACACCGGTTGCACTGCGCACGACGCGCCTGTCCGGGAGGCTTCTCACGATCCCGTACCCGCGCGCGAGAGTGCCGAGGGGGCTGAGAGCCTCAAGCCCCGCCGCGAGCATCCCGAACGACTCTCGTTTCTCTTGGAGCCTGCGGAGGATACACGCTGACATCCTCTGGTGAGCTTCTCCGAGCCGCTGCCG
>JBFMGS010000011.1:30500-35986 GCA_040752635.1 Bacillota bacterium
TGCGCGAGCCTGTCGCGGAGTTGCAGGAACGCAAGGTACAGCGAGCCGGTGCCGGCAGGCGTCATGTCCTCGACGTAGAGCTGCACATCGCCGCTCTTCTCATACACGCCTACGGCGCCGTAAACGAACACCAGCATTCCATCGGCGGGCTGGAACCTGAGCCGGAAGTTGTGCCCGCGAAACATCACGCACCGGAGGCGGGCGCATTCGTCTTTCAAGCTGAAATACATGTGGCCCGAGGAATGGAGCGTGAAGTTGGAGATCTCGCCCTGGACCCAGATCCCTGAGAGGGCGCCATCGCTTTCGATGATTTGTTTTATATGCCTGTTGACCTCGGACACCGAGTGGATCGTGAGCATTCTCCTTGCTCCCTGGGCTGCCCTGGTACCCAGAACTGCGCGCACTCTGCGAGGGGTTGCCGGTGACTGCATGACGGGGCGTTGCAACCCGCGGACCTACTCCCCTACGCCTTCTGGGTTTTCCACGAGTTCTCGGGCAAGCCTACCCAGAATGCCGTTGACGAACTTGCCCGATTCATCGCCGCCGAACTTCTTCGCCAGTGCCACCGCTTCGTTTATGGACACGTTAACGGGAACGTCATCAAGATGCAGGATCTCGTAGACTGCGAGGCGCAAGAGGTTGCGATCGACCGCGCTCATCCTGTCAAGCGACCATCCAATCGCCAGCCTGGACACAGTCTTATCGATGGACTCGCGGTGCTTGCGGGCCCCAAGGACCGCCGACCGCAGATACTCAAGGTTCTTCTCACCGATCCGCCTGCCCCGTAAGGCGGTTTCTATAGCAGATTCAGCAGACGCCCGCCCCACGTCCATTTGGAAGAGCGCAACGAATGCGGCTTCGCGTGCATCCCTCCTTGTCAAACATATCACCTCGCATCACGCGCGCGGCAGCTAGCGGTCTTGAGGCGGAAACAAGTTTTCCAGGACATCCTTAATAGACCTCCGGCTGTCGAGGTGTCGCCCGATGAGATAGCCTGCGGCCACGCATGCAGCAAGGTAGAACCCGGCCATGGGGCTGAAAAGGATCATCACCCAGCCCACGATAAACCCGAAGATCGAACCTAACACCTTCCCTGGATGCTCAAAGGCTATGCGCAAGAACTCGCGTGTCTCGGGCCGCATGGACCTGCACCTCTCTTCAAAGCCCGTTGCCACCACAATATGGTATGCTCTTGCTCTCGCACCGGCTTGCCGTGCTGATCGGCGAAACTCTATCGACAGAACTCCTCGTACCTCTTGTGATCGCCAGGTCCCAAAGGTTTCCCTCGCGTACCCGGTCGGCTACACTACCCTGGCAGGCTTCTGCTCGTGGCCGACGTTTCGGACGTTCACCGAGACTCTGGACACGTCCACCCCGACCGTGTCGCCGATGTATCGGGACAGTTTCGTCTGGATCTGCTCGGCCACTTCGGGGATGGAGAGATCCGGGCTCACTACGACTGACACGAATATCTCCAGATTATCCCCCGAGGTATCCACAAGTGTATCAACGTCCTGGATTCCGTGAACTTCTCTTGCCGCCCGACGAACGAGCGACTCCACGGCGAGGGAGGAGATCCGCACCTCGCCGAGGCTTGTCCCGCGGATGATCGGCTTGCGCCGACCCCGGCCTCGGACAGAAAGCCAGAACAGGTACACTCCCGCGAGCGCGGCTGCCGCAGCGACTCCGATCGTCGCAGGGCGCAAGCTCTGGAAAGGCCCTGTGAGAAAGAGGTCCGTGAACAGCCTTGTGGGATTGGGGCCGAAAGCCATAGCAAGGAAAACTGCGCCTGTCCCGAGCAGTAACAGCGCAGACACGAACACGACAACCCGGTCGTAGGCTCTCATGGAGACTTCTCCTTTCGGCCAGCCCAGCTAGCGGACTCGTGGGCCCTCCTGCTTCTCTTCGTGCGGGAAGTTGACTCCCTGCACGTGAACGTTAACCTCGACTACTTCACGCCCGGTCATGCTCTCGATGGCTCTTTTTACGTTCTGCTGGACTTTCCAGGCGACATCAGGGATTCTGACTCCGTAGTTGACCACAACGAAAAGATCGACGGCTGCTTCCTTCTCGCCGACCTCGACTTTCACTCCTTTGGATAGGTTCCGCCGCCCGAGCAGTTCGGCTATGCCTCCTGCAATGCCGCCGCTCATCCCGGCAATTCCTTCAACCTCAGTTGCAGCGAGGCCTGCGATCACTCCTACGACCTCGCTTGCAATCTTGATGCCTCCAAGGGTCTCATGCTTTCCATGCTGAGGAGCGTCGCCATAACCCAGATCTCCTGGCTGCATATCGTGTGGACCTCCTCCTGGATGTATTATAGCACTGCAAGAACATCGTCATCGCAGTAGATTCTCGCCTCGCGAAACCGGGAACTACCTAAAAGCCTTCGCTGGAACTCAATGTTGGTTGAGATCCCTCCGATCTCGAACTCGTCCAGAGCTCTTGACATCCTTGCGAGCGCTTCGTCCCGATCCCGCCCCCAGACGGCCACCTTTGCAACGAGAGAATCGTAGTACGGTGGCACACGGCATCCTGCGTAGAGCGCGGTATCGACGCGGACTCCCGGGCCCCCCGGCAGCATGAGCGACGACACCTCGCCCGGTGAGGGCATGAAGTTTCTGTCGGGATTTTCCGCGTTCACCCTGCATTCTATGGCGTGACCGGAAAACACCACATCGGGTTGTCTGAGGCCGATGCGCTCGCCCGCCGCTATCATGAACTGAGCTTTCACGATGTCGATTCCGGTAACGAGCTCTGTTACCGGGTGCTCCACCTGGATCCTTGTGTTCATTTCCATGAAGTAGAACTGGCCGTCGGCATCCACCAGAAACTCCATCGTCCCCGCGTTAGTGTAGCCGATTGAGAGGGCGCCGCGCACCGCCGCTTCCCCCAGCGCCTCGCGGAGATCGTCGTCCACGGCCGGCGAAGGCG
The DNA here is from genome assembly GCA_040752635.1 of Bacillota bacterium. GTDB lineage: Bacteria > Bacillota > SHA-98 > UBA4971 > UBA4971 > JBFMGS01. Next base: position 33,435 of record JBFMGS010000011.1, read on the forward strand.
ACTCTTCGATGAGTTTCTGGTGTCTTCTCTGCACCGAGCAGTCGCGCTCGCCCAGGTGAATGGCGTTGCCGTCTTCGTCCACGAGCACCTGCACTTCAACGTGCCTTGGGTTTTCAAGCAACCTTTCCAGATAGACTCCGGGCACGCCGAAGGCGGCCTCCGCTTCAGCCTGCGCAAACCTGATTGCGGTAAGCAGTTCTTCTCGACTTCCGGCCACACGCATCCCCTTGCCGCCCCCGCCTGCGGTCGCCTTCACCATGACGGGGAACCCGTGCTCCGATGCAAAGGCGAGCGCGTCTTTCTCGTCCTGCACGATACCATTTGTGCCCGGGATGACCCGGAGGCCCGCATCGGCCATCGCCCGTTTTGCCTCGGCTTTATCCCCCATAACACTCATGACGCGGGAACTAGGTCCCACGAACTTGATGTTGTGGGACTCGCATATCTCTGCGAAGTAGGGATTCTCAGCGAGAAAGCCGTATCCCGGGTGGATCGCATCCGCTCCCGATAGCATCGCCACGCTGATGATGTTAGGTACGTTCAGGTAGCTCCGCACGCTGGGGCCCGGGCCGATACAGTAAGCCTCGTCCGCCAGCCTTACCGGGAGGGAATCCGCATCAGGTTCGGAATACACTGCTACCGTGTTGATGCCGAGTTCCTTCGCTCCCCTTATAATCCTGAGTGCGATCTCGCCCCTGTTTGCCACCAGGACCTTTCGAATGGAGAGATCCGACACGTTATACCTCCCGTAGTGTGATAACCTCTACAGCTTCTCCAGCACGAACAGGGGCTGGCCGTATTCGACGGGCTCCGCGTTTTCCACCAGGATTTCCACAACCCTGCCCCTTACCTCAGATTGTATTTCATTCATGATCTTCATGGCCTCGATGATGCATACCGTCTGCCCTGGGGAGACAATGCTGCCTACCTCAACGTAGGGCTCGGCATCAGGCGCGGGCGCTCTATAGAAAGTGCCGACCATCGGCGCCACTATGGAGGTGTAGTCCTCGCGGGCCGTCGGACCTGCCCTGTCAGTACGCACAGGTTCCTGCTTTGCACCGGGCGCTCCAAGGCGCTCGCCGGGCTCCGCCTCGTACCTTGCCCGTTCTTCGTGAAGTACGGAATGTTCCCGCCTGAGCTTGACGGATAGCCCCTCCGCAGCGACCTCGAGCTCTGCGATGTCATGAGCGTTCATTATTCTGGCGAGCCCCGAGATCTCGCGCCGCAAGTCTTTGAGTATCACCTTTGTGGCCTGCCTTCCTTGGGGTTGGGGGCGATGAGTGCCCCCTGATGTTTCGGCTATAGACTACCCGGCCGGGGCAGCCAGTAACCACGACCGGTTCTCTTCGCCCATGCCTTCCTATATTCACCGTGCTTTGGCCTTTTCCTGCTTCCACGGTTTGCGTCTTCAGTTCAGGCAGATGAACTGCGGTGGCTCAACGCCCGCGTTCAACTATGGTTATTCTGTCGAGCTCCACGCCCAGACACCTCGCGGTGATGTCGCCGATCTGCTCGGCATCGGCCCGGGTAAGCTCCGGACCGGAGACCACCACATCGCAGGTATCCACTCTAACAAACACAAGGGCATCTTTGTAACCCCGTGCCCTGATGAGGGCCTCGGCCTCCGCCTCTGCCTCCGTCCTCTTTGACAGGTCTACCAGTTGCATGCTTGCGGCAGCGCGGGCCTGGTCCGAGGCTTCCTCGTCAGCCAGGATTTGCCGAAGCGTTTCCACATTCCTGGACCTCGCCCGGCTTCGCTCCAGCCTGTACTCGGCGAAGAAGTCACCCGCGGTATCCCCCGTGTCACTGGTCGTCGTTGTCGTTGCCGCTGTTGTGGCGGTCGGCTTTGTCTGTGGCGTCGCCTTGCCTCTCTGGGTCACGTTCGTACCTGCGGCTACGGGTTGTGCCGCGTCATTTGGCCCCGGCCCCATGTTCCTGGTTCCGATAAGTATGCCGAGCACGACCGCGATGACGACCATCAGCGCAAACCCCGACCTTGCCCTGTCCTTCATAAAGCTCACCTACCTCTACTTCTCTCTCGGCAATACCGCGACCTTATGCGGAGGGATGTCCAGGAGAGTCGTAACGGCATCGGTGAGCGCCCCTTTGACCCTCGGGTCTCCCGCACCGTCCGACACCACGAGGATCCCCTGAACCCTTGGCTCCATCACGTTCCGCACGACGGGCACGGCCAAACCCCCGGCTCTTTCCTGCGTTGTCACCACCTCCCCGCTTGTGCGTACCTCGGTAGTCTCCCGCGTTACTCCCCCCGAATCCCGCTCCCTTGTGATGCTCTCTTCCCTTGTGGCATTCTCTGCATAGTCGTACGCGCGGCCTGTATAGAAGGAAACCTTCACGGTCACCCGGCCCGCTCCTTTAACCTGAGAGAGGATCTCTGCAAGATTACGTTCGAGACGTGCTTCATCCGAGTCGAGCCCGAGGCCGAATCCGGCAGCGACGGCCCTGGCATCTTCGGTAACCCTGTGGGGAGGATTCGCTGGAGTCTGCGACGGACTCTGCAAACTCGGCGAAAAGCCGATGGCAAGAATGAG
>JBFMGS010000011.1:36086-50495 GCA_040752635.1 Bacillota bacterium
CCGAGTCGAGCCCGAGGCCGAATCCGGCAGCGACGGCCCTGGCATCTTCGGTAACCCTGTGGGGAGGATTCGCTGGAGTCTGCGACGGACTCTGCAAACTCGGCGAAAAGCCGATGGCAAGAATGAGCGCGCCGATGAGGCCAATAGCGATGAGCCACCCGATCCTCCGGATTTGAGGGGCCTTGAGGTCGTTCACGTCCCCACCCTTACCCTCGAGGAGCTTCATAATGAAGTTGGCAAAACCTGTCGCCACACCTACCACCCCGATTACGGCGGTTTAGAGATGCGCCTCTACAACGACCCGGGTGCCGTTGGCAAGGCCGTAGAAATCTCTTATGGCGCGTTCGACCCTCATCTCGAGTAGCGCTTTCGTTTCCACACCCTGGAGGCCCCGCGCACCATGCAAACCTGCCCGGGACCCGTCCGCACCGATCCCCCTTAAGACCACGAGGATCTTCTCCACCTCACCTGATGGCCCGACCAGAACATCGGCAGATGCGTGATCTGCGCCAGAGGATAGCCTGGCAAGCGACTCGATCTGCCGGGAGATGCGCTCCTTCATGTCGGCACCTGCCACCGTCAGTCCGGCCTCTGTGATCCTCCCTGCTATCCCGGCGTATCCTGCTCGGCCTCCGCCCCCGGTCTCTACCACCCCCGAAAGCGAAGGCGTAGCGATTGCATTTTCGAGCCTGGAGATGTCCACGAGGGAGCTCAGGATCACCGCCACCACGACAAGCCCGACGACGACCCTCGCAGACCGCCGCAGGTCGTTGCGAGGCAGGAGCATCTCGGCAAACGCAAGCACGAGTCCCATTACAGCCAGCTCGGCCACCCATTGCTTGAGGGTTTCTACCAACTTCGCCACCCACCTACCTCAGCGCCGCCGCCAGGTTTGTAAGGCCTGATATCACCGAGATCGCTGCGAAGAACGCGAAGGCCGAGACTCCCAGAGCGACCAGGATCATAACCAGCGTGTTCCCGAGGGCTCCGAGGCATCTCGTAAGTTGCTCGTCGCCCATCGGTTGCACGATAGCGCTTGCCACCTTATACATGGCTGCCACAGAGAATATCTTCGTCGCCGGGACAAGGCATATCATGAACACTGCGAGAAGACCTGCCACCGTTAGCCCGCTCTGGATAAGCGCGGAACAACTTGCTACCATCCCGACGGCATCTGCGAACATCTTGCCGACCACGGGGATGAACGTTCCGGACACAAACTTTGCTGCCCGGATGGACACGGTATCTGCTACCGCGGCACCTACGCCGCGCACCGTCATGACGCCCACGAACAGTGTCATGAATCCCCCGAGGGTGGCCACGCTTCCGTCGCGAAGCAAGGCCGCAAGACGCGTCAGTTGAACGCGCTCAGTGATCATGCTCGTTATCTCAAGCACGGCTGAAAGAAAGATAAGCGGAAACACCAGGTTGTTCACGAGGCCGCTGGTGGCGCCGGCCGCTGCCACAACTGCAGGGCTCATGACCGCGGCCGACGTTACTCCGCCTGTCGCGGCAAGTAGCGCGAATAGAAGCGGTGTTGCAGAGTGGACAAACGTTGTCATCCTCTCAACGGCGGCGCTCGCCACCCTGCTCGCAACCAGGAAGCTATTGGTCGCCATCACAGCAAGCACCATGAAGCACGCGGCGCGCGCGATGCCGGTCACGTGCTCCGCGCCAAGGCCCGACGCGAACTCCGACAGCACGGAGCACATGACCCCCAGCACTATGAGCTGGCCGAGAAGTGAGAGGCTGGCCTTCACTTCGCTCGCCACGAGCCCCAGAACGCCGGAAGCGATCTTGCCGGCATCGAGCCGACCCGCGGCATCCCGTGGGGACCTTATCATGCCAGCGAGGTCAAGCCCGGGGAAAAACTCCTGCATGCTCCGGTCAACGTCGTGAAGGAAGTCCTCCAGCGCTGCAGTGTCAAGCGCATCCAGTTGCGCTCTGATGATGTCGTTCTCCGACGGAGCCGTGTCTTGTACGCCAGAGGCAGCCTCGGCCAGGGATGCTCCTATGCAGACAGCAACAATGAGGAGCGCTGCAGCCACAGCCGCCGCTGCCAAGCCCATCTCCCAAAAGCCCTGCGGCACACCTTTACGTGCATGTCTGGTCGCCATCCGAGCGGGACCCCCTGCGACTGTCCACATAATCGCACTCTTCATCGGAGAAAGCGGATGATGGTTTCGAGAACCGCCACCAGTACCGGGAGAGCCATTACGAGGATGATCACCTTTCCGGCAAATTCGAGCTTGGTCGCGATAGCGCCTTCTCCTGCGTCCCTGCACACCTCGGCGCCGAAGGAGGCGAGGTAGGCCACGCCGATGACCTTGAGCACCGTCACGAAGTAAATGTTGCCTGCCTTCGTCCTGGATGCAAGGTCAGTGAGCGCGCGCACGAGAAAGCTGATGTGCCCGAGCATCGATGCGAACACTATGACGGCCGTTATGATGCTAAGCCAGATCGCAATCTCCGGTCTCTGCGATCGAAGCATCACTATTAGGACTGTGGCCACCACGCAGACTGCAAGAACCCTAGCGATATCCACGATGCGCACACCCCACGCCAGTCACCATAGCCTGAACACGGTCAGGATGTCGTCGAGAAGCTCTTTGAACCGGACGAGCGCCACGCCGAACACCAGGGCTGCGCCGATGACAGTTGCCGCCCAGGCGAAGTCTTTTCTGCCCACTTGCTCAAAGATGAGTGCAACCACAATGGAGATAATGCCTATCCCTGCGACCTTGAAGACGATATCTATACCTGGCATCCTGTCCTCTCCCTTCGGGTAGCAGCATGCCTCAGTATAAAAGGAGAGCTATCATGGCGCCCACGGTTGCACCCAGGTACCGCCACATCCTGGCTGTCCGTTCCGCCTCCCCTCGAGCCCTCGCCTCGCTCGCATGAAGCCTCTCCCGCACAAGAGATATGTGCCTGAGTTGGTCCTCGGCGCTGCACGAGCCGAGGGTCACCCCGAACGCGACGAGCGCGTCGCGATCCTCGGGCGCCAGAGCGGACGATGCGTAAGCGCAGCGCACCGCCGTCTCCCACGCGACTCCGGGGAGGCCTTCGGCGGACGCAAGGGAGGCCGCTGCCATCCGGAACATGCGGGCTGCTATGCCCCTGCTGGCCCGCGACGCCCGGACGAGTGCCTCGCACAAGGGGGTTCTGGCATATGAAATCTCCGTTTCCAGCACGGCGAAGGCAAAAGCCAGCTCGGCAAGGTCCCGGGGCCGATCCAGGTGGTTCCTGGCGACCGTATTTCCGATTAGCGTGGCGGACCCGACAACCAGGGCCGCACCGATGAGCTTCACCACGGGGAGATGCCTCCTGACGTGTACCTCATGGCGCGCAGGCTCGTGCATTGTCCCCATGCGGGCCGGCTACGAGCACCTTTCTCGTGCGGGCGTCAAGTATGCCCTCGACAGTGCCAGGGCCGTTAGCGTGGCTGAGCAGGATCGCCCGTTCAAACAAGCGGCCTTCGAAGACGGACTTCAAGGTAGGCCGCTCGGCTACGTCTTCGAGCGACTCGCCGTGGGCCGTAGCTATCATGCTGACGCCGGCGTTCATGACCTCACAAATGGCGAGAACGTCCTCTTCCCTGCCGATTTCATCCGTCACGACTAGATCGGGAGACACGGACCGAACGAGCATTATCATGCCTTCCGCCTTCGGGCATGCGTCCAGGACATCGGTGCGAAGGCCCACAGTGTTCTGAGGAACACCCGCGTAGCAGGCGGCTATCTCCGAGCGCTCGTCTACCACACCCACCTGTATCCCGGGAAACCCAAGGGAGGGCACGCCGTCGCTTGCCTGCCTGGTTATGTCGCGAAGAAGCGTGGTCTTGCCGCAACGGGGAGGAGAGATGATGAGCGTGTGAAAGAGCCGGGTCCGCGACTTTATGATGTGAGGCATGACGCTGTCGGCGGCTCCGAGCACCTCGCGGGCAACCCTGACGCAGAACCCGGAGATGTCCTTGAGGACCTTCACCTGGCCTCGTTCGATCACGGCACGCCCCACAAGGCCGACCCTATGGCCGCCTCGGAGAGTGATGTAACCCTGCCGGATCTCTTCTTCGAAGGCGTAGAGCGAGCCGCCTGCCATGAGTTGAAGCGTCGCGAGCGCTTCCTGGTCGCTTATGATGTAAGGGTCATCGCCCTGGCGGGCCGCCCCGCCACGGGCTGCGACAACGATCTCGTCATCGCCTGCCAGGAGCATGACAGGCCGCCCGCGGCGAAGGCGGATCTCACCGGTCCGCGAAAGCACCTCTCCCGGCATCAGCGCTATGGCGGACCGGAGCTTGAGCGGAAGGTAGGGTAGGATCTCATCAACGATGACTTTGTGGACAGGTTTTCCGCCTCGTCCTTCCCCTGGCAAGGCAAGTCCCCCCTCCTGTAACTATGAGTATTCGGGGGGACTCGTTTTATGACGAGGTTGTGGAAAAAGAGGGGGCGCCGCCCTACACTCTCTCGAGGTATTGGTCTGTACGGGTGTCAACCCTGATGACGTCGCCCACGTTTACGAAGAGCGGCACCTGCACTACCGCACCGGTCTCAAGAGTTGCGGGCTTGGAGCCGCCCGTGGCCGTATCTCCGCGAAGGCCTGGGTCGGTTTCGACGACGGCAAGCTCCACAAAGTTGGGGAGCTCGACGCCGATGGGTTCGCCCTCGTACATTTGGACGCCGATGGTCATGTTCTCCTTGAGATATTTCTTGGCGTCCCCGAGCTTATCGTTGCTGAGTGTAAGTTGCTCGTAGGTTGAGGTGTCCATAAAGAAGTTCTCGTCGCCCGAGCTATAAAGGTATTGCATCTCCCGATAATCTATGTGTGCTCTTGGGAGCTTCTCGCCCGCGCGGAACGTCCTTTCTATGACGGACCCGGTCTTTACGTTCTTGAGCCTGGAACGGACAAACGCAGAGCCCTTTCCCGGCTTAACGTGCATGAATTCCACCACGGTGTAGACTTCTCCATCGAGTTCAATGGTAAGGCCTGTGTGAAAGTCGTTCGTCGATATCATCAGAGCACCCCCGCTACTGCCGGATCAAATACCTCAAGTATTCCGCGCCAAATCTAGATTATCCTTCTGCCTCGGTAAATATCATGAACGCCTCCACTTAGATCTCTATGAGCTCCTTTGGAGAACTGGTGAGGTTGCGGATGCCTGTCTCTTCGATTACAACCAGATCTTCGATGCGCACTCCGAAGGACCCCGGCACGTAAATACCGGGCTCGACGGTGACCACCATGCCGGGGGAAAGTTCCGTCGTTGAAGACGGGGCAAGACGCGGCTCTTCATGCACTGCGAGGCCGACACCGTGCCCCAGGCCGTGCCCGAACTTGTCGCCGTACCCGGCATCCTCGATTATCTTCTGCGCTATGGCGTGTGCCTCCTCACCCTTTAAGCCTACGGCTATGCCTTCGAGAGCCGCTTCCTGTGCGCGGAGGACTATCTCGTACACCTTGCGCTGTTCGGCCGTGGCCTTGCCCAGCGAGACGGTGCGAGTCATATCACCTCGATAACCCTCTACGACCGCCCCCAGGTCCAGCACCACAAGCTCGCCTGCGGCGAGTTGCTTCCCCGAGGCTCCGGCGTGGGGCATGGCGCCCCGCGCGCCGGACGCAACTATTACATCGAAGCCGACCCTCTCGGCGCCGTTCTTTCGCATGAACCATTCCAGCTCTAGCGCCAACTCGTTCTCAGTCATGCCGGGCTTGATCACCTCGAGGATGTACGAAAAGGCCGCGTCGCCGAGAGCTTCCGCGCAACGGATCTTGTCTATCTCAAACTCGGCCTTAACCATGCGCAGTTTCTCGACGGCGCCTTCCACCGGGACGAGCCTGGTGCCTTCGAGGGCGGCTGCGAACGTCTCGTGTTGCTTGTACGTCAACACGTCTGACTCGAACCCGAGGTTTGCCACGCCTATCTCCGCGACCACTTCCTTGAGCGTGTCCACCATCTTGACGCCGTGTTTGACGACGCGATACTCAGGCGCCTCGCCGGTTGCCTGCTCTATGTACCTGAAATCCGTGAGGAGTATGGCGTGGCCCTGCGAGACGAGCGCCGCGCCTGATGATCCCGTAAAGCCGGTCATGTAGCGCCTGTTCTCGGGCCTCATTATGAGCAGCGCATCGATCTCGTGTGCCTGGAACGACTCGCGGAGCTTGCATAGCCTGCCTGTTATCACATCCTGCATCCTCTAGCATGCCTCCCTCGACTAAAACCACTCTACGTCGTACCTACGGCGTGCGTACCGGAGGCTCCGGCGGCTTCACGTGCCACCCGCCCTCTGGAGCCCCCGCCGGGTTTGCACCTGCAGGCTCGGCAACCAGGTCATCTACCGTCACTATACGGGGCGTCACAAAGATGACCATTTCTGTTTCCTTTGCTTCAAGCTTCCTGCTCCTGAAGAGCGCGCCAAGAATAGGAATATCGCCGAGGATAGGGAGCTTGAGCATGCTTTCCACCTCCTCGCGCTGCAGAAGCCCGGCGATGGCGAGGGTCTCGCCATCCCGCACGGTAGCCACAAGATCGGCCTCTCTCGTGCGCACGTGCGGGTAGCCCTGGGTCTGCTCTTTACCCAGGACCGACGACACCTCGGGGCGAAGACGCACCGTTATGAGGCCGTTCCTGTTTACGCGCGGTGTGATGATGAGCTTGACCCCGGCCTCGATGAAGGAGACTGTCTGGCTTACATTGCCGCCGGAAGAGTTTGTGATAAACACCGGGATTTTGTCACCTATAAATATCCGCGCCTCGGTGCCGTCCAGCGTAGTCGTGCTCGGACGGGCGAGCGTAGCGGCCTTCCCTGCGTCCTCCAGCATCTTGAGGAACGGTCCGACGGCGAGGGATAGACCCTGGAACACACCGCTTACAGGGTCCGTCCTTATGTATACTTTGCCAAAGCCGCCGTACTCACCTGCCTCCTGCCAGTTGATCCCGAACTCATCCATAGCGTCCTTGGCGATCTCCTCGAGCCTCGCGTCGATGCGTACCATGGGTATGGCCACGTCCAGCTTTGCCACGACTTTTTCGGCCTCGGCCAGCTCCACCGGGGCGCCTGAGGCAATCACAGAGTTCGTACGCTCGTCCACCTGGAGCTTGTCAGGAGGAAGCACGAGGGCGAGCGCTTCCTTGATGTCCCGAGGAGAAGCGTAGTGGAGCTTGAACACCCGGGTCTCAACCTTGTCGAACCCTTCTTTGAAGCGTGCAGGAGCAGCCACTACGAGGGTATTCCCGACATACCTGTAGGCAAGGCCTGTTGCGCGCGTGACGAGTTCCACGGCGTCCCATACTGGAACTGCTTTGAGCGAGAGGGTGACTTCGCCTTTCACGGACGGGTCGGCGACGATGTTGACCCCTCCGAGTTCCGCGAGGATCCTGAGGACATCCCGCACGTCCGCGCCTTTTAGCTCTATAGTCACAGGCTGTCCGGGAGGCACCTGTCCCGAAGCCCATGGCGTGCCGAACGCAAGTGCCGACGACACGAGCACCATAGCCAACGCAATGTACCTGGCGGACCGGATGTGCCAAGTCATCGTTTACCGCCTCCACCGAGTTCTATCACGAACTCCTCGCCTTGCTTTATCACCGTAATGGTCTTTCCCTGGATGGACTTGACCATCATGCCATCGATCTCATCGCCCTGCCGCACTATTGAGCTCCCTGCAGGCGTCCTCACTATCGCGTAAGCCAGGTCGCCAGAGGATATCACGCCGGTCAGCAAGAGAAGCGGAGGGGTCACGAGCGGCTTTTGCACCTCTGGCTTCGGCATCTCTGCAGGAGGGGTTTTCACCGCCTTCTCGTCGGCAGGAGATTTCTGTTGAACCGGAGAAACCGGCTTTCCACTGACCTCGGGGCTTGTGGGTGACTGGGGTGGCTTTCCAGTCGCTCCGGAGGCTGACGGCTGCTGGGGCGACTTTCCAGTAGTTCCGGGGGCTGAGGGCTGCTGGGGCGCCCCCCCGGCTGCCCCTGCGCCCGTAGCCTGTTGGGCGGGTTTGGCCACCACTTGAGCGCCGGCATTCTGCTGGGACGGCTTCCCAGCCTCGCCCGGGTCGGCGGCTTCCTGCGTCTTCTTGTCTTTCTCGTCGATTCCGTCCCTCTCGTCGGGGCTCTTGTGCTGCGGCGGGGGAGGGCTTCCCTGCGAGTCGGAAGTTTCCTTTGACCCCCCATCTGCTACCGGGCCTTGGCCGGTAGCCCCACCTGAACTCTGGAGATCGCTTGATCCACCCGAAGCCGCGCCGGTCCCCTGAACTCTACTAATGTCACCCGCCGTGACTTCGCCCTTGACTTCACCTGCTCTGACTACCCCGCTGACTACCCCGCTGGCCTCAACGCCAGGAGCAACCCCCTCCTGTTTATCGTGAGGGGCAAGTCGCGCAATGGTGACCACGGGCACGCCTGCCCTGTCGGGTGGAGGGGCCTGCCCGGCTAAAGCGGGAGGCTCTCCCTCTGGCAAAGGCACTGCTGGCAAAGGTTCCACCCGGGCTAAGGCGGGCATGCTCGGAGGCTGCGAAGCGCTGGCCGCCGCAGCCAGGATCCGGCTGACCTCGTCCGGTCCCCGGCGATCATACCGCAGATGCTCCATTTCTAACTGCCCGGCGTATCGGCGTACAGCAGACACGTCCGGCGCAAAGGGGTCGGCGTCTCCCTTCATCGAGAAACTGATGGCCTGCTCCTGCCGGACCGAACGGGCTGCGACCGGGAGGGGCATTTGAAGCTCACGCCACTTTAGCGACGCCGCTGTCTTCTCGGGAACCAGGGTCCTTGCCGGAGGGCGAGGTCCTCTGGGACCGGGCCGCCCTACCGCGCCGAAAACTGCAAACCCAACTGCTGCCGCAGCAACAACGACAAGGACGGCAAACCCAATCCCTGGCAGGCCTCTTCGGCGCGGAGTCCGCAGCGTGCGCGACCTCAATTCAATTAACTCATCGCCGATATTGAAAGGGCTCACTCCCCCCTCCCCCCTTCCGGCATGACATACAAGATCACGGCAAGCGTGGCGTCGAGCACCGGGGCTCCGGCTGAAGCGCTCGCCCCGCGCGGCGCTGACAGGCGCAGCGTCTTCACGCTCATCGCTCTCCCCAATGATAGCAGGCCATTAACAAACGCTTTCACCTGGGTGTACGAGCCTGAGATGCCGATTACGACAGGTAGCTCACCGTACGGGCTCGCACCTGTCATGGAGCCCGCAGAAACAGAGACCACGGTTGCCCCAGATGCGAACGAAGCGCTCTCCAGGTCTCTCAGGAAGTATGGCATGCCCTCCTCTTGCGTCACGGTAGACTCTAATTCCTCGAGAGCCTTTACTGTCTGCCCGTATTCTTCACGCAGGCTGGCGAGGGTTTCCGCCTTCTTGGGAAGCGACGCTATCTTCTGCCTGGTCACCCTCACACGCCGATTGAGATCCTCGGCCTCGCGAGACAGCGGCATAAATGCCTGCACGTACACTACGTATGCGGCAAGACCCAGCACAACGATGAGCAACACCACATACCCGAGGGCCCGCCTTCGAGGCGTCATGGCTGGCCACCCCCCGTGCGACACAGCACCGCCTCCGCCTGAAACGAGATGAAGTCTGCTTTGTCGGACTTTGTCGCTCGTAAGAGACTAACGTCCTCAAAAAGGTCTGAATTCTCTAGGGACATCAAGAACGCGGCAACATCCTGGAGTGAAGCAGCCTCACCCTCGATCCTGGCTTTCTCGTTGTCAGCAAGGGCGAACTGGACCAGCCACACTCTTGCAGGCATGAGTTGCGGCAACTCAGTCAGGATGTCCCGCGCAGGCAACCCGCTTTCAGTCTGTTTCCTGGCTTCAGCGAGTCTGGTAAGCATTTTCTCTTGGGTCTTGCGGGTGCCTTCTATGGCCCCGTCCAACCATGCGTACCTGGCAAGGTCTTTCTCTTCTATCTCGAGCGTGTGGCGCAGCTCTTTGACTTCCTCCACCTTGATCGTATACAGCAGGGACGCTGCAAACAGGAAAGCACACACGGCCGCCGTGGCCGTTACCCGGAGAATGCTGGTCTTTTGCGGCCTGGGCAAGTCCGACGGGAGCAAGTTGACGCCTTTCAAGCCGCCTCCACCCCCCGAAGCGCAAGCCCGATGGCGACCGACAGCGATGGCCCGTAGGTGCTGATGACTTCAGCAAGGCGGGACCCTGGCGCAAGGACGACATTCCTCATGGGGTCCCCCAACCTCACGGCTATGCCGAGACTATCCTGCAGGAACTCGGGAAGCCCGGCCAGCCTCGAGCCGCCTCCGGTAAGCGTAACACACGTGATACGGCTATCACCATTGCGCCTCGCCCTTGCCTGGGCGTTACAGTAATCGATGGACCGCCTGATCTCAAGCGCCAGTTCCGACGCGACTTGCGATAGAGCGCGTCCGATCTGGACGTCGCTCGGAGAAACCTTCTCCCCTTGCTCGCCGCCAAACGTGTCTGCTACGGGCCGCGACAGCGACGCCTTGCGCTTGGCCATCTCCGCCCAGGAAGCATCGCCGCCCGTGGCCTCGGCAACGGCAGCGGTGAAATCGTTGCCCCCGATGCCTACCATGCGCGTGAACCTCAAGACCCCGTCCTCGGAGTACGCAATGTCCGTCGTTCCACCCCCGATGTCGGCATAGAACCCGGCGCCGCCGGACTCACCGCGCCCAAAGACCCGGTCAAGCGTGATCGGCTGGATGTCGAGAGCGACCGGGTAGACCCCCGCCAGTTCCATAGTCTCAAGGTGGCTCCCGACGAGCTTCTTCGGTGCGGCAACGATCATGACCTCGACCTTGTCGCCGGATTCCGTTGCAGGACCTACCACCTGAAAGTCGATGCTCGCATCCTTCGTCGGATACGGGATGTAGCTGCCTGCGTCCCACTTCACCGCCTGCGCGAGTTCCTCTTTCGGCATCCTGGGGAACACCGCGTGCCTCACGACGACATCATCGCCGGCGATGGCCGCGTAGACTTCTCGGCTACGGATTCCCCCTTCACGCAAAGCCTCCTTCACCGCCGAGGCTGCTCTCGCAGGATCCAGCACGCTGCCGTTAATGATCGTGCCTTCCGGCGTAGGGTGGACACCGACGCAGGTGATCTCCACCTTGTTCCCTGTCTTTCTCAATTCCACCGCTTTGATGAAGGTGGTCCCGATATCAAGCCCCGTAGCGCGCTTTGCGCCAGCAAACGGCAGAAGCGGGCTCAGAAGATCCCCTCCCCTCACACTCCAGGCAGGCCGAGCCAGGGAAATACGAGGCGCACGGCCCAGGTGCCCGATATGCACACGATAATAGTTCCGGCCGCGATGAACGGCGCAAACGGGATCTCGTCTTTCCTCGACTTGATGCCAAACGCCAGGAGAGCAACCCCGACCAGTGCGCCCACAAAACAGGCGATCATGAAGGACGCAAGACCGCCCCATAAACCGAGGAAACTCCCAACAAGCGCCATCAGCTTGACATCCCCGCCGCCCATTCCTCCTCGGCTTACCAAAACGATAAGGAACACCAGCCCGCCGCAGGCTAAGAGGCCCAGGAGGCGCATCGCCACTTCAGGCACACCCCCCGGTATCCCCGCGATCACACCCGCGACCATCCCGGGGAGAGTGAGCTTGTCGGGGATGACGCCGTGGTTCAAGTCGATGCCGGCCGCGACCACAACCAGGCTGGCCAGCAAGAGATAGCCGATGGTACCGGGCGTCGCGCCCCGGCTCGACACAATAAGGAGAAAGACAAGACCCACCCCGGCCTCCACGGCAGGGTATAGAATTGATATCCCCTCACCGCAACCGCGACATCGGCCGCCCAGAATGAAGTATCCGACCACTGGCACGAGCTCGGCCGCTCCCAGCGTCCTGCCGCACTTCGGGCAGTGGGACGGCGGAGATAGGATGGATTCGCCTCGGGGCAGGCGATGTATGCAAAGGCCGAGAAAGCTCCCGACGACGGTTCCTGCGACAAAAACCAGCGCTATCGCCAAAGAATCTCACCTTCCCGGCTCGTGCCCCGGCGGTCCCCTGCCATGCGCCGGTCGCCCTACCGCTGCCCCGGCGGCACGATCTTTTGAGGGCGTGCAGGGACCGGCGCGATGCAGGATGTCAGCTCAGTGCTCGTGCGGCGTCACCGTTCCGGTATCGGGATCGTACACGTATGCCGCGTCAAACGGGCATGTCGGCACGGATCCGCTCTTGAAGTACTCCTCGAAACCCTCGACCTCAAGGCTCTCCGGGAACTCGCCGTTGTGGTCCGCCGCCCACGCCTGGGCCGCGGTCTCGATCATCCTCACGTTCTCCGCGCACGCCCTTGCTTTTGCGCTCCTGGTAAGCCTGGAAAAGCTCGGTACAGCAATGGCAGCGAGGATGGCTATGATGGCGAGGACTATGAGCATCTCTACTAGGGTAAAACCTCTCCTGTCAACCAGGACGCGCCGAACTCCCCGTCTGATTCTTCCAGCTACAGTCGCCATTCACGTTTGCCTCCTTTTATGATCTGTCGTGTCTGTCGCTCTCGTCACCATGACCCTGTTCTCCGGCGCCTTGCGGCGCCGGGTCGGAGCGTGACGATTCTGCTCGCGCTAATGCTCAGAGCAGTATGGGCACGTCACGTTCCCCTCATCGTCAATCTCATATTCATCGCCGCGCACAGGGCACGTCACTTCCCCATCAAGGTAACCATTACTTACCAGCGTGTGGACATCTTCGGGATAAGAGCCGGTGTCCAGCCGATAAAGAACGGCCACGCCTTCCAGCGTCTTGATGTTGGCCTCACACGCCTTCTTCTTTGCGCTCTCGGTGATCTTGGAGAAGCTCGGCACCGCGACGGCAGCAAGGATACCTATGATGGCGATCACTATCAACAACTCCACGAGCGTGAAACCCCGACCGTCAATGATCACGCGGCGCACGGCCTTCCTTGAACCGACGAGCACCTCTACCATCGCACTTTCACCTCCCTCCGACGGCGAAGCGGTTCCTTACTTGTTTACGCGCCTGTTCGAGCGGCACCCCCGAGTGCCGCCCTCGCGAGGGCCGAGGTCTACAGGGCCTGGACCATCTGGAACATCGGCAAGACAACGGACGCTGCCACGAGAGCCACCCCGAGCCCCAGGAACACTATGACCATGGGCTCTATGAGGCTGGTGAGCGACTTTATGCCGCGGTCTACCTCCTGCTCGTAGAAGCCGGCCAGCTTGGTGAGCATGCTGTCCAGCGCCCCGCCCTCTTCCCCGACGGCCATCATCTGGGAGACGACCGGCGGAAAGACCCCGGCCTGTGCGAGGGGAAAGGCGATCCCCGCCCCCTCCCTCACACCTGATCGAACCTGGCGAAGCCCCGCCGCGATGTGGCTGTTGCCCACGACCTTCTCCACTATTTCCAGGCTCTGAAGAATAGGCACTCCTGCCGCGACAAGGCTCGCGAGCGTTTGCGCAAACCTGACCACGATGACCTTCTCGGTGAGCTTCCCTACCACCGGTAGTCTAAGCACCGTCGAGTCGAACCAGTAGCGGCCCCCGTCGGTCCGGAGCGTGTAAGCTGCCGCTGCCGCAATGAGCGCCGGAACCCCGAGCACAATGTACCACCTGGCCTGCACGAACTTCCCGACGCCGAACACGATCTGCGTGATCTTGGGCAGCGGCACGCCGGATTGCGTAAGTGC
The DNA here is from genome assembly GCA_040752635.1 of Bacillota bacterium. Lineage (GTDB taxonomy): Bacteria > Bacillota > SHA-98 > UBA4971 > UBA4971 > JBFMGS01. The sequence continues at coordinate 49,719 of JBFMGS010000011.1, forward strand.
GCCTATAAACCTCGGGAGCACGAAAGTCATCAGTATCCCGACCACTATCACGGCGAAACCAGCCACTACAGCCGGGTATGTAAGGGCGCCCTTCACCTTCTGGCGGAGATCGTGGTCCCTCTCGTAGTAGTCAGCAAGCCGCGCGAGGACTTCATCTAAGCGGCCCGTCACCTCTCCCGCTTCGACCATGTGGACGAAGAGCGGCGGGAACACCCCGGTTTCCAGGAGGGCGCTTGCAAGAGGGTTCCCCGCGTCCACCCTGGCTTTGGCAGCCTCGAGCACCAGCCTCTCGAACCTGGTCTCAGCCTGGCGGGCGAGGGTGTTCAGGGCGCCCGACAATCCTAGGCCAGCCTGCGTCAACACGGCAAGGTGACGGGAAAGCCGGGCGAGGCTTACCACATTCATCCTTCCGCCGGGCAGGCCTCTCGCCGCCGTGTGCGCGGGTTGAACCCGCTCGCCCGGGGTGAGCCCGATCACGAAAAGCCCCTGGCTGCGCAATAGCTCGGCAGCGGCGCCCTCATCAGCCGCCCTGACCACACCCTCTGCCAGCCTCCCGGACGCATCGCGCGCCCGGTACGTAAAGACCCGGTCCACCCAGGATCTGCCCCCTTACTGGCCTTTCACCAACCGTTTGAATTCATCCTGGTCTATCGCCACGGCGAGCGCATCCTCCAGGCTCACCACCCCTTGTTCGACCCACTGGCGAAGCGACTGGTCCTGCGTCTGCATCCCAAACCTCGCTCCCGTTTGGATCACCGAACGCAGTTGATGGGTCTT
>JBFMGS010000012.1:0-25780 GCA_040752635.1 Bacillota bacterium
TGAAGAAGAACGTAGCCTTCACGCGGTATGCCGCGAGGGTCTTGAGGATCTTCGGGGTATACTCGGGATCCGGCCCGTCGTCGAACGTGAGGGCGATCCTCCCTCGAACCACCCGCTCACCGGGGGGGCGGGGGGCCGCCCCCGGGGGTATGCTACCAGGTAGGGTTGTAGAGCCCGGCAGAGGGACTGTGCTCGCCGGCGGCGTGCCAGCGACGCCCGATAGCAGGCCTCCTATGTCGCCAGCACCAGTAGCGACCGTGCCTGTGTCCGTTGTCCCACGGGGTAACAAGGACGCCCCGAGTGAGGTTAGCCCTCGCGCCGCCTGCGGATCAACTCCCCTGTCGCCGATACCGACCCCGTTCTTAGCCCCTGGCTCCGGCGCGGTGGGGGACACCCGTGCGCTACCTCCTCCTGGCTGCGCTGGCGAGGCGGCCGAGCTCGAGACGATGACCCTCTGAATTCCGTTCGACAGTGTAACGGTAGAGGCGGCCCCGTCCCATTCGAGCCAGCAGCCGAGGATTGTAGCGAGCTGCCTCGCAGGGGTATAGGCCTGCTCTGATACCGTTACTGTCTCCATCGAGTGACCGTTGACGGCTGTCCGGGTCTCCGAGAACCAGTGCACCGTGGCTCCGTACGCCTCTCCCACAATCCGCACCGGTACCATCATCGCCCCGTCCTTGAAGAAGCCAAATACATGAATGTCCTTCGCGCGCGGGATATGGTAGTACTCATCCGGGTAAACCTCAGCTACGCTTTGCATTTCGCCACTCCCGGCAGGCCCCGCCGCATGCCCTGGGGAAACCGGCAAGACAACGGCCACCAGCAAGGCCACCACAACGGCTGCGCAACAAATACGCCGCGGCGAGCTCCCCGCGAAGCGTCTGGATGCCGACTCCGCCCTCAACTCCAACCCCGCCCCTCTCCGCCTGTCCGCCCCAATGTGGCGATCACATCGTATTCATATGCTTGGCCGCCTGAGGTATGACAGTTTTGAGGGTTCTGACCGCTAGTGACGGGGGATGCTGTCACCCCGCCTGCCTCATCATGGTCCCAATGGTCCCACGGTCAACGCCGAGGGATTGGACCTGCCTGTTGGCGGACTGGTAGCTGCGCGCAGATGTCAGGAGACACGGGTTTCTTGTGAGGTATTCCGGGAAGCTTATATTACGTGTGAGCTCAGATAAGTTACGATGGCGCCTGCGATCACGGTCCCGAGGGCGATTGACACGAATGCGTAGCGGATCCTAATGCCGAAGAGGAATGCGGCTATCGCGGCGGTCCAGGCGCCGGTGGAAGGCAAAGGAACGGCCACAAAGAGGACGAGCCCGATGAGGCCGTATTTCTGGACGAGGCGACTGCGTGCCCTGGTGCGAGAAAAAAGCGAGTCGCTTGCCTTGCGGAACGTCTGAAACCTGCGTAACCATCCGGCCACGTAGCGCAAGAAGACCATCACGGGAACGACAGGTGCAATGTTGCCCAAGACGCTCACGACACAGGCCTCAATGGGGCTCATGCCGAGTGAAATGCCCAGCGGTATGGCGCCGCGGAGCTCCACAACGGGTAACATTGCGGTGAGGAATACCAGGCTCTCCCTGGACACAAACGAAAGCCATTCATTTAAGAAGCCAGTCACGCCGTTTTCTCCTCTCATCTCCCCTCTCTTGTTATTTCCCTGGCTGCGTGCAAGTTCCTTCTTCAAGTTGGCCCGGTGAATACTGCCACTCAACCCATGAGCCCGATGATGGCAACACCGTTCACAGAGTAACGCTGAATGAAAACGAACGTCAGCAATGCCAGTAGCACTGCTATTGGCGTTGATGCAGCTCACAGGATGGCTGATGAAGCAGTGAGGTTACTGATAGTGACAGTAAGAGGATGTTACTGATAGTAGAAGGGTAGCAGTTTGTCGCCCGGCACGGTCCCGGTCTCTCCGAGTACGCCCTCGGGAAGCTCCAGCACCCAGCCTGCGCGCCACACCAACGGGCCCGCCTTGTTGGGAAGGAGCGGCGCAACCACGCGCACTACTACGCCAGTGTGGGTCACGTAAGCCACATCTATGGCGAATTTCATTCCGAAGCTGTGGACCCCTTTACACGGGCGAAGGATAAGCCCCTCGCCCCGCTCCAACGACGACCTTCCGAGGAGGCCTCGCGCGCGCGCCGCCTCGGAGAGAGCAAGTGTCACGTGTGTCGCAAGCACGGTAGACCGAGTCGCGTTTATTACTGCGATCCTGGAGTGCATCCTAAGCCACCTTCCACCTACATACACAAGAGCGTCCAGTGCCTCTAAAGAGATTGGCAGTGCTCGCGCAATCCCATTGGGGCCCCGCAAGGTGTGCCCTGCATCCAGGTAATGCTGTAGATGTCCAACCTCGGACTTGAACCGTGAGGTAGTCCCAGGGCGCGGCCCGCCCGATTACGCACTTGCACAGCTGCGGACTCGTTACAAGTCTGATGTTGGCTATCTATAGTCGTAAAGTAAGAGGGCGGGGTTCAGCCCAACCTTACAGCACCCACCCCGAGGTACGAGACCTGTTTTGCCGCTTGGAAGGAATGCTCTTCTTGCCTGCATTAAGCGGCCTTGAACCGAGGAAAGGCATTCCCCCTTCAGGTGGGAACGCCTAACGCAACGCCAAGGTGGGGACCCTTACTGCGACACCGACACCTCCGGCAAGGCAACATCCCGGGAGTCAGAATTCCATAAACATCGTAGCTACCTGGATCACGGCCGGGCCGAGCAGGACCACGAACAGCGTGGGGAATATGAAGAAGATGAGCGGAAAGAGCATCTTGATGGGCGCCTTCATGCCTGCTTCCTCCGCCCGCTGCCTCCTCTTCGACCTCACCTGCGCCGCCTGGATCCGCAGGATGTTCGCTATGCTCACGCCGAGCTGGTCCGCTTGAATGACCGATGCGATGAACGAAGAAATGTCATCGATTCTCACTCTTTCCGAGACTTCCCGCAAAGCCTCCCTTCTGGGCTTGCCCACCCGAATCTCTTGCAGTAGAAGGCGGAACTCCTCAGCCAGAGGGCCCGACTTCCTCTCGACAACTTTTGCCAGCGCCGCATCGAACGCGAGCCCCGCCTCGACGCTCACGGTCAGGAGGTCCAGCACGTCGGGAAGGGATTTCCGTATCTTTCTTTCCCGGTCCTTCTTTTTCGACTGCATCATCACCTCGGGGACCACCCAACCCAGGGCCGCCGCCGCGCAGGCGACGAGGAAGGCCCGGCTCGCGCCTATGCCACGGGCGAGCACGAACAGCGCCGCGGGGACCATAGCGAGCGTAACAACGCGCATCAGGATGTAATCGCCCGGAGTCATGTGCCAGGGGTTGCCTGCTGCGTCAAGCTTGCGCTTTACAGCCTCTACCACATGTCTCGGCGTGAGGGACACCACAAGACCCCTGATGAGTTCCAGGATCGGGGAGAAGAGGCGCTCCGTAAGAGGCCGTGCCAGCTTCTTCTCACGCTCGCTGGGCACTCTCGTGAGGGAGGTGAGCCGCTTCAGCCGCTCGCTCGCGGTAGGCCCTCGATTGAACCCCATCGCCCACAAGGCGAGAGATGTGATGCTCATGAATACCAGCGCCGAAAGCGCGAGTGCCACGCCCCGACCCCCCTTTCATACCTCAATGGTGATGATCCTCTTGATCACCCAGGCCCCGACGATCTCTCCAACCGCCGCCATCCCGACCATGATTCTGCCGACAGGGTGGGTGAAGAGCAATCTGATGTAGCTAGGGTTGATAGCATAGAGCAAGCACCCAAGCGCCACGGGAAGGACCCCTATGATGATCCCGGACAGCCTGCCCTGAGCGGTGAGAGTCCTGATCTCTGCGCGGATCCTCACCCGTTCCCTTATGGTGTGGGCGATGTTGTCGAGGACCTCGGCAAGGTTGCCTCCGACCTGCCTTTGTATGAGCACCGCAGTTACCACAAGCTCCATATCCTCGCTTCCCGCGCGTTCAGCGAGGCCGGTGAGCGCCCCCTCTGTCGGAGCGCCAAGGCCCATTTCTTTCATGGCGGCCGAGAACTCGTCGGAAATCGGCGGCGCCATCTCCCGCGAGACCATATCCATGGCTTGCAAGAAGCTGTACCCGGCCCGAAGCGAGTTTGCCATTATCACGAGCGCATCTGCTATTTGCGAGTTCAGCCTGGCGAGCCGACCGGCTTGCTTCCACTTGACATATGCGTTCGGCAGAAACCCGCCGGCGACCGCCAGCCCGAAAGCAAGGCCGCCCCCTCTCGTCAAAAGGAACCCGACGATGAAGCCGACTACGATCAGGATGAGGTTGATCGCGACAAATTCGGACCCGCGCAGCGGGATGTCCGCCCTTGCAAGCTCGCGCTCGATCCTCGCGGCGTAGGATTTGTTCTCAAACGCCCTCGCAAGGAGCGCGAGCGCCAAGCGCAGGGGACTCCTGGTTGTGCCCCGCGGCCCTCTGGTGTCCTGGCCCCTTGTTGCGCCTACACGAAGACCTGCCTGGCCCATGCTCCCGGCCGCGCCGCCGTGCGCTCCCGGCTGCCTCGCCGGCGTCATCCGGGCGAGTCGCGCCAGCCTCCACGCGCCGGTCCTGCGCTCGTCGAGCGCCCTTGCGGCAGCGTACGTCAGTAGCGCGACAGAGGTGAACACGAGGATTGACACCGTGATCGCAAACGCCGGACCTGGCATAGCGTTTTCTCCCTTCATCATTCCGTACCCACGGAGCTTCAGAGAAAGTCCACGAACATTCCAGGCGGTACGCTTATCCCGGCTGCCTCGAACCTCTCGAGGAACTTCGGCCTGATACCAGTGGCAGTGAACCTCCCCAGGATCCTTCCTCGTTCGTCTACCCCGGTCTGCTCAAACACGTAGATGTCCTGAGTCGTGATGACGTCGCCTTCCATGCCCTGGACCTCGGTGAGATGCGTGATCTTGCGGCTTCCGTCTCGGAGCCTGGCCTGGTGGACGATAAGGTCTATGGCTGCCGATATCTGCTCGCGGATGGCCCGCAGTGGCAAGTCCATTCCGGCCATGAGCACCATGGTTTCGAGCCTCGACAGCATGTCGCGCGGCGAGTTGGCATGACCTGTGGTAAGAGACCCGTCGTGGCCGGTGTTCATCGCCTGAAGCATGTCCAGCGCCTCGCCGGACCGAACCTCACCGACGACTATCCTGTCAGGCCGCATTCGGAGGGCGTTTCTCACGAGGTCCCGGATGGTAATAGCTCCTTTCCCCTCGAGGTTCGGGGGTCTCGCCTCGAGCGTCACAACGTGCTCCTGGCGAAGCTGTAACTCGGCCGCGTCCTCGATTGTCACGATACGCTCATTCGCCGGGATGAACGACGAGAGCACGTTGAGCGTGGTGGTTTTCCCGCTCCCGGTTCCGCCCGAGACCACTATGTTGAGCCTCGCCTTGACGCAACCATCGAGGAACTCTGCCATCGGACGCGTGAGCGTCCCGAACCTCACCAGGTCGTCTATGGTGAATGGCTCCCGGGCGAACTTGCGGATGGTGATGCAAGGGCCCACCAGCGAAATCGGAGGAATGATCGCATTGACCCTCGACCCGTCGGGGAGCCTCGCATCTACCATAGGGCTTGCTTCGTCGATCCTGCGGCCGATTGGCGAGACGATCCTCTCAATGATGTGCATCACATGGTCGGCGCTACGGAATCTCACCCTCGCCCGCTCGATCCTGCCGCCGCGTTCCACGTACACGTGGTCCGGGCCGTTGACCATGATCTCCGTGACCGAGTCGTCCTCGAGAAGCGGGGTGATGGGTCCGAGGCCCAGCACGTCGTCGATGACTTCCGAGATGACCTGCGCCCGCTCGGAGCGCATGAGTGGTAAAGGCTCCTCGTCGAGGACCCGTGATGCGACCGCTTCCACCTCGCTCGCAAGCCTCTGCCGCTCGGCGGGGGAGCCGGATTGCCGCAGGAGGTCTTTGTCTATCTCTTTTACGAGCCTTTCGTGGATCTTGTCCTTAAGCGCCGCATACGGGTCCTCCCGAGGTATCAGGATCGGCTCGGGCGGCAACTGGCGTGCAGAGTCAACCACGCGCAAGGACCTTTCCTGAGCCGGCTCCTGTCTTTGTCCCTCCCCTTGCGTTTGTCGCTGTTCATATCCTGACCCACGCGCTTCTCCTTGCTGGGCCGGTCGCGCCTGCGCCTCGCGCCCGCGCTGGGCTTGTCGCACCCGCTCAAGCCTCGCCCGTAGTGACATGCGCGTCTCACCCTCCTGTGAAGATGCTGGCGATCCGCGCCGGTATGCCTCGCTCCTTCACGCCGCCCGGTCGTGCAGCTTTCTCCCCCGGGGCAGGTTTGCAGACCTCAGCCGGGGCAATGAGATGAGCGAGTTCCCGTATTGTCTGGGATATCTTCGCCGAAGGGTTGCTCGTGACGAACGGCACCCCTTTGTTCACGGACGGGACGACCACCCGCCCGTCGCTTGGGATGTGGACATCCACGGGCCTGTGGAGGATCTTCTCTACCTCGTCAACGCTGAGGCCGATCTCCCTGGAGGACCGGTTGAGGACCACTTTGACCTTGCCCTCCTCGTATCCCAGCGACTCCATGACCTCCAGGCATAACCTGGCATTCTTGATGGCTGGAAGCTCCAGCGTCGTCACGAGGAGGATCCTGTCGGCGGCATCGAGCGCGGCAAGTGCAATGTCGGTCAGGCCCTGTGGCATGTCCACGATCACGAAATCGTAGGCTTCTGCCAGAAGGGTGAGGACCGCCTCCACGTGCTTCGCAGTAACGACCTCTGCCTGCTCGGGACGGAGGGGGGACGCAAGCACCCTAACGCCGGACCTGTGAGTGAGGAGGCACGCCTCTACAAGCTCTGAGTCGATCTCCTCCTCCTTGGCAATGTCAGCGATGGTTCGGATGGGAATCGAATCGAGCATAATGGCCACATCGCCGAACTGGAGGTCGAGATCGACCAGAACCACGCTCGTTTCTCCCCGGCTTGCAAGCTCCGTAGCGAGGTTAGTGGCTATGGTGGTCTTACCGACCCCACCTTTAGTGCTGAACACCGCCACAACCCTGCCCATTTTGCGCTGGGCGATCGGGGCAGGAGCGAACCTCGCCCTGCGTTTCAACTCCATCTCGTACGTCCTGCGGATCGTGTTGATGAGGTCATCGGCGGAGAACGGTTTTACGAGGTAATCCCGGGCGCCTGCCGCCATGGCCTCCCTCAGGTACTCCTGCTCCCCCTGGACTGATATGATGATCACCGTGCTCGCAGGGACTTCGACCGAGATCATCTCGGTTGCCTCGATGCCGCCCATGACAGGCATGTTGATGTCCATCAGGATCACATCAGGCCTGACCCTTTTGGCAAGTGCAACCGCCTCTTTGCCGTTCTCGGCCTCGCCGGCGACAACGAACCCCTGGCCGAACGAAAGGAGCTTTTTGAGGTTCTCCCGCGTTTCGGCCACGTCATCCACTATGAGGACCTTGATTCGGTGGTCGGTCATGGTTTCACTTCCCCACTCCCCGCACTCCGGGCGCTGCGGGTTTGGCAGGTTCCACCACAGCAGGTTTTGGAGGCGCCAGCACCTCGTCCCTGGCGACCCCTTCGCCGGCCCTCACAACCCTCGGGGTGATGAGTATCACGAGTTCCGTTTCGCCCCGCTCGAACTTCTTGCTCCGGAAGAGCAGCCCGATGATGGGCAGGTCCCCAAGCCAGTCGCCGAGTATCGGGACCTTCTTAACGACTTCCACCTGGCTATTCTGTATTAAGCCTCCTAAAGCAATGGTCGCCCCGTCCTCCACCACGAGGTGCGAGGAAGCCCTCCTGACCTTGATCGCGGGAATGACCGCGTCGCCCACGTCGAGCGCGTTGTTCCAGTCGAGGGACGAGACCTCAGGCTCGACGTCAACCATGATCCTGCCCTTAGCGTCAACGGTCGGAAGTATGTTCAGCTTCACGCCGTAGGGCCGCCATTCGAACGTGATCTTCCCGTCGCTTCGACCGAGGTACACCGGGATCTCCCCGCCCACCAGGAAGTTGGCCTGCTTACCACTTAAGGTCAGGAGGCTCGGCGCCGCAAGCACCCTCGCCGCGTCCTGGCCTACCAGCAGATCAAGGGTCGCCCGTATCGGGCTCAAGCGCCAGATCTCCGTCACGATGCTGTCCACGGGCAATCTCTTCTGCCAGTTCTGTGCCTCGGGAGTATCGGGGAGCAAGGGCGGAGTGATCGGAATCGGCACCTCTCCGAACACAAGCACGCCGGGCTTGACGCCTTCGCCGGTCACCGAGCTCCACGTGACGCCCAGGTTTTTCAGCGATCCCAGATTCACCTCCACAACCTGCACCTGAAGGAGCACCTGCACAGGATCGGTCATCTCGAGGAGGTTGACCACGTCAGCACTGAACATCCCCGCTATCTTCTGGGCCCGCTCAAGGTCATTTTGCGACTTAACGCTGCCCTCCAGCAGAAGCTTGCCGCCAACGGAACGCACCCTCACTGTCGGTATGCCGATATACTCTGTCACCACATCCTCCAGGCGTGGCTCGAGCGGCTGAGGCGGCGATGGGGACTGTGGAGCGGAAGCGGGAGCGGAAGCGGGGGCGGTCGGCGAAGGCGGTGCCACCTCCGCAACGCGGAGCACGCTCGCAACGTTCGAAGCGTAAAGTCTCGAGATGGTCTCCGCGCGCAGCTTCTCGTAATCGCTCGAAACCTCTCCCTCAAGGAGCACGGCCCCTTTGACAACTGTCACCTGGACCCTGGGATCCCGTACTGCCGCAATTATCGCGTCTCTCAATGCAACATCAGGATCGGTTTCCGGAAGCCGAGACTTCGGAGGCTCGGATCGACTGTCTACCTTGTAAACACGGACGTCCAAGCTTGTGTGCCCGGACGAATCCCAGATGTGGATGGTCGTCCTCCCCTCCGACTTTCCATTCACGATGATCTCGGTCTTAGACACCACCACAACATCGGCGACCGCAGGGTCGGCGACCGCTACTCTCACGAGGTCGTTGACCTGCAGGAGCCTGGATTGGCCGGCCACCAGGGCGAACGTCTGGTCGCTTACGGAGCCGCCCACCTCTTGAGCCAGCCCGGGAGTCGCAGCCGCCAGCACCACAGCAGTAGCAACGAGAATAGAGAGGTAGCGGCGACTACTCAAATTCACGGCCCAGTCGCCTCCCCGGTTCTAGCCACGGTGACGTTGACCTTTTGTGATCCACTGATGACCTCCACCGCCGGCTGCTGAATGAAGTTCAACACCTTATCTGAGAAGATCCTGGCGATCTGCTCGGCTCGATCCGCATCAAGCGGATTCGGCACTCTGCCCTCGAGGATCACAGTGTCCTTGAGGACGCGAACCTGCACACCCTCAATCCCTATGGCCGCCTGCACTTCGGAAGCTTCGATCACGGCCGGAGGGGGAGGGCTTGCCGGGTTTTTCACGGTTATCAGGTTGAGGACCTTGTCAGCGTAGGCTCTCGCAATAAGCTCAGCCCGTCTTGACTCGGCGTCTGTCTCAACCGCACCGTCGAGCACTAACGTTGCCCTGGCAAATCTCGCGCGGAGCTCTCCCGTTCCGATGGCGCTTTCGATCTCCCGCAGCAACTCTTCGTTGTTAACATAGACCCGCACGTCCAAGCTGGTGCGGCCGGATGAGTCCCAAACATGGAGGGTCGTCTTCCCTTCTGCCTTTCCAATCACGATGACCTCAGTCTTCGACGCCACCACAACATCGGCGATGGCAGGGTCAGCAACCGCTACCCTCACGACGTCTTTGACCTGTAGGATCCTGGACTGGCTGACCACCACCGCGAACGAAGGACTCTCTGCACGGCCGCCTACCCCTTGAGCCGACGCAGGAGGAGCTGCTGGTGTCATCAACGCCACACTTACCACGAGAGCAAGCGCCACGAAGGCTTTGCTCGAATTCATTACCCAATCACCTCCCTCGTTCAGACAGAGCGACGTAAGTCTTCTGCGAGCCTTTAATGACCTCCACCATCGCCTGCTCGGGTGATGCCAGCCCGGATGGTTGGGAAGAGGCTGTTGAAAGCGCTTGCCCTACAGGCAATGCCGGAGTCTGGCGAGCCACGCTCACGACAGGCTCAGGGGAGGCGGCCTCGCTGGATGGCGGTTTCGGAGGCATCCAACCTTTGACCTCTCTCAGCATCTCGCGCGCAACTATGCCCGTGCCCTTTGTGGCAGAAGCGAATAGAGGTCTCAAGGCCAGGCGCAAGTTTCCCATCTCCTCAGCCAGGGCGAGACGCTCCGCCTGAGCAGGTGTGACGGCTAGAGTGGCGCTGGTGGACACCTTCGCTTTACCCTGGCTTTTGTCCTCGGTCTCCTGGGCTATTGCCAGCACTTCCACATCTTCCAGCACGGTGAAAGCTACGTCCCCCGTCTCGCCGGCTGCGCTCACGGTTGCAACAACATCAACGCGATCGCCCGGCTTTACGAACCCTGCAACTCCGACCACTTCGTTCACAGGGACTGTGACTGCTCGTTTGTCGCGCGGGATAGAGGATGCCAGGCCCGCCCGCTCGTTCTCGCCGTACAGCCTGTCCATAATCACCTGCTCGCCCTCGAGGATCTCGGATTTCGTGATAAGCCCCACAACACGTGCAGGATCACGGGCAGCCCTGGCATGCACGGCGGCTTCAGGTATCTCCTTGATGTAAACGAGGTCTTGCGTGACCTTGGTACGCGGCGGTATGGTGGACTTGGCAGCTACCACCGGCACACTCTTCCCCGAGACGGGTTTGGGCTTCGCCGCGTTGTTGATATACACGTAGGTCATGACGGCGGCTAAGAGCCCGGGTATCAGGGCGAACAATACCGCCAACTTACCGCCCTTCATCGTTTAGCCACCCCCTCATCTTCCCCCTCCTACTCCTCCAGCCTGTACGACACAAGCCCGTAGTCGCCTGAGCCTCCGATCTCGCCGTCGGTCGCCCATCTGATGAACCTGCCTGTTACCTCGCACTTGTTGCCGTGGCCTCCTACACCCTCGAGGAAGAATGCTGCGAACCCGACCAAGAGCACCGAACTCCGCCCGGTGAGGTCCCCGGGTTCCACATCTGCGACGGGTATCAGTATCAGCCTGGGACACCCCTTCACGAAGCGGTCGAAGGTACACGCCGGCGAGTGGAGGCACTGCGATATCCTGTTCTCGACTCCCCTCACCGTCGGGCCGGACATGTTTCCGGGCTCCGTCTCCACCCAGTCGCCCACGTGCAACCAGCCCTGGTAGCCGTATGTGATATTGTCCTCATAGTTCCGGGCTCCTCGCCCTCCCAGGGCGAGACCCCCGAAGTTCCCCGACTCACCCTGGCCGCCCGGATACTTTAGAACGTACGTCTGCCCGTATACGAAGGTTTGCTCTGGGACGAAAAAGGGGGCTGCACCGAAGACGCCGCTCACCGGGCCGACCCTCGCTTTGGCGCTTGCACGCACCTCGACGCTGTCAAATCCTAGAACCCTGGCGAACCCCAGCGGGACGGTGCGTGATATCCTTACCCCCATGCTGTAGCGGTCGGGCAAGACCGTGGCCACGGTCCGGCTCTGCTCGGCGCCGTTCTTCACGGCGTAGCTTACCGCCAGAGCTTCGGCCTGCTCAGGCCTGTCGGGAAGCTCCTGCACCCCCGCGAGGGCGGCTGCGTCAGCAGCATTCGAGAGCGCGACCCTGTTAAAGTAAAGCAACCCCACATCGATGACAAGCGCAGCGAAGCCCAGCAACACCGCCATCGCTAGGGCTACGATCACCACTACGCTACCTTTCTCGCTCGGCAAAGCCCTCCGCATGAGCCTCACCCCTCGCGGCGTCCGTTTCCCCTGAGCGTCACTCCACGCGCATTGTAGTCACGCCGCGCACCGGGTAGGGGTTGGGGAGCATGTCGTTTAGGAGGGGAACCACGATGTCGACGGTATACTCCGCCTCTACCCTCAACTCCGCGCCTCTCACCCGCTCGGATTGGGAAGGTGTGATAGTCACTGAGATCTTGCTCTCATCAAGCGAACTCGCAGCATGCAGCACCGCCTTGGTTATCTCCGCATCGGTCTTGCCGAGAATCCCTACCCTTGCGCCTTCGCGCGACGCATAGGACACCACGATCTGCGCGCTCAGCACGCGACCGAACTCCATGATGCCGGTGAGCAGGAGGAGGAGTACGGCAAGGACGAGCGCCATTTCAACGATGGCCTGGCCACGGTCATCGTGCAGGATAGGAGACCTGCCGCTGTATAGAGCGGGAATCCCTCCGCGACGTAGAGCGGGAGCCCTCTCGCCACGTAGAAGAGGAGATCTTCCATGGAAACACATGCCGCCTTCTCCTCCGATGCTCACTCGTTCTGCAGGGCGCGCGAGCAAGCATTCTTACGTACCTGACCGGATAAAGCCCTCGCGCGGTCGCTCAGGCGGGCAGGATAGAAAACCCGGTTGCTATGGCGATGAGAAGGCCGACGCCGATGGCGGCGGAATACGGGATGGCGAGGCCTGAAGGCGGGACCAGCACGACCTCGCCGGATTGTCGCACCACCCTGAGACTGCGTCCGAGGATGCCGGGGACCACGAAGGAAAGAAAGCCGATAAAACCAATCCCTATACTCGCCAGAGTCAGTCCCAGGCGCCGACGCTTCACGAGAACCGCCGCCGATATGATTCCGCCGGCAACCGCGCCGTAAAGAATGGAGCACGCAGCACCCTTCGCGCCCAGAATCGCCCCGACCGCCGCAAGCAGCTTCACGTCGCCTGCGCCCACCCACCCAAGGGCGAACGGCACGAAAAGGATACCGGCCCCCACGAGAAGCCCGACGACGGACGCCCCAAGCCCGCGCAGCCCGCCCGTGACCAGGCCGAGAACAAGGCCTACCGCCATGCTCGACACCACCAGGCGGTTCGGGATACGCCTCTCCCTGCAGTCATACCACACCGCCGCCGCAGTGACCGCAATTGCAGCCACCTGCAACACTCCAATCACCTGCCTCTGACAAAAACTCCTGACAGGAGGGCCCTCCCGGAGGGGTCGGCAGGGCCCCGTAAGTAAAGCCCCTGGAAAGTACCCTAATCAGTCCGCCACGCTGGCTTTGCGGTCAACATGCTTGGAGGTCGGAAGAATAGCGTCTACTACTGGTTCTCCGGGTTCTGCAACGCTGTGGTGGCTCTCCCGAATATATTCTCCAGGCCGCCACGCAACAGAACTAATGCGCCAATGAGAACCACCGCGACCAGTGCGATTATCAAACCGTACTCGACCATACCCTGGCCGTTCTCTTCGTGGAAAAGCCTCTTCAGCAATGCCATCATAACCTGCACCTCCCTTCATTTGTGAGTGCCCGATGACCGCACCGAGAGGCTCTATGGGCCAGCCGTTTCTTGAAGATGAGATGAGGTCAGGTCAAAGCCACGCGTCCTTTGCGTGTCCTTTTATGGTGTAGCCCGGCCAACCTGTAAGTCTCCCATGCGGCCCGCCGAAGAGACTCCTCGCAAAAACAGAGCCTGCCCGTCGGCGTTGCCAGACGAGCAGGCTCAAAAGATCCTTCTCTTCGGCAACCCGGCTGTCATGGCCAGAACCCCTCCTGGCTTTAGACCCGTGGCTTTGCGTCCCCGCCTTTCGGCAGGTTTGCCTTTCTCGGGAGAACGTTTTTCAATTTTCAATCTAACACGACTCGATCTTCGCTTTGTCGATTCCTATCTAAAAGACTAGCACTCCGGGTAGAGATTGCCTATCAGCCTAATGTCCTATTTTCCTGTAGGACTTTAGTCGTGAGAGCTTTGGCCCGACAACCCCGAGAACCCACGGCTGATGGCCCACACGGCAGCCTGAGTGCGGCGGTCCGTTCCGAGCTTGTGAAGGATGTGGCTTACGTGGTTTTTGACTGTCTTCTCGCTTATGGAAAGCGTTCGCGCAATCTCGCGGTTGCTCTTTCCGCAAGCCACAAGAGACAGCACCTCGGATTCCCTCGGAGTTAGTACATGCGGGGGTGCCTCCGCGGCGGAAGCAACCGACCGCGCAGGGCCTGTCACCGCGTGCGAAACGGCTTCCTCGAACCCGGAGGCGACCTCTTTCAGCCTGGCGAGCTCGTCTACGAGAATCCTCACCACCTGAGGAGATGCAAAATGGTGGCCGCTCGATACTACCCGTATAGCATTCACGAGCTCCTCCGCGCTAATAGACCGGTCAACACACCCGAGGGCCCCGGCCCGGAACGCATCGAATACAGCATCGAAGGCCTGGCGACTTCCACCTGCTAGATCTACCACTGCGATAAGGGCACACGAGCGCTCGGCGCTTGCCCCTCCCGATCCCGTGCCGCCCGGTCCCGCACACTTCTCGCCGATTTTTCTCGAGCGGTGCTCTGAGTCTTGGGCAGCGATCTCTACAGAAATCGCCTTCCATACGGCGGGCCTGGGCGAGACTGTGCCGACTACTATGACATCCGGGTTTTCGCACGCAACGACGCGGTTTATCTGATCCACATCGCTGGCCTCACCCATGACTTCGATGTCTGGCTCAGCCTCGATGGCCCGGCGCATCCCTGAACGGAAGAGCGCGCTATAGTCGGCTACCAGTACTCTGATGGATCGGGCCGTACCACCTGCCGACGCGGTCATGGTTCACCTACCCCCAGGCTCCTGCAAACTACTGGTCCTCAATCGGGATTCTCACAGTCACCCTGGTGCCTCGGCCTGGAGCGGTGTCGATGTCCAGCGAGCCTCCGAGGAGCTTCGCACGTTCCCTCATTCCGGTGATCCCGAACTTCTCGGCTTTTGCCAGACTACGAGAAACGGCGGCCATGTCAAACCCTTTTCCGTCATCCTCCACGCTAGCCCCGATCGTGCTCGCGCCATACCCCAGGGTCACCACCACCTTTGAGGCCAGCGCATGTTTGCGAACGTTGTGCAGCGCCTCCTGTACGATCCGGAACAACGCAAGTTCGATGACGGGATCGACCCTGGTCTCCTTGCCTAGCACGTTCATCTCGACCGCCAGGCCGTGCCTTGCGGAGAAGTCGTTTACGTACCGTCGCAGCGCAGGCGCGAGCCCCAGGTCGTCAAGGATCATGGGGCGGAGATCGAAGATCATCCTTCTGATCTCTCGCAACCCCTCTGTTATGGTCTTTCTGAGCTCTTTTAGTTCTTGCGATGCACGAGGCGGGTCCTCTGTAATTAGCTTTTCGACGATCTCAAGCCTCATGATGGCGTTGGCCATCAATTGGGCGGGGCCGTCGTGGATGTCGCGCGCGACGCGCCGTCTCTCCTCTTCCTGGGCCTTGATGAACTGGTCCCGGTGAGACCCTCCCCGCTCAGGAGACTGGGATGAAAGCACCCTGCTTTCCTTCTTCCGTTCCGTGATCTCAGAATTCGACGAACTCCCGGCAGACGACCGCTACTCCTGCAAATCCCAATAACGCCCGGGGAAGCCCGGGCGCAGGATTCTTGCTGGCTATCTCTGTAATGTGGCGAGCTTTAGACGTCTCTCAGAAACCAAGCCCTTTCCAGAATGAGCGCGCCCTGGCCATGAAGCCAGCCCTCGCCGCGGCGACCGCGACGCGCGGTTCCACCGGAACGTACTCCCCTCCCTGGCGGAGGGACTCCTCCGCCCTTTCCAGCACCTGCACCACCTTCAACCCGTTCACCCCGTCGGTCAGCGGCCGCTTGCCCTCGCGGATGCACTCGAGGAAGTGAAGGCACTCGTTCCGCAGCGGCTCACTCATCTTAAGCTTCGGGATATACACGTCACCGTAGGTGAATGTATACTGGAACTGCGAGAAGCCGTTCATCGTATCAACGCCGTTCGAGCTGTCTACGCCGTTGTCGCCGCCGTTGTCACCAACGCCGGCGGGGTTTGCGCGGCCATGAGACCCCTTTGCGAAGTCACGACGGCGGTTTACGCCCTTGTTGTAAACCTTGACCTTTTCAAGCGTTTCGGCGTCATCGAACACTATCATCTTCTTTTCGCCGATTATCGTCGTCCTGCTCGCCTTGCACGGGTCGAGCCAGCTCAGGTGGATGTTGGCTATCACCCCTGAAGCAAACCGCACCGTGACAAAGGCCACATCCTCGACACCGTCGTTCACGTAAGCCTGACCTGTCGCGGCAACGCTCACAGGCTCGTCCTCGAGCAGGTAAAGCAGGGTCGCTATGTCGTGCGGGGCCTTGTCCCACAGCACGCTCACGTCTTCCCTAACGATGCCCAGGCTTGTCCGCGTCGCGTGGAGGTAGTAAACTCTGCCGAGTTCTCCAGATTCGATATAGTCCTTGACGATATGCATACCCGGATGATAGTCCATTATATGACCTACCATGAGAACTCTTCCGGCCTTCGCCGCGAGGTCTACGAGCTGGTCGGCGTCCTCGGAAGAAAGTGTAAACGGCTTCTCGACAAGGACATGCTTTCCACGAAGCAGGCAAGCGCGGGCTATGCCGTAGTGAGTCGCCGGCGGAGTAGCAACCACAACCGCATCGATTTTAGGGTCCGAGGCAACGGCTTGAAAACTCTTGGTTAGCTTTACGAGAGGATACCGCTCACGGATGGCGACGAGCCTGGAATGGTTGGTATCACAGCAGGTTACGAGCCTAGCTTCGGGAATCTCGGAAAAGTTCCTGACGTAGTTCTTCCCCCAATTGCCACAACCGATCACGCCTACATTTATCACTCTATGTCCTCCTCCACACGATGCCCGGAGGCAACAAGCCGACGCGCCCCGGCAGGCGCCCTGGCATAGATGCCTGACCTGCCGGTCCGCGTCCTCAGTTACTTCGACATGAACCTATGAATTCCTCTTATTAGTATGTCCCTGGCAGGAGAAAAGCGGTAGGGGCGTTCCAAGCCTCACATGCCCGGACTTCCGAGACCCGTGCTGTGTGGCCTGACACGCCCCTACCGCGACTTTTCGAGATTTTCGGGCATTCGACCAGGCTCGTCCTAGAACGCATCGGCCTTGAGGTCGTCCACCTTGTCAAGCCTCTCCCATGGCAGATCGAGGTCCGCCCGGCCGAAATGGCCGTATGCCGCGACCTGACTGTATATAGGCCTGCGCAGGCCGAGCCTTTCTATGATCGCGGCGGGTCGGAGATCGAAGTGCTTGCGGATAAGCGCGAGTATGTCCTCGTCGCAAAGCTTGCCTGTGCCGAACGTTTCCACGCCCACCGACACGGGGTGTGCCACCCCGATCACGTACGACGCATGCACTTCGCATTTGTCCGCGATTCCTGCCGCCACTATGTTCTTCGCCACCCAGCGAAGAGCGTAGGACGCGGATCTATCAACCTTGGTCGGGTCTTTCCCGGAGAACGATCCCCCGCCGTGACGCGCAGCGCCGCCGTATGTATCCACTATGATCTTGCGTCCCGTCAGGCCGGAGTCGCCGTGGGGGCCGCCCACCACGAAGCGCCCCGTGGGGTTTATGAACAGCTTCGTCCGCTCGTCCAGGAGCGAGGCAGGGAGCACGTGGCGGATCACTTTCTCGGTGATGTCGCGCTTCAGCGTTTCGTAGTCAACTTTCGGGTGGTGCTGCGCAGACACCACGACGGCCTCGATTCTTACAGGAGTGTCGTCCTGGTATTCCACGGTCACCTGCGTTTTCCCATCAGGCCGCAGGTATGGCAGCACCTTCTCCTTGCGCACCTGCGTGAGGCGTCGGGCCAACTTGTGCGCCAACATGATGGGCATGGGCATGAGCTCAGGGGTCTCGCGCGTGGCAAACCCATACATGAGTCCCTGGTCGCCGGCGCCGAGGTGCTCAAACCCGTTCACCGCGCCTGCCGCCTCCACCTGCCTCGCTTCAAGCGACTCATTTACGCCTATGGCGATGTCCGGCGACTGCTCGTGTATGGAATTGATGACACCGCAGGTATCAGCGTCGAACCCGTATTTCGCCCTGGTGTAGCCGATCTCCCGTACGGTTTCCCGCACGATGTGCGGGATATCTACGTAGCACGAGGTCGTTATCTCGCCTATCACGATGACAAGCCCGGTCGTCGCAGCAACCTCGCAGGCCACGCGGGCATCGTCGTCCTGTTCCAGGATGGCATCGAGCACCGAGTCGGCTATCTTATCGCAAAGCTTGTCTGGGTGGCCTTCGGTGACTGATTCAGACGTAAAGAGTTGCTTTGGCTTACTGCATGGACCTTCCATAGCTCCAGCCATGGCACATTCCTCCTTGTTCAGATCATCTGAGACCTTGATATCGCCAACCACACCACCGCCGCCGCCTGTAAGACGGCGGTTGCCGTACCTGCTTCTACGCCAAGCATGTCAGGACAAACCAGGGTAAACACACAAAAACGCCCCTTCCGCGCTTGGGAAGAGGCTGTCGTCTCCTATCTCCCAGAACGGAAGTTCTGCAGGATTTGGCACCGTGCGTGCGGACTATGCGCCGCCGGTTGCCGGGCTTCATCGGGCCCGTCCCTCAGCCGCTCTTGATAAGAGTCTTCCACTATATTGTGTTTTCCAGATCTCTGGTAGTATTATACTATCACTGCAGGACAAACGCAACTGACTTTCGACCGACTCTCGAAAAAAAACGGCGAAACCTGCGGTAACAAGAACGAGGTCAGTACTTAGAGCCAGCATATCGGAAGGATGCGCGGCTTTCAGGCTACCAGCCCGGTCGGGCAGCCTGCCCGGATCAGAGGATCGCGGCGAGAGCCTGTGTAGCCAGCACCACGAGCACCAGCGCGAAAGGGTAAGTTGCTGCGTACGGAGCCGCCACCTCATCGCTGCCGGCGGCCGCGATGAGAGCCCCGAGCGCCGGAGTGCTTGTCATGCCCCCGCATATGCTGCCGAGCGCGTCCGGCAAGCTCAACCTGAACAGCCAGCTCGCCAGGGCAAACCCGAGAAACATGGGAATCAGCGTGATGAGCGCGCCGCCTGCGAACAGGAGCCAGCCATACTTCCCCACGGTCTCGACGAAGCCGCGGCCCGCAGCCACGCCCGCACTGGCGAGGAACAGCACGAGCCCGATCTCCCGCGTCACTGCCAGGAGCCGGCCCGGCGGCCTGAGAGACCAGGGCCCGATGCCGCCGAAGTGACCCACGATAAGCCCTGCCAGAAGCGGCCCGCCTGCAAGGCCGAGGCTTATCGCGCCCGCACCCGGGATCTCCAGACGGATGCGGCTTACAAGCAGGCCCACCGCAAGCACGAGGCTCAGCGCGAGCATCCCGGTGGGCTCGAGCGCCCTCCTCTGACGCCCCATGGTCTGCTGAAACCTGTCTTGCGCGAACGGGGGCCCCACCGCCCGCACGATATCGTTGTGTTCAAGCACCGTGTCAGCGCCGGGCGTGAACTCAATCCCCGCCCTCCTGATCCTTGTGAGGATCACGCCGCAGCCTTCATGGGGGTTCAGTTCCCGAACCTTCTTGCCGGCCACCTTGCGGTTTTCGATGACAAAGTCGCGCACTTCGATCCCCGGCTCATCCATGGCAAGTCGAGTTCTCCGCCCGATGATCTGCTCTAGTTTGGCCAGAGCCTCCTCGGTGCCTACAGCACGGATGCCGTCGCCTTTCATAAGGACGGTATCGCCAAAGGCTGCATGGACTTGCTTTCCCCTCCGAACCCTCGACACTATCGCGCCGGTGCGAGAAGCGATGCCAAGCTCCGAAAGAGTCTTGCGATCCGCATCCGGGTGCTCGACGATGAACTCTCGCACCAGCAGGGTCGCCTTCTCGGAGAGGTCCCCCACCTGAGAGAGCCTCGCCACCTCATCCTTGAGGTTCTTTCTCACGAGGTAAGGAAGGGCCTGAACAAACAGCACAACGCCCACCACGCCGAACGGGTAAGCTATCCCGTACCCGATGGACGCCGAGCTATCGCGCGTGGCCTCAAGAGCCACGGCGAGCCCGGGCGTAGTGGTGAGCGCCCCGGTGTAAATGCCGACAGAGAGAGCCCGAGGAATTCCGAAAACCCTTGCAAGCGCTACGGTCGCCATCGCCCCGGACGCTACGATGGCGAGAGCTATGGCTCCATAGGACATTGCGTTTCGCTTAAGGTTCCGAAAGAACCTGGGGCCCGCCGTGAGCCCGACGGAACCTACGAAAAGCGCAAGGCCAAGGTCCCGGACGACGCCCGGGATCTCATAGCCAAGGTGCCCGAAGTACAGGGCTGCGAGCAATACCCCTGACGTCCCGAGTTGCACACCCTTGACGCTCACGCTTCCGAGGACATACCCGATGACTGCAAGAACGAATAGTACTTCAAGGGGACCTACCATGACTTTTTGCCCTACCTCCCCGGCCGCCCGAAAGACTTCCCGAATGACCTATGGAACGGCCCCTCAGCATTCTACTACATCACCATGCAGTCTACCAGACGGGCGCGAGGAAAAGTCCGGGGGCGGGGCAGGTGGAGATGTCAATCCCCATATCCATTCAACAAACCGCTGCCCGGCGTCCTCGCCAGAGGCCGCAAGTTCCCAGCAGGTCGCCAGGAACTCGTCCGGACTTCCATCTATCGCAGAGAACCCCTTTGCTGTGAATGTGCGCTCGTGGCTGGTGGCGATGGTTCCTCCTTCAGAGGACAAACCTCGAAGTCTTATGCCTGTCCGCGGCATAGGCCAGGTTCCACGTACCAAAGACGTTGTTGTTGATGGTTTCCTCAAGGTCCATCTCCATCATGGGTGCGTGCTTGTGTGCGGCAGCGCGGAACACCACCTCCGGCTTGTGGTGCGTGAATACGCTCTCCATCCGCCACGAATTCCTTATGTCGAGGTATCGGATGGAGGAATCACGACACCTTGTGACGAATCAACAGCCTAGACTTGGGTTTTAAAGCGTTCAACGAATGTGCTGGTGCATCAATGCAAGTGTGGCGAGGTTCCAGAAGGAGGGTAAGCTGCAGGGCCCTGGTCTTTTCTGCGGGTCTGTGATATCCAGGATAAGGCAAGGGTGAGGCAACGGGTCCTGCGGCGCACGCGTGGAACATCAAGGTGAGTACGCAGATGAGGTCGATCTCAGGGAGTACATCGAGGTTTTGTGGCGCGGAAAGTGGATCATAGCAGCGATCACCCTTTCCGCCATGGTCTTCTCCGGGTTCATCAGCTTCTTCGTGCTGGACCCGGTGTATGAGTCCAGCACAGTGCTGGCAGTAAGCCCCCCCGAAGAGGTCCAAGCGGAGCTCGCAGACCCGGTCATAGCAGGCATCATCGGCGGAACGCCACAGGCGCATATCAGGCTCCTTCAGGACCCGGCAATCCTGCAACGCGTGGTGAGCTCGCTCAAGATACCCGTCAGCGTCGCTGGCCTGGCAGGCAACGTCAGGGCAAGGGCAGCAGGCGACGCAGCGAAGGGCGACAGACTTATAGAGATAACAGTGAAAGACCGGTCGCCCGAGAACGCAAGGGTTATAGCACATGCAGTCGTTACTGAGTATGTGAGCTACCTATCCGATCTGGTTTCGGCGCGCCTTTCCTCGCGTAAACAAGCGGTCTCTGCCGAACTTGCCGAGCAGCAAGCCAGGATGGCCGATGCGGCGAAGCAACTGAAAGAACTCCTGCAGAAATCGGGTGGTGCCGAGCTCCTCAAGCAGGAGATCAAGGCAAGGACCGCGACGCTGGCCAACTACCGGTGGGAAGACGCCCGGCTGAGCAGCGAGCTTCGTGCAGCGTCTGAATCTCTACACGTCCTCGAGCAACAACTCAAGGATGTGCCGAAAACGATCCCGGTGGTTTGGACATCAACACAGGAAAAGTCCGATGCATCGTCCCCTGCCCCCGGTACCACTGCGTATACAGGGGACCAGATCAACCCCGCCTATACGTCGCTTTTGAACGAAGTGTCCCAGAAAAGGGCAACTGTGGCCGATCTGAAGGCACGGGCAGAGGAGGGCCGCAGGGCTATCCCCGTGCTGGAGAAGGAGATAGTACAACTCACACTGAGGCTCACGGAGGAGCAGGTAGCAGAGGAGAAGCTCCAGAGACTGCTTGATGCTGCGGAGTCACGCTATCGAGACCTCGTCGAGCAGTTGCACGCGCTCGAGGCAACGCAAGCGCATGCTGTCGTTGGATCTGCAGTGGGAGTGGTAGCGCCGGCATCAACGCCCACAGAGCCTTCCGGACCGAGGAGGTCTCTTAACATAGCTATCGCGGGCGTGCTCGGCGTGATGGTTAGCGTTTTCGCAGTGTTTCTGATGCATTACTGGTATAGCTCCCAGCCGAAGCCAGGGACATCGTCACGGGCAGCAACGTCGCGTTAGCAGGAAGCGGCATCGGGTGAGGTGCTGCCCAGGCCAAGCGGGGGGCGAGAGTCTCGTCGCCCCACGACCCCCTTCACCACCCGCCCGTGCCGGCTGACTCATGCGAGAACTGTCCAGAAGAACCACACGATCATAGCGATCTCTACGGCTAACTTGAGCAAGGTTCCGCTCACAAGTCCGATAAGCGTGCCGAAAGCAGCGCGGAAAGCGTCCCTCCCCCGCCTACCTTTGAGCAATTCGGCCAGGAAAGCTCCTGCGAACGGTCCGACGACGATACCGGCAGGGCCGAGAATGAAAGGTCCGGCAAGAATGCCAGCAATAGCCCCATAAATCGCGGCGGATGACCCACCGTATCGCCTGGCTCCATAAGCGGTCGCCGCATAATCGATAAGCAGAGTCAGCGCGACTGCAACGCCTTGCCACACGTAGAACGATGCTGTGAGCTCCGAAAAGCCGGTGAAAAGACCATATATGAGCATTCCCAACCAGATAAGAGGCGCCCCGGGAAGCGCCGGGAGTATGGTGCCGGCGAGTCCCAGGACGAAGAGAGGAATGGCAAGAACCATTCCGATCGCAGCCATCCGAACCACCTCGCCCGCGTTGCCCTCACTCACTGTGCGGACTCTTGCCCCGGGTTGCCGGTGTTGCATCCGGTACTGTCCAAATTGCAACGCCCCGTCATGCAATCACCGGCAACCCCTCGGCAAAGTGGGGAAGGTTTCTGAGCCCCAACTTAGGATGCTGCCGGCAAGGCCGCGGCATTCACTCCGCAGATAGCCGCTCGTGCAAGGCCCTGGAACCCTCCCTACGCCCTACGTGGCCGCGTGTCGCGCAAGCCAGGAGGCGACATCACGAAGCACCTCGTCGCGGTTGAGGTCGCTGAACAGTTCATGGTAACTGTCGGAGTATACGCGCAATTCCCGGTCCTGGCAGGTCATAGCTGCGTAGAAGCGCTTTGTCGCGTACGGGGATACCAGGCCATCCTTGCCCGCTTGCAGGATGAGACAAGGTAGCCTCACGAACGGTGCTCGTGACATCACCTTCGCCATCTGGTCCGAAAGCTCTACGTAGAAGCGCAGCGTGATCTTAGGGTGCCTGAGCGGGTCGCTGACGTAAGCGGCTACCACGGCAGGGTCCCGGGATATGGCGCCGGGCGGGATCCCGCTGTCCACCGACACCTTCGGGAACAACCGCGCGGCAAGCCGCCCCAACGTTTCTTTGATCTTTGGGACCTTCATTGACAGCGCGAGGCACGGGCTTGAGACTATGAGCCCGTCAACCACGCACGATGCGGGATCGGCATACTTTATCGCATACGAGAGCGCAGTCAGACCGCCGATGCTGTGGCCGAGTAAGAACAGTTTGGCCTGTCCGGGCGTGCTCGCCCGGACGAAATCACAGAACAGCTTCAAGTCGTCCACGATCTGCTCGTAGCGGTCCACGTGCCCACGCATGCCTTCGGACCGCCCGTGGCCTCGGTTATCCAGCCCCCATACTGCATAGCCGCGGGGCACCAGGTACTCCACCACGTTCTGGTAGCGCCCCGAATGCTCCGCGCCCCCATGGGTCACCACTATCGCCGCCCGGGGCGTGCGCCCCTCTGGCAGCCAGCACTGGTGGAAGAGCCTCAGCCCGCCTGTGCCCTCGATGAAGCCGGTGTTGGACACCTGCATCATGGTCTCCCTCCCTCGCAACCGGTTTCCACGACCGGTCACGCGGTGGATTCGCCACGGGTTCCCCGCTTCCTCCTTGCCGGCCAACTTTAGTCCGCCAGTCGTTTTAACTGTGCGTTTACTTCCTCCAGTCTGCTGCTCAGCTGCCTCATCTGCTCCTGGGCGATCGTCATGTAGTAGTCAAGCTCCTCCTTGCGGCCACCCGGGTCCGCTTCTAGCAACTTCTTGCACTCCGCGTATATGTCTAGAGCACGGTCCATTTCAGCGCGTAACACCCTGGCCTCTTCCTCTGCGGCCTCGGCGCTGCCCTTCACGTACGATACGTCTGGAAGAAGGACCTGCCGGTACCACGGCGCTTCATCTGAGTGCTCGAAGTTGAGCGAAACGCAGATCGGCTTGTCAGTGTTGCTGGCCGCCGCGACGAAAGCCATAGGGTTGGGGACGATCACTCCTCCTACTGTCGCCCTGAAAGGCTCAGCAGGCCAGACGGTGAGCCTTCCTTGCGACAGCCTGAGCGAAATGTCAGCCCCGGCGGGGTTCTGAACGAAATGGACGCGGTCGATCTGTCCGACAAGGAACCCCATGATATAGGCAAGACCCGGGTCGTTCCCCACTATCATGGTAAAGTTGTTGATCGCCTCGAGCTTCTTCGACCGGCTCACCATTTCTTAACTGGCCTCCAAATACCCGGTGCTTGTCAGCATCTCTCTTGCTAACATCTCCAATGATATTCTAACGCAAAACCGCCGACTTGAAATCCCCTCTGGCAAGCAAAGATTGTGCTAGGGGAGTTCTGTGCTAGAATGAAGGTATGAACGCGGAAGGTTGTCGCATCAATGTGCTCTACGAGCTTCCATTCGCAAACCTCGGCGGAACGGAAAAACACGTGCTCACGCTGATAAAGGCGCTGGGCCGGGAGGTAACGCCCTGCCTTATGGCGCCGCAAGGAGAGGCGCTCTCACTGTTCCGCGACGAGGGAGTTCCGTATCAGATCATCGATCCCCTTGCCTTCGCGCCCGGTGTGCGCAGGTCTCTCGAGGGGCACCGCGCGGCTTTCCACCACCTTATGGAAGAGTTCAGGTTCTCACTGGTCCACGTTCACGGCGGGATAGAGTACGCGGTGGCGGCGAAGCTGGCACGTCCCGACATCCCGGTGGTTTTCACCATTCACGGCTACCCCGACATTGCAAGCTACGTGGTGAGCGGCTTTCTTGCCAACCGAATTGCGGACGAGGTCATTTGCGTCTCCGATTGGGAGTACCACGAAGCAGCAAAGTATGGCTTTAGGCGGGACAGGCTCACGGTGATCCACAACGGAATCGTGCCTCCCCAGCCTACGGGGGCTCGGCGGGCATTCCGGCGCGAACGCGGTATAGAAGACACCGCGTTGGTAGTTGGCACGGTCGCGCGGCTTGAACGCCAGAAGGGGACAGCCCACCTCATCTCCGCTGTATCCCGGGCCCGCAATGATCGGCCAGACATCGTGTTGCTCGTGGTCGGGAGAGGAAGCAAAGGACCGCAACTAGAGCGGCTCGCGCAGGACCTGGGCATCCGCGAGAACGTCATATTTACGGGCGCGCTCCCCGACCCCACCGCTGCCGTCGAGGCCATGGACATCTTCGCCCTCCCGTCCCTCTGGGAGCCATTCGGGATCGCTATTCTAGAGGCGATGGCCCTGGCGAAGCCGGTGGTCGCAACCACCGTTGGGGGGATCCCCGAAGTAGTCGCCGACGGAGTGACCGGCTTGCTCGTTCCGCCCAAGGACGACGCGGCCCTCGCCGCTGCCCTGCTCGAGCTCGCGCGTGACCCGGCAAGACGGCGCGAGTACGGCGAGCGCGGCCGCAGGCGGTTCGAAGCGCACTTCACGGCTGAACTGATGGCAAGTCGCACCCTCGAAGTTTACCGCCGCGCCCTCGCGCGGAAGAAAGCCTCGCTCTTCACGCAGTAGCGCTGGAGCGCGA
>JBFMGS010000012.1:25880-27455 GCA_040752635.1 Bacillota bacterium
CCCGCTTTTTGGAGGGAGAATCCAAATGGCAACACGATGAGCGCCTCCGAAAAGGCATGGATCGGCAGAGTCAACAGCAGCGCCTGCCAGAACGGCACCCCTTTCTTCACCATGACCGCCCCGGCTCCCGCGAACACTGCGTGCATAGCTGCCCTTGCCGCGATGACGGGTCCGAGCTTCACAAAGAAGCCCAGCGCAGAGCCTGCACCAACCAGGACAGCCACCAACGGACCGAGAAGCATGGAAATCATGACGGGGACATGCGATGCCAGCGTCGCAGAGAACGGGGGTATGACGACCCCGAGGACCCCCCCGAATGCAAGGGGAATGAGTAGGGCGAGTGCAATCAGAAGAGCTCCGAAAACAAGTCTCTTCGCTTCCACATGTACACCTCCCCAGCGTATGGTGCCGACGCAGTGTGATGATAGGGCAAAAGCCGCCCGCGGGCTTCCGTCCCCAAGCGGCCTCGTGCAAACCACGTTTGACACGAGAATAACACACGATCCCGCTGCAAGTCCATTTCCCATCCCGTCTGCGATGACAGTCGCGGTTCATCCCAGCACCTGATGTCGATGGAACCAGCATCAACTCCGCGGAGGGGCGGTCGGTCTCTTGCGCCTAACCCACCACACAACCCCCGCTCCACCAAGCAAAAGGACCGCAACGAGCGCAACGGCCGCGGGGCGAGCAGGAAGAAAAGCCACGTGACCCGCGGCTCCGCCGGAGACCGGCATGAGGACGGCCAGCGACCCCTTTGCGACATTATACGCCCCTAGCAGCCTTTCCTGGGAGTAGCGCCCCCGCGGCACAGCCAGCATGTCAATGACATTAGGATCCACGTCGAGGTCGCTTCCCCCGCCGAAGACCCACGATCCTGCCTTCTCCATCACAGGTCGGAAGTCATCATCCCCGAAAGCGTCCTGTGACCCCACGAGAACGTAGTATCCCCAGCCCCTGTCCGGCTCACCGATAGCCGCCCGCGGAACCGCGACGCGGATGGTCTTGCCATCTGTAAGAACGCTCGCGGAGAGGCCGTCGGCTATTCCCCTGGTCTCAGCCGTGTCCTGGGAAGTAAAGGCTCTACACCCGCCCCACCCGAGAGCCTTGATGAACAAGTCCCAGCCATGCTTCCTGTCGAAAGCCACCAGAGCGCCGGGCTTGAGCGTGTCCGTCCTCCCGGTGCCACGGGTTGTGTCGATGTATATATTCATCAACTGGTGGCTGAACCCTTCAGGCGCGTTCCACGGATTCGTGACCTCCTGGAACGTCGCGTCGAAGTAGACATACTCCGGGTCGTAGCTCACCTTGAAATGCCTTAGATCGAAAAGGCCCGGCACGAACGCCTTGTGCGTTGGATACACGTAGGTCCCAGGCCCGTAGTCATCGCCGGCCGGGTCGTCCATATCGAGCACCACTACAGGCTCAGCCGATGCCACCCCCGACCCAAGCCCGCCCGCTCCTGCAACTAGCAGCGCAGTCGCCGCAGTTACAAAGATCACTATCCACAAGGTGTGCCGCATTGCACTCATGCCCCCCATCCCCTGTTTGAGAGCCCCCTCCCAGGACAGAACCTGA
>JBFMGS010000012.1:27555-46446 GCA_040752635.1 Bacillota bacterium
CCCGCCCGCTCCTGCAACTAGCAGCGCAGTCGCCGCAGTTACAAAGATCACTATCCACAAGGTGTGCCGCATTGCACTCATGCCCCCCATCCCCTGTTTGAGAGCCCCCTCCCAGGACAGAACCTGAGGGCCTCCTGCCCTAATGTACATATTCAGGCATGCACCATGTAATGCGGACTTCTCCGGCAATTCAGCACTGCCCCGGACCCAGGCCCCTTCTCGAGGACGCAAGAAGCATTAGCTCCAAAGCGCCCACTCCTCCTTTGGGAGCGGTCCCGGTGCCCACACGAAGGCCACCAAAAACGAGGACGTTCGGTATCCGGCGTTACTTCTAGACCCCACTTAGCACCCGGAACACAACACCGGCAACTGGCAGACGAGTTTGCGTCGTAGAAGGGGTTCGCATCAAAGCCTCGAAAGCACAAGGCCGACTGCGCCCACAACCCCGGCATCGGTGCCAAGCTCCGCTCCTACGATCTTGACCGCCTCAAACGCAGGTTTCAGCGCGTGCTGGGCCGCTGTCTCGCGCACAGGCTCGAGGAGTATCTCCCCTAGCCTGGCTACCCCGCCCCCTATCACCACCGTATCGGGGTTCAGGATGTTGACGAGATTCGCTATACCTATGCCGAGATACTCCGCGGCTTTCCCGACTACTGCTATCGCTGCGGCATCGCCCTGCATCGCCGCCTGCCCCACGGTCTCCGCTGTCACAAGGCCAACGTTGCCCCCGACGAGATCAGTCATCATCGTCTCTTCCCCGTGACGTATGAGTTCGCGGGCCATTTTGGCTATGGCCGGCCCTGAAGCAAGAGCCTCGAGGCACCCGTAATTCCCGCAGCCGCACAGAGGGCCTTCATCCATTATCATCATGTGACCGACCTCGCCTGCTACGAACGAAGAGCCCCTGTATATCTCGCCCCCGAAGATAAGGCCTCCGCCGATGCCGGTGCTGACGGTGATGTAGATCATGTTTTTCGACCCGCGACCTGCGCCGTACCTGGCTTCGCCGAGGCCTGCCAGGTTCGCGTCGTTTTCGAGGTAAACAGGCACCCCGAGGGCGTCTCGCATGATCGGGGCAAGAGGGACGTTCTGCCACTTGAGATTGGGAGCAAAGATCACAACACCGGCCTCAGGGTCGAGCGGCCCGGGGCTACCCACCCCAACCCCCCCGATCTCACCCAGGCGTGCCCCAGCCTGATCAACTGCCTCCCTTACAGTATCAAGTATGGTACCTACGACTGCGTCTACGCCCCGCTCAGGTTCGGTCGCCTTCGTCACCCGAGAGACAATCGCAGCCCTCCGGTCCGCTACCACAGTTGCCACCTTGGTGCCTCCCAGATCGACCCCCACGACAAGCGGCTTGGCCATGACTCTCTCCCACATCTCCTCTCTCGCGATGTTGGGCAGGCAAAATGCGGCTACTCTTTTGCAAGTTCGCTCTTAAGGTGGTCTATCACCTTCACAGGTTTCGGGTCTATACCGTAGAGGAACGCCAGATACAAGCTGGCGAAATCTCCCACGTACACTAGCGAAAGAAGCCTCGCGACCTTCGATCTCCCGAGGCTGTACACTTCATCGATCCCGGACGCCCCATTCATGAGAGCCGCCGTTATCTCCATCCTTCGCTGCACCCGAAGATGGTCCTCCTTGTCACGCAGGAGCACCACATAAAGCGCCCTGGAGATGTCTTCTCTCGCTCCCCAGCCCACAGTCTCGTTGTGGTTGAGCTCCGGGAAGACGTTCCAGAATGCGTGCGTTTTGCTGTTCTCGTTGATCTGGGTCTTCCAGCGAAGAGCGGCGGCGCCGGTGATCCCGGTAGCTCCATAAATGAGAGGAATCCTTCCGTGCATGGCCAGGGCAAGCCGCTTCGCCTGGTTGACTGAGGCTGGTGATTCAGGCCCCAGCACGACCGCGAGATCGCGCAGCACCTGCTCGGCTTCCTCCAGGTCCGTCGCCCTGTCACTCACATACCCAAGCTCGGCCAGTGCGACAAGCACAGGGACAAAAAGGTATCCCAGCGCTGTCCTGGGTGGAAACCCTCCGGGAATGGTCACGAGGGGTACCCCGTCGCGGGTCGCAAGGTCCGCCAGGCGTCCTCCGCTCGTGATGCACAACACCCGGGCTTTACGCCGCCGGGCGATCTCGTATGCGCTGAGGGTCTCCTCGGTGTTGCCGGAGTAGCTTGAAACGAACACCAGGGTATCGCCGTCCACAAACGCAGGCAACTCATAGTCCCTGATGACCACCATCGGCACCTTGAGCTCGTCGGACGTAACCTCCCGCACCACATCGCCGCCGATAGCAGAGCCGCCGAGCCCCGCCGCCACGACGCAGCGAGCGCCCGCAAGGGTCTGCGGGAATTCCGCCTTGCCCGCTATGCTCAGAGCATCGTGGATTTGCTCTCCGAGGCCGGCCACGATTCCTACCATACCGCCCGGATCGCGCCGGGCCATCTCGTCAGCGTTGTCCAGCACGGCTGTAAGTTCGCCCTCATCGCCAGTTGACATGCTATTCGACCTCCTTACGGCGCCAGGGTCCTATCCTAAACCAAGTATGGCGTCACAAATCCACGCCACTCTTCCAGATGGCGGTCGGGGTTGCCGGTGTTGCATTCCGGGCCCCGTCATGCAATCACCGGCAACCCCTGCCAAAGTCGGGAGCATTACTGAACTCTTACTTGGCAGGAGGAAGCGCCTCGCACCCGTCCACTGCTCAACCCCCTGGAACCCCGGACCACCACTGATGAGTCCCTGGGTCACGAAAAGGGGATAGTGAGAGATATTCTCTCCAACTATCCCCAGGCGCACTCGGAAGCCAGGCACTCAAACAGCGCTATTCTACCTGATGGCGTTCTGAGTCTTCTTGTCGAAGAGGTGTGCCTTCTCCGTGTTAAAGACTACCTGGTGCGACGTACCATCCTTGGCGTTCGTGCGGGCATCCACCCTTGCGATGAACGAATGCTGCCCGACCGTGAGGTACAGGTAGACCTCTGAACCCATCGGCTCTGTAACATCGACATCGGCCGTGACAACAAGTTCCGGGTGCGCATTGGGAACAAATTCTCTGTCGTCTATGTCCTCCGGCCTGATGCCGAAGATGACCTCTTTGTCAATGTACTCGCCAACGGT
Source organism: Bacillota bacterium (assembly GCA_040752635.1). Classification (GTDB taxonomy): domain Bacteria; phylum Bacillota; class SHA-98; order UBA4971; family UBA4971; genus JBFMGS01. The sequence goes on from JBFMGS010000012.1 coordinate 30,684, forward strand.
CTCGAACCTGGTCAGCGGAAGCTTCACCTTGAAGCTCCTGCAATCCACCCAGAAGTCGCCATTGTCTCTCCTGATCACTGCATCGAGGAAGTTCATTGCGGGGCTACCGATGAACCCGGCTACGAACATGTTATCAGGGTGCTCGTAGATCTCCATCGGGGCGCCCACCTGCTGGATGAACCCGTCCTTCATGACGACGATACGGTCGCCCATTGTCATGGCTTCCGTCTGGTCGTGCGTCACGTATATAATCGTCGTCTGGAGCCTGTTGTGCAGCTTGGCAAGTTCCGCTCTCATCTGGACGCGGAGCTTCGCGTCGAGGTTTGAAAGCGGCTCGTCCATTAGGAACACCTTGGGCTCGCGAACGATCGCCCTTCCCAGGGCAACCCTCTGCCTCTGGCCTCCGGAGAGTTCCTTCGGCTTCCTCTTGAGCAGGTTCTCTATGCCGAGGATCGCCGCCGCTTCCTTAACGCGCTTATCGATCTCGGCGCGCGGAAACTTCCGGAGTTTGAGGCCGAAAGCCATGTTGTTGTACACATCCATGTGGGGATACAAAGCGTAGTTCTGGAAAACCATTGCAATGTCTCTGTCCTTAGGAGGGATGTCGTTCACGAGGGTATCGCCGATGTAAATATTCCCTTCCGAGATCTCTTCCAGCCCTGCTACCATCCTCAAGGTCGTGGACTTGCCGCAACCCGACGGGCCTACAAGTATTAGAAACTCCTTATCCTTGATCTCAAGCGTAGCGTCGTTAACAGCTATGACATTACCGAACCTCTTGCTTACATGCTCCAGATAAACTCTTGCCATTTCTTGATTACCCCCTATGCCGTCTTGCAGAACCGTACATAACGCATTCCCAAGGCAGCGTAATTAGAAGATGCGCGGGCATGACCGACGCGGCCATGACCCAAGACCCCAAACAACGCGCAGAACTCATCTACTACCCTTTGACCACCCCCTCCCAGACGAAGCTTACTGTATCCGAACGCCTGCGGATGCAGCTTCTCTAACATCTATTCAACAACAGATTTGATAATCCTCCTTCTCCCTCTAGTGCTCCTTATTCCGTCTTGACTCTTTCTTGACGAGCTATTCTTTGACTCCTCCCAGCGTCATACCAGACAGGAGCCACCTCGAGGAATAGAGGAACAAGGCCATGGCCGGGATTGCAATGAGCACGGATGCAGCAGCGAACACCCCCCATTGAGTCGAGAACTGGTCCATGAGCTTCTGGAATCCGACAGTCCAGGTGAACATGTCCGGCTTCTGCAACATCACGCGGGCCATCATGAAGTCGTTCCACGCCGTCATGAAGCTGAAAAGGCCGGCGATGGCTAGCGCAGGCGTGGATAGCGGGATTATCACCCGGTAGAAGGCTGTGAGCGGGCCAGCACCATCCACCAGCGCTGCCTCTTCGAGTTCCCTCGGTATGGTATCATAATACCCCTTCAGAAGCCAGATTGAAAACGGCACGGCACTTACCGAGTATGCGATCGCCATTCCCGTGTAAGTGTTGAACAGGTTGAGCCTGACGACCATTATGTATATCGGCAGCAGCAACATGCCGGCAGGGATCATTTGGCTCGTCAGCAAGAACAGCAGACCTTGCCTGCGGCCCGGGAACTTCCATCGGGAGAAGGCATACGCTGCAGTCGCCGCGAGCATGAGACCTACGAGCACCGCAGCCGCGGATACAACCAGGCTGTTCCATAGCCAGATTGTGAAATCCCTGTCGAAGATGACCGTGCGGTAATTTGCGAAAGTAGCGCCAGGCGGTATCAAGGCCAGGTTGGTTGAGAGCAGGGCGTTGCCCGGACGCAAAGAAATGCTGACCACCCGGAGAAACGGGTACACAGACGCGGTGCACGCCGCAATCAGAACAGCATGGATAACGGCTCTCTTCACAGGGCTGTCCCCTCTCGCCCTACGAAAGATGCTTCTCCTCGCAGCGCCCTTCATGATTCCCAGGCCCCCTTGAATCCGCCAACGATTCGCAGATATACGGCAGCAAACGCAAACAGGAAGATGAAGATCACCAGGGCATAGGCAGCCCCGAACCCATACCGGTAAAACTCGAATACGGCCTTGTATAGCGAGGTCACGAGGAGTTCGGTCCCCTCCATGGGGCGTCCCCTCGAGACCAGGTAAATCACGTTAAAGTTGTTGAAGGTCCACACCACTCCGAGGATTACAGCAGGTGTCAATACAGGCTTCAAGAGCGGCAGCGTGACGGAGCGGAACTGCTGCCAGCCGGACGCGCCGTCTATCTGTGCGGCGTCGTAATACTCCTGAGATATGCTCTGGAGACCTCCGAGGATCACCACCATCATGAAAGGGATCCCCAGCCACACGTTGACCAGGACCACAGCAACGAAGGCCCATCGTGGGTCGCCGAGCCACTCTACCGGGTACAACCCCAGTCTCTCGAGCACCAGATTAACAAAGCCATATTGATAGTGAAACTCGCCTCTCCACGCAAGTGCCGAAATGACCTGAGGGACAGCCCATGGCACGACGAGGAGAGTCCGGTAGACGCCCTTGCCTTTCATCGGGCGATTCAACAGGATAGCGAGGCCGAGGCCGCCGAGAACGTGGCATACTACGTTTATGGCTGTCCACAGCACCGTCCTACCGAGCAACTGAAAGAACGTGACCCTTTGCAAGACCGGCAATCGGAAAACGTCAAGGAAGTTTGTGATACCGTATGAGAGCCCTACGGAGAACTCCTTGAATCTGTACATGTTCATGTTACTGAAAGCAAGGTAGACGTTGAAGCCAAAAGGATATAGTATGAGCGCTCCCACACCTACCAGCGCAGGAAGTAGTAGCATAAATGGTAACGCGTACTTGTACCTTAGAAGCCGGTACAGGATGAGATAGGCCGACGCCTCAATGACGACTACACCAGCGGCAACTACCGCAAGCAGTTTCCCAACCTCGACAATCCCGCGCACAACTATATCCCACGTAAGCGGGATCACTGCTTTCACCACCCTGCAGGCTTGCAGGCCCGGGCGAAACTCGTAGCTTCATCCGGGCCTGCTGCTAGCCTGGTTCTATGCCACTACTTCTTCATCTCGCGTATAGCCTTTTCGCACGCCTCCTGCATCGCCCGGGCGGCGTCTTTCGCCGACATCTTGCCGGCCATCACCGCCTCCTGGTTCGGTCTGATAGCGTCCCACGCCGCCCGCATCTCGGGGACCGTGGGCATAGGTTTTCCGACCACCATCTGGTCGGAAGAACCCTTGAGGATCAGGTCCTCAGTGACGAGCGGGTTCTTCAGCGCCTCGGCGAGCGCAGGCAGCCTCTTGTGCTTCTTGAGGAACATCAACTGGGCATCGGGAGACACTATGTAATCCACGAACTCCTTCACGACCTTGAGCTTGTCGCCCGCGAGGTACTCCGGGAACATGAAGAACACGCCGCTTGTCATCGGCGAAGGCCACAGGCCTGTCTTCGTAACCTTGGGAATCCTGGCTACGCCGAGATCAACCGTCTTCTTGACCTCGTCGGTCTGGTAGGAAGCTAGCGACCAGTCGCCGTTGATTATCATCGCCGCCTTGCCCTCTTTGAAGAGCGCGTCGGCGCCGTTGTAGTCAGCCTCCACGGGCACGATCTTATGGACGAACTTCAGATCATGTAAGAACTGCAGAGTATCTATCATGGCCTGGGTATTCAGAGTGGGCTTCGTACCGTCCAGCGGCCAGCCGCCAAACCCGCCCAGCCACGGGGCCAGCCAGAACGGTTCGTTCAGGTTGTAGACGAGGCCGTACTGGTCGGGCTTGCCATCCTTGTTGAAGTCCTTGGTAAGTTCCTTGCCCGCCTTAATGAGTTCGTCTGTGTCTTTGGGAGGATCCTTGATAAGCTTCTTGTTGTAGAGGAGCATAAGGTGGTTGCCGACGCTGATGGGAACGCCCCAGACTTTCCCACCTAGCTCAACGGCCTCGACGCCAGGCTTCACGAATTTGTCCATGTAACCGGCGGGGAAGATCTGGTCTACAGACTTGATGAGCTTCATCGCTACGAAAGGACCTGCGTGGTCTGAGACGGTCCACAGAAGGTCTGGGCCGCTGCCCGCAAACGCCGCCGACTGGAAGTTCTCGCGCAGGTCCTCGACGCCGTAGTTCACTACCTCAAGGCTTACCCCCGGGCGGCCCTTGACGAACTCGGCGCAAAGCGCCTTGATCTCCTGTAGAACGTTCTCCGCCTCGCTTTCCTTTGTCCAAAGGATTAACGAGAGCTTCTTCTGAGCAACAACACTTGCGGGTGCAACCAGGGCAATCATCATCAAGAGAACCAACACCGACACAATCGTCCTTTTCACTGTAGGTCCCCTCCTTGGTTGTTTTGCCTTGCGGATAGACGCCACACCCGACGTTTCAGCTCAAGCCTTGCGCTCGCACACCACCTCCTTCGGAGGAGTTCAACCAGGCACCGCACGATTCACGCACCACAAGCTCGGTTGGAAGTACGATCTTCTTTGGTTGCCTACCTGGGTTGCTTATGAGCTTCAGGACCTCTCTTGCGGCGCTCCTTCCCATGGTTTCTCCTTGCTGCTTGATAGTGGAAAGTGCGGGCCTGACGTACGATGCTGCCTCAATATCGTCAAACCCCACGACCGCCACATCTTGAGGCACTTTGCGACCGGCCTCGCGGAGCGCCTCCATTGCGCCGATGGCCATGAGGTCGCTTGCGGCAAACACCGCTGTTACATCGGGGGAGGCTTCGAGTACGCGCTTCATCGCGGTCCTGCCCCCCTCTTGAGTGAAATTGCCGCTGGCGATGAGCCCGGGATCGAGCGGTATTCCGTGGTTCGCTAGAGCCTGTCTATACCCAAGGGCTCTTTCCTCGGAGATCGCGGATGGAGCATGGCCGTCTATAAATGCGATCCGGCTGTGTCCGAGCGAAATAAGGTGCTCCGTGGCGGCCCTGGCGCCGCCGGCGTTGTCAGAGGTGACGTAGGTCATTTTGGAACCTTCGAAAGGGATATCAATGAGGACCGTGGGAATGCGGCTGGATGCGACCTCCTCAAGCATCGCACGTCCGGGGAGGGTGCCCATGAGGAAAAGGCCTTCTACTTTTGATTCATAACATCTCCTCAGGCATTCCCGCCAACGCCTGTCACGAGTGTCTCTCACGCTAAGAACCAGGTCGTACCCGGCTTTCTCGATCTCCGCGGTGACCCCGCATATGACCTCGTAGAAAAAGGGATGGCGCAGGCCCTCGACGGAGAAGAGCATGAGCTCGAGAACATAACTCCTCTTCCGCACGAGACGTCGCGCCAGGGCGCTTGGATGGTAGTTTAGTTCCTTCATGACTGCGCGAACGCGCTTTTCTGTCTCTTGCCCTATGTCGCCGTACCCGTTCAGCACATGGGATACAGTGCTCACAGATACGCCGGCGCTCTTGGCTATATCTTTTATTGTCGTCACGCTTCTAACCCCTCTTGTCTCGAACTCCTCATTATCGTGCGTTTCCCTCTCACCTTTCAGTTCGTCGCCCAAGATTAACCTTGCTGCCCCTGGCCCTCGGCACAACTTCTGCCTCAGAGCCGCACAACGAGCGGGGTTGGTCCGGTTTCCCGTTGTTCAGGTTTTCCCTCCTGCCTGCCAACGCAGGAACTGGCGAGCCAACGCCGGAGCTGCATCCCGCCGGTGCTACAAACCCTGCTACAACGTTGTAGCCAACTCTAATTATAGGACCGCGTCCACAGGGTGTCAAGAAATATATGGCAATGAAGTAACAATGGTGCAGGTGATAATAGAGAGGCCGGTATTTCACGGCTTACTTCGTGGCTCCAAGGACACGAGACCCCCGGACCTGGCTGGTCCGGGGGTCCGGCCGGGTAGGACGCACCCGGCGGCGTGACAAGTGAGAAGGTGTTTTGTTGGGCTAGAACTCGACTTTCATTCCGGCCGTGAGGGAGAACCCTTGCGCTCTGGTCGAGCTCGGATAGCCCTTGTTGTAGCTGGCGATGAACTCGATGCCATTGGGCGCGGCGTACTTGGCCTGGCCAAGATACGTCGTCTGGCCGTCCGCCCACCTGAGGTTGCCGGAGAGCCCGACGCCCGAGAGCATCGGGGCATCGAACGCGGTCGACGCCGCGAGTTCATGCACGGTTGGCTTGATATTGGACATCGTGAGGTCGTACCTGGTGTCGATCACCATGGGTCCGATCGGGATGTCGCGGCCAAGCCCGAGGGTGACGGTGGTCTCCTTCTCGGGGTCGGCATTCTCGGTACGATCTAGGATCGTGTAGCCCGCATTCACCGACGACCACATGGTCTTCGCGCCGACCTTGATGTCGAACCCCTCGAACTGGGTGGTTGCGGTAGCGCCAACGGCGGTCCTCTTGCCTACCAGGTTACGGTCGTTATCCCTCTGCTCGTGCCAGTCGGCATTGCCGACGAGGGCCACGCCGCTGATGGTAGTCGCGACTTCGCCGTTTACACCGCGCTTGCCAGCGTTGAGATCGACGACGTTGATGTCATTGCCGGCGTCGTCCTTGCTATCGTCGCGGTAGATGGGGTTGAACTTCGGGTCGAAGTTCCTGTAGCCCAGCTTCGCGCTGACGCCCGGCAGTCCGGGAACCGCGCCTATACCCGCTTCAGCCTTGACGGCCAAGGCCTGGTTTGCCCCGTCCCACGCAGCAGTGCCCGCCACGTCAACGCCCGGCATGGGCGCGAACTGAGCGCCCCCGACAAGCGCCATGTCACCGCCTACTTTCAGGGCTGCACCCTCAAGGCCGATACCATGGATGTCGGCTTTCGCGAATATGCCGCGGTTGACGACTCTCGGCAGCGGCTGGCTCACGGCCGGCTCGCTAAGGCCGAGGCCGGTCCAACCGTAGAAGCCCGCGAGTTCCACCGGGCCGAGGTGCACTCCGCCCACCTGCGCGCCTTCGATCACGCCATCGGTCTTGGAGATGTGCGCGATATAGGGTGAGTAGTCGATCGCGAGGTCGCCGAATCTGGTCGTCACAGCCTGCCCGCCTGTCAGGAACGGGCCTGTGGTCTCGAGGTAGGCCTTCTCGATGGTAAGCTGGTTTACGAGGTCAATAGGTCTCGGCGTCAGGTTGCTCTGATCCATCTGGCCGGGCGCGGGGTCAGCTTCACCCGGCTGGTCATTGAAGAAAGGAGCGTACTTTATGGGGGCGAAGCCCACGAACGCCTGGACCTGCTGGCCACCGGCCAGCTCCATGGAGAGCTTCAGACGGAGGTCCGATGTGGCAGATATCCCCGAGCTGATATTATCAGCGGGAACCATCTGGAACGTGGTCGAAAGCGACCCGCCCAGGTTGATGTTAGGGGCTGCCATCACCGGTGCTGCCATAGCTATGGCCACGACAACAGCTAGTGTAGTGAGTAGTCTTCTCATTGATTATCCCCCTTGGTGTGTCGTCTGGTTCGAACGTGCCGCATATTGTGCTGCGATGGGGACCTTCGGCAAGTATCCTTGTTTCCTTGCAGGAGCCCCCGGCTGCGTTGTCTTGTGCGTATCGTTAACCCGGCCTCTGGCTCGCTTTTAGGGGTGCACCTCCTTTCCGCCGCCTGCCGGGCCTGGAATTCGTGCTACGTCTGGTGCGTTGGTAGTACATCGAAATCTGCCATGTACGGTTATTCAGCTTTGCAATTGGTGACCTAGCCCCTTTGCTTTTTCTATTCTCCGTCCTACTCGTCATTCCTCCATGAAGCTCGTGATTGCGGCTATGAAAGTAATGGAACCTCCGGCGCAACAATGCCAGAGCAGGTATTTACCCCCACATCCGGTCCAATTCCTCGTCGCTAACGTCGAACACTGTCCCGGCGGCCGGGTTCAGCTCTTCCCTGAAATACTCGGGCAGCCTATCATGCACCCGGGTGAGGCCGGCACGCCGGTTGAATTCCCTCTCGGCCGCCAGCGTCTGCCTGGCAAGCGCCAGAAGCTCCTCGGTCGAGCATGGGATTCCCAGGTGCGCTGAAACCAGATCGGCGAGGAGGTCTATCCTGCTTTTCACCGCTGCCCCTACGAACAGGCATATTCCAAGCGAATCGTAGATTACTGCGGTAAGCTGCGCTTTCCTTGATGCCTCCACCTGCCCTTCCGGGCTGTGGTGATCGATCTGCGCCCGCACCGTGTTCCCAGCGGTGTGATCAGCGCCCATCGCGGACGTTGAATACGTTACCCCCAGGCCTTTGATACCACGTGGCTCATATGCGGGCATTATCTGTCCCTTGACCGCTGGAACCCTTGTCACTCCCAACACCCTTGCAGTCAGAGCACCCCCGTGACCTATCACCCTGCCGAGGACTGTGCCCTTGCCGATCTCCCTGATGAGCTCGATGGCCCCGGCCGAATCGCCGAACCGGACGAGGCCTGCTTCCATCGCAATGCCTACGGCCCCGCCGACGTCAATCGTATCCACGCCAAGATCGTTGCAGAGACGGTTCATCTCCCCGATAGCGTCAAGATCGTCGATGCCGCAGTTGGCGCCGAGGAGGCCGATCGTCTCGTATTCCAGCGGACTGACCAGCTTGCTACCGTCTTTTCGAGGCACCAGATTCGAGCATCCTATAGGACATCCCGGCATGCAGGCATGCGTGGTAAGCCCGCCCCTCTCAAGGATGAGGTCCCGGAGGGCCTCCCCGGAGATCCTCTCCGCACCTTCAAAGGAGCCTGTGCTGAAATTGCGGGTGGGAAGCGCGCCAAGAGCGTTGGTGATAGCCACCAAAGCTGCGGTGCCCCAGTCGCGGTAGACCTGGGCTGTCTGCGGGGTTTCCCTGATCAGCCGCGCGACTTCCCGTACCGCCTCACTGAATCTCTTCTTGTCATAACTCTCGGGAGCCCGGGCGCCGCCATCATCGATTATCACGGCTTTGATGCCCTTTGACCCCATCAGGGCTCCCAGGCCTCCGCGACCGCAGTACCTGCTTGGTTCACCGTCTATGTCGGTGTTGGCGATTCCCCCCGCTGTAAGCTGCATCTCGCCAGCAGGCCCGATGAGGATGACGCCGGCATTCCTTCCATATCGCTCGCGTAATCTGCCGGCGCTCTCGTAGACACCCAGGCCTCTGAGCTCAGGGCACGGAATAAGCTCCTGAGAGCCCCTGCCGAGCAGGAAGAGGTAGAGGTCGCCCCGGTGTGCAGGTTTTCCTTCGAAGATGAGCGCCTTTATCCCGAGCCTTGCCAGCTTGTGCCCGGCGAGGCCGCCCGCGTTGCTCTCCTTGATGCCGCCCGTCAACGGGCTCTTGCCACCTGCGGAGAGTCTCCCGGAACATGGAGCGGCGGTGCCGCCCAGGACTCCGGGCAACAGAATGAGTTTGTTGCGGCGCCCGAGGGGGTTCGAGTCGGGCTCGACTTCCTTTAAGAGTGTATGGGCTATGAAACTTCGCCCGCCCCGCATCCTGTGGGCCTCGCAGGGCGCCTCGCGCCTCACTTCCAGGTTTTGCATGTCGATCCTGAGGATACTTGTACCCATATGCAACCTGCCCCTCCCTGAGTATGGCGTCACAAACCTACGCTACTTTTCCAGACGGCGGTCAGGGTTGCCGGTGTCGTGCAATCACCGGCAACCCCCCATGCCAAGGTCGGGAGCATTTCTGAACTCTTACGTAGACCGGGCTTTACAGCCTCTTGTAGCTCCCTTGTAACTCACGGTGTATTTCCGCACCCGGGCAGGCTCTGCGGTCGTCACCGACGTGTTGCATGCAAGGACACAAGGACACGCTGCATGCAAGGCGGACTCAAGGCAGACTGCATTTCCCGCCCAAGCGGGTCCTGCACCATCGGCGACGCCAGCCTGCCTGAGGAGTATCTTATGCACGTTAATAATGCAAGTTAAATGCCGACGACCCCACCAGCCGTGAAGTCTACGAGTGTTTCTAGGCCCCTCCATCACACAAGACTGCCGGAATGCTTTGCCCCGATTTTTCCCTTCCGAGTTCTCACAGAGAGGAGGACGGAAGCGCCCTTTGGCGAAAGAAGAGCCACGAGGAACACCTTTCTTTCAAACCGGCGAAGTCGAGGTGAGACTGATGGCCAGGACTACGGTTGACGGTTCTCGTCTTGCAGTTGACTTCCATGCCGACGGACATAATCCTCCCTGCCAAAAGGAGTTTGCTCAGGTAGAAGCAGCGTGGCAGGCATTCATGCGCACGGGTGAAATCGATACATCCGTCGTAAGGCCCATCATCGCAGATTCCTGGATGAGGTGCAAGGCCCTAGGGCTCGACCCTAACGACACGAAATGCTTTCACCTGGCGGATGAGAAAGAGTTGCAGGCACGGATAGCCGCCAACAAGCAGCTCATCTTCACCGCCTGGTCTTTCATGGAGACACTCTACAAGCTTGTAGCTGGATCCGGGTTTCGCGTCGATGTTACGGACTCAGACGGTTTCCTCCTGAGAACCATAGGGGACGATCAGGTTCTCAAGGAAACAAGCCAGGTTCGCCTGCTGCCCGGCGCAAGCCGCAGGGAATCAAACGTCGGGACCAATGCAATCGGCCTTGCCCTCGTGCTCAACGAACCGGTCCAGGTGGTGGGGGCGGAGCACTACAACGCCCACATCCATTGGGTGACCTGTTCGGCGGCACCCATTCACGACGATGGGGGACGCATAATCGGGGTCCTCAACATGACCGGCCGGCGAGAACTCGTTCACAAGCACACACTCGGGATTGTGGCAAGCATGTCTGAGGCGATCGAGAGAGAACTCGCGTTAAAGCGGTCCATCCACGAGATACGCACCTTGAACAGATTCCTCAAGACTGTGTTTGACTCTATGAGGGACGGCCTCGTTGCAGTCACCGCTGACGGCACTGTCACCCGGGCCAATGGGGCTGCCTTGCGTATCTTTGAAACTGGTCCCCGCGATGTTCTCAACAAACCGTTTGAGGAGGCATTCAGCCTCTTCCCGTCCGTTATCTCCATTTTCAAGCAGGCGAAAGTCCGGGAGTTCAAGGAACACGAAGTCTCGGTTCGGACCAGGCGGGGGACAACCAGATGCCTCGTTACTACCCGAATCCTCCGGGACGCAGACGGAGACTTCATCGGAATGCTGGCCGTGTTTGACAAGATGGACCGGGTCAGAAGCCTCGTCCACAGGATGGTTGGAGCGCACGCAAGATTCACGTTTGACGACATAATCGGAGAGGACCCGGCCCTGGTCAGCGCGGTCAAGCTCGCCAGGGCCGCCGCGCGCACCGAGTCCCGAATACTCCTTCACGGCGAGAGCGGGACAGGAAAGGAACTCTTCGCCCAGGCTATACATAATGGGAGCGCGAGGAAAGACGGGCCTTTCGTCGCCATCAACTGCGGCGCTGTCCCGACCGAATTGATCGAAAGCGAGCTTTTTGGCTACGAGGAGGGCGCTTTCACAGGGGCGCGCCGCGGGGGGAAGCCTGGAAAGTTCGAACTCGCCGAAGGCGGGACGCTCTTTCTGGACGAACTCGAGAGCATGCCGCTGGAAATGCAGGTCAAACTCTTACGGGCCCTCGAGGACGAGCAGGTGGTGAGGGTTGGCGGCACTGAAGTGATTCCTGTGAACATAAGAATCATCGGTGCTACAAATCGAGACCTGCTGGAGGAGGTGCGTCGCGGGCGGTTCAGAGAGGACCTGTACTATCGCCTTAACGTGGTCAACATCAGGATCCCTCCCTTGAGAGAGAGAACGGGCGACATCGCATTGCTGGTCAGTCATTTTCTGGAGCGGCTGTGCGTTTCGCGGTTGCCGATGCCGCGTGTCCAGAAGGGTGGCACAAGGATAAGCCAGGAAGCGCTGAACGTGCTGGCACGTTACGATTTCCCGGGCAACGTCCGCGAACTTCAGAACATCCTTGAGAGGGCTGCGATATCTGCAAATGAGAAGCCTCGCCTTTCCGACGCGCTCACCATCACGGTAGATTGCCTGCCCAGGGACGTGTTCCTATCCGGCGCTGCGGCGCAGCCTGCGCCCAGCGTATCTTCACCCGCGCGCATCCGCACCGAAGGCGACGAAACTCCGGCGTCGCCCGATGATCCTGCGAAATCCATAGACGAGTCAGAAAGGGACGCAATAATGAAGGCTCTCAAGATGTGCGAGGGAAACATATCCCATGCCGCGCGGGTCCTGGGTATCGGACGAAGTACCTTGCACAGAAAGCTCAAGAGGCACCGTATCGCCGGGATCAACATGCGCAGGTAGCGATACCCCTCCGGTGGTGTGCCAGAGTGATACAGTGTATCACAGGCTGTATCGGATTGGTTCACCTCTTAAGACACAATCGTACTCCTGTCAGAAGCCAATGGCCTGCCTCCGTAGTGCGCGTGGGACGCCAACTCGAGGCAAGGAACTCCCCTCCGTGGAGCACCATCGGATTTCGGCGAAGCCGGCGCTCTGGAAAGCCTGCAAGGTTTCCCGTCACCAGGCCAGCCTCTGCGGCACGGCAATTGCATGACCGCATGGGTGTGGGTGATTTTGCGTGGCGCGGCGTACGGAGCTTCCCCTTGCATATCTGAACGAAACAGCGCGACGGGTGCGCCGTCACATAGTGTCGATGATTCACCATGCCAGAGCAGGCCATCCCGGCGGATCCTTGTCATGCGTCGAGATCCTTGTATCTCTCTATTTCATCGTCATGAGGGCATCCCCGGAGGACCCATACTGGCCGGACCGTGACCGTTTCGTCCTCTCCAAAGGGCATGCCAGCACGGCCCTGTATGCGGTCCTCGCTGAGCGCGGATTCTTCCCCGCGAGCGAGCTTTTGACCTTTGATGCCATTGACAGTAGACTGCAGGGGCACGTGGACATGACGAAAACGCCTGGAGTGGATATGTCCACCGGGTCGCTGGGGCAGGGTCTTTCGGCTGCCTGCGGGATGGCCCTAGGGGCAAAGATGAGCGGGAGACGATTCAGGGTGTACTGCCTCATCGGAGATGGCGAGAGCCAGGAGGGACAGGTATGGGAAGCCGCGATGTTCGCCGGCAATAAGGGACTTGATAACCTCACGGCGATCGTTGACTATAACAAGCTTCAGCTCGTCGGCGCGGTTTCTCAGGTCATGCCGCTCGAACCGTACACGGACAAGTGGCGCTCGTTCGGCTGGTCCGTCGTGGAGGTCGACGGCCACGACTTCGAGCAACTGGTTGGGGGGTTCCACCGGGCGCAGGACACCCGGGGTGTGCCTACGGTCATCATCGCCCACACCGTGAAGGGCAAGGGCGTGTCTTTCATGGAAGGCCATGTCAAATGGCATTCCCGGGCGACGACTGAGGAGGAATTCTGGCAGGCCATGCGTGAGATCGACAGGCCACCTGACAATAGCCCCTCCCCCGGTTTCGCCGCCCCTGGCCGGGTGGGGAGGTGCTGACCGGTGATTGCCGAACTTGCCGCCGCGCAAGGTCTGAAGTCCGTCCGGGACGCGTTCGGTGACGCCCTGGTCGAACTTGGAAGGAAGAACCCCAGGGTTGTGGTGCTGGATGCAGATCTTGCCGAGCCCACCCGCAACATTAAGTTCGCAAAGGAAATCCCCGACCGCTTCGTTGAATGCGGTATCGCCGAGCAAAACATGACTGGCGTTGCGGCGGGGCTCGCGACGGTCGGGTACATCCCGTTCGTCACTACATTCTGCGTCTTTGCAACCAAGCGGATATGCGACCAGGTAAGCATATCAGTCGCCTATCCGAGACTGAACGTGAAGATATGTGGGGTCTACTCAGGTCTCTTTACCGGCAAGACGGGAGCAACGCACCAGGCCATCGAAGATGTTGCCCTGATGCGCGCCATTCCAAACATGGTGGTCCTGGAACCGGCTGATGCCGTGGAAACTAGACTGGCAGTGAACTACGCAGCGGAGGTGCCCGGCCCGGTATATCTGCGCATAGCACGCGATTCGTACCCGGTGGTTTTCTCAGAGACGCCGGCCTCTCCCCGTGAGGGCTCTGGTGCCGCGAGGATACAGCTTTCTGACATCATAAAGGCCAAACTCCTCGCCCACGGCAGCGATCTTACAATCATCGCCCTTGGCACCATGACCCATGCCGCCCTTGTGGCCAGAGATCTCTTGTCCAAAGACGGAGTATCCGCCAGGGTGCTCAGCGTCTCCTGCGTCAAACCCATCGACGAACCAGGGATCATCACCGCTGCGCAGGAGACCGGCGCGGTGGTGACCGTGGAGAACCATAACATCATGGGAGGCCTGGGTAGCGCCGTAGCGGAGGTGCTGTGCGAGAACCTCCCCGTTCCGATGCGGCGGGTAGGAGTCCGGGACGTCTTCAGCGAGTCGGGGCCCGACGCAGACATAGCTCGAAAGTACGGACTTACGGCAGAGCACATAGCCCGGGCGTGCCGGGAAGCTCTCGGGGCGAAAGTCCGTCTTGCGTCCGGCCACGAAGCCCGTCCGGGATCCCACCGCAATATGTTTGCCGATCCCGGCGCCCCGGACGCTGCTACACCATAATCTGGAAGCACTCGGGAGGAGTAACGTCGCACGAGGCGAGTTGAATCCGTACATAGGAGGTGGTCTTAGGGGGAACAGCAGAGACCGTTGGTTTCTCCCTGCTGGAGCGTACTTGTCTGCGCGAGCGCTGGATGCTGGGTGAGCGATTATCGCCTACTTGACAAATACTGCTTGTAAGGAGGGTATGACCATGAAGACTAGCGGAAGTTTCTCATTTATGGGCAGAGGTCCTCGGAGATTTCCAGTGAACCTTGACAACGTGATACCGTATCTGCAGTAGATACCGAGCTATGCGGCTTATGCTCTGAGGCATTTCCTGCCATTATTGGCAGGGCGTAAGCTGGCCAGATGTATTACCCTACATATTACGCGGTGCGCGACCAACTTGTCCTAGGTATATGCGTGTTATTCTGTGGTCCGAGCAGGAATTGTTGGGCACGATGTAGAATAGCGTATTACCCTACTGTGATCGGAGGGGATGTCGTGCCCAGCATCATCAAGAAGAAGAAAAGAAACCAGTACTATTATTACATCGTCGAATCCAGGCGCGTTGACGGCAAGCCCAGGATAGTATGGCAGAAGTACCTTGGACGCATCGAGGATCTCATGGAGAAACTCGAGAAGGCGCGACCGGATAAGCCTATCACCGCCAAGGTCTTTGATTTCGGGGCTATCGCCGCCTTATACTCTGTAGCCAAGCGCATCAGGCTCATTGAGACCATAGATGCCCATGTGTCCAAACGAGACCAGGGCTTAACCGTGGGAGAGTACATGGCTATAGCCGCCATTAATAGAGCCGTAGCGCCTACGAGCAAAAGGAAGATCGCCGAATGGTATCAGGGCACTGTTCTCCGTAGACTCATTCCCTCCAAGCCCGGGGCTTTGTCGAGCCAGAGGTTCTGGCATAACATGGGATACCTCGATGAGTCCACCATAGCTTCCATCGAGGCGGATCTTGCCGCCAACATGGTGGCTGAGTTTGATCTTGACCTTGCATGCGCTGTGTATGACACCACCAACTTCTTTACGTATATCGACACTCGGACCGATAGCTGCCTTGCCAGGCGGGGACGTAATAAGCAGAAACGTAACGATCTCAGACAGGTTGGGCTTGCTTTGATGGCCACGGTCGATTTCTTCGTGCCCTTGTTTCATGAGGTATATCCTGGCAACACCACAGATTCACAGCAGTTCAGTTGTGTAACTGAGAAGCTGGTAAAGCGGTATAACGCCTTATGCAGGGACTTCGAGCACATAACGCTGGTGATGGACAAGGGCAATAACAGCAAGGAGAACTTCTCGTCGTTTGTCCGGACCCCGTTTCACTTTGTCGGATCCCTTGTTC
>JBFMGS010000013.1:0-32352 GCA_040752635.1 Bacillota bacterium
TCTATCACAAGACCGAGTATCGGGAGAAGAGGGACCACTTCGCGTTCTTTGCGTGCAGCGGGGAAGTGGCCGGGTACGATACTGACAGAGAAGCGTTCCTGGGCCCTTACGGATCGCTTTCCAGCCCCCGGGCTGTTGTGGAGGGGTGCGCCACGAATTCCCTTGCGTACGGCTGGGCGCCGGTCGGCTCGCACTGCCTGCGCATCAGGCTCCGCCCAGGAGCTCAGGAGCGATTGGTGTTTCTCCTGGGGGTTGCCGGCAGCCCACCGGGCGAGAAATTCGCGCCGGACGGGCTGATAAACAAGGCAAACGCGAAGGAGCTCATCTCGTGCTATCTGGGCTGGGATGATGCGGATGCGAAACGCAGAGAGCTCGCTAGCTACTGGGACTCCCTTCTCGCCAACTTCCAGGCCAAGACCCCCGACGCCAACCTCTTGCCCGTGGTCAACGTGTGGAACCAGTACCAGTGCATCACCACGTTCCACCTCGCGCGCTCCGCGTCGTACTACGAATCGGGGATCAGCAGGGGAATAGGGTTTCGCGATGGAAGCCAGGACACTCTTGGTGCCGTGCATCAGATCCCTGCACAGGTGAAGGACCGCCTGCGGGATCTCGCGTCGATCCAGTTTGCCGATGGGGGCGCTTTCCACCAGTATTCTCCCCTCACCAAGCAGGGCAACCACGACATAGGAAGCGGCTTCAACGACGATCCCATGTGGCTTGTGATTGCCACGGCCCAGTACCTGAAGGAAACGGCGGACTGGGAGGTCCTGTCGCTCCCTGCCCCGTTCGCCGACGACCCTCAGCCGGCGTCCCTTGAAGAACACCTGCGCCGGTGCCTGTCCTACACCCTGGCAAACCTCGGCCTCCACGGGTTACCCCTTATAGGCGAGGCGGACTGGAACGATTGCCTGAATCTCAACAAGGCGACCGTTCAGGGGGGTCGAGTCGCTGAGTCGGTGCTCATCGCCGAGCTATTCGTATACGCAGCGTCGGAAATGGCCCGTATAATGCGGGTCAGGGGAAAGCCGGGCGAGGCCGAGTTCTATGCGGAATCCGCCCGTGAGATGGCGTCCGCCATCAACGCTCATGCCTGGGACGGCGACTGGTACATCAGAGCCTTCGACGATCATGGAAGGCCCGTCGGCTCGTCGGCCAACGATGAGGGACGCATATTCTTGGAAACCCAACCGTGGGCCCTCATGAGCGGAGCCGCACCGAGGCAGCGGGGTCTTGCCTGCATGGACGCGGTGTGGAACCTCCTCGCCACTCCTCACGGCATCGTCCTCCAGCAACCGGCGTTTACCCGCTACTTGGAGGCGCTCGGCGCGTGCACCTGTTATCCTCCCGGGGTGAAAGAGAACGCGGGGATCTTCTGTCACCCCAACACGTGGGCCATAATAGCCGAATGCATTCTGGGGCGGGGGGACAGGGCGTTCTCGTACTACTCCAGGCTCCTGCCGACGACTCGCGAGAAGATATCCGAGATCCACAGGGCGGAGCCTTACGTCTACGCCCAGATGATCGCCGGGCCCGACAGCCCGAGGCTCGGGGAGGCGAAGAATTCGTGGCTCACAGGCACAGCCTCCTGGATGTTTGTGGTGGTGTCACAGTGGATCCTCGGCGTGCGGCCCGAGTACGACGGGCTGGTCATTGACCCGTGCATTCCACCCGAATGGAAACGCTTCAGTGTTAGACGAGTCTTCAGAGGCCATACGTATAACATACAGGTAGAGAATCCCGACTCGGTAAGCCGGGGAGTAGCCTGGCTCGAGGTGGACGGACGGGAACTGGAGCCCGTCCCGGCCGACCAGGGCGCAGTGCTCAGCCGCGATTACAGGCCCTCCGAGTTTTCGGGTTTCATCCCCGTGAGCATGACGCCTTCGGGCGATGGTGGCCAGGAGCATTCCGTACGGGTGATCATGGGTAGGAGGTCCGCAACCTGAGAAGGCTCTGCGTCCGACGGGATTCTGGTGGTTCGCGGTGTTCGGAGGAAACGTGTAAAGACCAGGATATTGGTTCATGGGAGCCTGCATGCGGTCCCGCATCAGGTTCGGCCGTCCCTTGCGCACGAGGAGGAAGAGCCCCCTTTTCCTCTCAGCTTGAAGTTTACCTTTAAGCCTGGGCTGGAACGGACCACAAACACAGTGTCCAGGCCTGTGGTTCTGTCGCTGGGTGTGCTTCCGCTTTCCTGCAAAGGGACCGACTGGCTGTATCCACGCCAGGCAAGCCATAATAAGGAGTGGCTATATTCGGACAGGTTCCTTCAGGAAACCCTGACGACATGATCTGGAATAGCGAGGTGGTTGAGAGGATAGACTCAGTATTTCCCAAGGAACTCCCAGCCGAGGTCATCTACGTGGCCGATTCCGCTGCAAAGACCTTGTCCATGGCGAGCGTAGCAACCCCACGGGCGGCGCTGTACTCGCCGAGCTCCGACAGGCGGATGTCAATCTCCGACTGTAGCCAAGGAAGGCTTCTGGCCTTTGTGCGGCGGGTCAAGGGCTCCATAAGGAGTTCACCTGCGCCTTCAGCAAGCCCGCCACCTACGATGATCCGTTGCGGGTTTAGCAGGTTCACAAGGGTGCTGGTGCCTAGGGATAGAAGGTCCGCCGCCTCGTTCAGGAGGTTCACGGCAAACTTGTCCCCGGACTTCGCAGCCTCAATAAGGTCTCGTATCTGATCTGAGCCGTCGGTAGTTGGCTCTGTTCTTATGGAAGTGACAACGCCGTTGCTCATCGCCCTGTTGACTCGCCGTGAAAGCGCCCAGCCGGAGGCGATGCTCTCCAAACACCCGTAATTGCCGCAACAGCAGATCTCGTTCGACTCCCCGACATAGACGTGACCCAGTTCTCCTACTATCCCTCGCGAACCGGTCATCACCTTTCCGTCAACGACTATGCCCGCCCCAAGGCCGACACCGACGTTCACAAAGACGAAGTTGCTGATTCCCCTGCCCAACCCGTACCTGCTCTCAGCGAGGGCCATTCCCCTCACGCTGTCTGTTATGTACACGTTGGAAACCTTGCTGTCCTCCTGAAGAAGGCGAACCACAGGGAGGTCTCGCATTTGCGGGGAGCCTGGAACGAAAAGGCTGGTGCCGCGGACCTCATCCACTATCCCGGTGACCCCCACACCGATACCCATCACCTGGCTCTCATGGACGCCGGCTCGGGCCAGCGCCTCTCTTGCTATACTCAGCATGTCCTCGATGCCTATGGCGCTGCTGAGCCCCAAGGGCTTGTACCTCCTTGCGCTGGCTGATACGCTTCCTGTGGCGTCCATGACAACCGCGCGCAGGTTCTGCGTGCCGACGTCTATTCCCACAGTGTGGAAAAGATCACTCTTAATGTACATAAGTGTGGGCTTACGTCCTCCTGACGACGGCCCCTCGCCCTCTCTCACCAGCCCCGTCCGAGCCAGTTGACGGGTCACTTCTGCTATCTTGGTCAGGCTGATGCCAGTCAGGCATGATAGCTGGCTGCGAGTAGTCGGCCCGTGGACGCGCAGCATGTCTAGGACTCTGCGGTTGACGGTCGACAGGTTCTTCAAGAGAGCCAAACCCCTGTTCACCGGCAAGACCCCCCTAAGGAAGACTTTTAACGGATGCGTGATAAGTATATCCCATCTCTGCCTTCATTGCAATGGGATACATCAAAATGGTGATAAAGACATTGACATCCGCATGCTCCATTTCTATAATATAGCCTAGACGGAGAAAAGAGTTCGCAAGATGTCGGCCCGGTTTGACTGTTCGCGTGGAGAAACAGGCAAGCGGGAAGGCTTAGGCCACGTCGCTTCACTGGGCTCATGAAGGGCAAAGATGTCTAAGGAGGGAACCCCTGACTGTGAGAGTTGATGAGGGATTCAATGTAACCTATGGACGAGATATCATCAGCGGCGTGCCGCAGCAAGCGCGCAACACCCTGGTTGTCACTATGGAGGATGTATGGCCGCTGGTCAAGGACGTGTTCGAGAAAGGTGTCAAGAGGGTTCACTTTGTCACCACCCTGGAGGTGGGGGCGCTGGACGAGTTCGTGAGCACCCTCGAAGGCATCGACAGCGTTGTGGGCGTGGGTGGGGGCTCTGTGATGGACGTGGCAAAGTACGTCGCGTGGAAGAGGCAGATTCCTCTGCACCAGATTCCAAGCATAATCTCGGTCAACGCTTGTTTCACCCATATGGTAGCTATCAGGGACAAGGGACGCGTCAAGTACGTTGGCGATGCGGTACCCGAAATGGTCTATGTGGACTACTCCCTCATCCAGAAGGCTCCCCCAAGACTCAATCGTGCAGGCCTCGGTGACATCTTCTCTTGCCACACGGGGCTTTTTGATTGGCGCATCGCTGATAAGGCTGGAAAGGAGCCCGGGTGGGACCAAGCCCTCGCGTCGCAGACGAGGGAGGTTCTGAACACTGTGAGAGCACGTGCGGGCGAAGTGCGTGATGTGTCGGAAGAAGGCATTCAGACGATAATGGAAGCTCACAGATGGGTTGGCGCGATGTGTCACAAGTACGGTCATCCCCGGTTTGAGGAGGGCTCAGAACACCACTTCGCCTACAATCTTGAGTTTGTCACAGGCAAGCACGTCCTTCACGGAGAGCTGGTATGTCTCGGGATCTTCCTCATGTCCACACTGCAGGGCAACGATCCCGAGGGGGCTCTGCGAACCATTCGAGAAGCGGGGGTAGTGATCGAGCCTGAGAGCCTTGGCATCACGTGGGATGAGATGAAAACAACTCTACTTACACTAAGAGACTACGTTGGTGCCGAGGGTTTGCCATATACTGTCATTCACGAGAAGCCGATCGACGAGGCCTTCGTAGAGACTGTCAAAAGAAGGCTAGCTCAAGTATAGCGTGTTGCCAGCAAGATCACCGGCCAAGCTGACCGTTGAGAGCCTCTATCGAAAGAGAATACTGGTCCAGCGAGCATTTACCGCCCGTCCCGCGAAACGTGAAAAGAGAGCGCAATCTCCGTGCGACTCGTGAGAAGAGGAGGTGGTAGAAGGTTTCGTGGGAGCGTATTGGTCTCGCATCATGTCCTGACATGGCGAACCCAGTCAGAGAAAGGGGTCAACGCGCGGATGCATGCGTGAGGCGAAGATAATCGTAAGGGAGGCTTCTTCGATGAAGAAGAATATGGTCATTTCAGCACTTGCCGTGCTAGTCTTGAGCCTGGCGTTCTCCACGGGGAGTGTAACGGCCGGGGATAGCACGCGCTTCGCAGGCACGACAATCAAAATCATTGCAGAGACCCAGAACCCCACGCTGGCTTTGGAAAAACTCCTGCCAGAGTTTGAAAAGCTCACAGGCATTAAGGTCCAGTTGACGCACGGCCCGATTGACAGTGTTGTACAGAAGGAGTTGCTGGCGCTTCAAAGCGGAACCGGCGAGTTTGATGTGATTTCCGCACCGTATCAGTTCCTCGGAAGCTTTGCGGAGAACGGCTATGTCCTCCCCCTCGAGCCGCTCATGAACGATCCCAAACTGAGTGTCATCCCCGGGTTCGATAAGAACGACATCATCAAGGGGATGTGGGATGCTTCGGGGCTCTGGAAAGGCACGTATTATGGGATTCCGTCCAACACGTGTATTATGATGTTCTTCTACCGAAAGGATCTTTTCGAGAACCGGGAGGAAAGGGCAGACTTCAAGAAGAAATACGGTTATGACCTGCAAGTACCTCAGACCTGGAAGCAGCACAGAGACGTCGCCGAGTTCTTTACTCGCAAGAGAGGGCAAGTACTCGCCGGGCAGAGGCTGACTCACGACTTCTACGGTACCACAATTGCGGCCAAGCGGCATGATGCGATGACGTGCGAGTGGCTGAACTACGCCTGGTCGTTCGGCGGCGGGATCTTCGACGCGAAGGGCAACCTCATCATCAACGATCCCAAGAACGTGGCGGCTCTCGAGTACTTCGTGGAACTCAAGAAGTTCTCTCCTCCCGGGGTGACCAACAATACGTGGGACGAGGTCACCACCCAGTTCCAGCAGGGCATCGTGGCGATGGCAGTGCACTGGAACGACTGCGCCCCCTCACTTGAAGACCCCACTGCTTCTAAGGTTTGTGGCAAGATGGGCTATGGTGCTATCCCCGTGGGAGAAAGGCCGGCGGCGCATTTTGGGGCGTGGACGTACTTCATCCCGAAGACGTCGAAAAACCCCGAGGCAGCTTGGCTCTTCCTGCAGTGGGCTAACACCCGGGCGGTTCAAAAGCGGCTGGCACTGACCGGAGGGTTCCCGTGCCTTAAGTCCGTATACGGCGACCCGGAGCTCGTGCAGAAGCTGCCGTACTGGGAGGCCAGTCTCGAGGCATACAAGATAAGCAGCACCCGACCGCGTATCCCCGAATGGAACGAGATGAACAACGAGATGATGCTAGAGCTGTCCAGAGCAATAAGCGGCGAGCAGACGCCGAAGCAAGCACTGGATGCACTGCAAGAGAAGTACCAAAGGCTGCTCAAAGGACAGTTGCCGCTTTCATACCAGTAGGGGAGAGGCATGGGCGTGAAAAGGTTGTCTTCGACCTTTTCACGCCCACCTAGGGTATTGAGAGCACCAGGTCGCACTGAACTCGTTTGGCTGCTGCTTGCAGGAGGGCAAGAAATGCGCAAGAGGGTCTCCAGGGAGCATCTGATTCCGCTGCTATTCCACGCACCTACGTTCCTTACACTCACAGCGATAACGATGTTTCCGTTGCTGTACAACGTCTACACAAGTCTGCACGGGTACAGGCTTGCCGTTCCTGGCAGTGAGCGTCAGTTTGTGGGACTCGCAAACTATGCCAGGATCTTAGAAGACCGAGAGTTCTGGAATTCGGTGGGCGTCACGTTCAAATTCGTCCTTGGCGTCACCGTGACCCAACTCGTGCTGGGATTTCTTGTTGCTCTTACGCTGAACTCGATCACCCGTGGGAGAAGAATACTGACTTCTCTGGTTATGATCCCGATGATGGTCGCACCTCTGGTCGTCGGTCTCATGTTCAGCTTCACGCTGAACCCCCAGTTTGGGCTGTACAGCTATCTTGTCGACCGCCTCGGGCTTGCGTTGCCTCAGGCGCCCCTGAGTAGCGCGGGCTCTGCACTTATAGTCTTGATGATAACCGACATCTGGGAATGGACGCCCTTCATGGTCTTGATGATACTCGCCGCTCTTCAATCGGTACCCATCGAGCCGATCGAGGCCGCTATGATTGACGGTGCGTCGGAGGTCCAAACGTTGCGGTACGTCACCCTTCCGCTGATCAGGCCTGTCGTTGTCGTGGCGGTGGTGTTGCGGGCCATCGAGGCCTTCAAGGAGTTTGACAAGCCGTACATCCTTACAGGAGGGGGACCTGGCGCAGCCACTGAGGTAATTGACATGTTCACCTATCGCGAGGCCTTCGTGAATTTCAACTTCAGTTACGCCTCTGCGCTTTCCATCGTCTTGTTTGTTGTGCTTCTTGCGGCCGGCATTGGATACTGGCGCCTCGTGATGGAGGGAAGGAAATGAAGGCAAGACGCAGACGCGCCCTAAGAACCCTGTTCGCATATGCTTTCATTGCAGCCTTTCTCGCCCTTACCTTGGCGCCTTACGTGTGGCTCATCATGACATCGTTTAAGACCAGGGTGGACGCGTTCTCCATACCGCCGAAAATCGTCTTCAAGCCCACCTTGGACAACTATGTCACCGCCTTTCTGGACAAGGGGTTTACCGGCAACGTGAAGAACAGCCTGGTCGTCACGCTTGCAACGACCCTGTTCTCCCTAGTGTTTGGGCTGCCGTCAGCTTACGCCTTTTCCCGGTTCTCGATCCGGGGTGACAGAATTCTATACTTCTACCTGCTCGGCACTAGGTTCACACCGGTAATCGTAATCGCGCTGCCTTTGTACCTGATCATGGCAAAGATCAGGTTGCTTGACTCCTTTGCTGGCATCGTGGTCGCTCATACAGCTTTCAACCTCGCCTTTGTGGTTTGGATGATGAAAGGGTTCTTCGACACCGTGCCGGCAGAGATCGATGACGCGGGAAAGGTGGACGGCTGCTCCTGGCTCGGAGTGTTCCTCCGTATAGTGCTGCCTCTCACGTTGAACGGCGTGGCGGCAACAGCCATCTTCTGTGCCATAAACTCGTGGAATGAGTTCCTCATGGCGCTCATCCTGACGGGTCGGCGGACTGCGACGCTGCCGGTTGCCATACCAGGGCTCCTCACGCCCCAGGGCACGTTCTGGGGCCAGATCGCTGCCGTTGGCTCGGTCATCACCATTCCTGTCTTCATACTTGCGTTCACCGTTCAGAGATACATGATCCGGGGAATGACCTTCGGAGCCATCAAATAGGAGCTCCCGACCCGCTGGCACGACCGTGCGAGGAGGAGACCCCCATTGCAAGACGTGGTCGCTGAGGACAAGAAGTGGTTTATGCAGGTGTACGGCTCCCAACCCGTTGTGTTTGTGGGTGGGGAGGGAGTCTTTTTGAGAGACGCTTTGGGTGCGAGGTATCTCGACTTCTCGGCCCAATTTTCAGCCTGCAGCCTTGGCCACAACAACCAGGAGCTGGTCAACGCGCTGAAAGACCAGATGGAGCGCCTCATATGTGTGAGTCCCATGTTTGTGACGAAGGAGCGGGTGCAGCTTGCGAGGATGCTCGCCCGGCTGGCTCCTGGTGGACTCGGGAAGTGCGTTTTTGGATGCACCGGCTCAGATGCCAACGAGTTTGCGCTCAAGGTCGCGAAGTGCTATCGCGGCGGGGGCAAGATCATCTCCTTCTGGCGCGGGTACCACGGAGCCACAGCAGGGGCTGCGGCTGCAACGGGCAAGGCCGAGACCATTCAGACGGACCGGCGGATCGCTGAACTCCTCCCGGCAGGGTTTATCCACGCGGCGCCGCCGTACTGCTACCGTTGCGATTTCGGGCGGACCTACCCTGAGTGTGAACTGTTCTGCCTGAAGTTCCTTGAAACTCAGATCCTTCATGAAGGTGAGGAACGCATAGCCGCGTTGATCATCGAACCCGTCTTCGCCGCAGGAGGGGTGATCGTCCCGCCCGACGGCTACCTCCCCGCACTCAGAAGGCTTTGTGACAAGCACGGCGTTCTTCTGATCTTTGACGAGGTAGTGACGGGCATAGGGCGGACAGGCAAGATGTTCGCCTGCCAGCACTGGAACGTGGCACCTGACATTTTGGTCAGCGGCAAAGCCCTGACCGGGGGCTATATTCCTGGCTCGGCCGTTATCGCCCGGCAGGACATCGGCGAAGCTCTAGACAGTGTCGTGCTGCACGGCCACACCCATTCCGCGTATCCTCTGATGTGTGCCTCGGCCATCAAGAACCTTGAGATAATTCTGCGTGACCGACTGTGTGAACACGCACGCGATGTGGGGGAATACCTCAAGAGCCGCCTGCTCGAACTCAAGTCGGAGTTCCCGGTCATAGGAGACGTTCGAGGTATCGGGCTTCTGCAGGGAATCGAAATTGTGAGGGACCCGAGCACGAAGGAGCCTGACCACGAGCTGGGCCATGTTCTGTTCGAAGACTTCCTGTCGCGGGGCCTCATTACGGAGCTGGAGAGCAGGAAGAACCTGAACAACTGCGTCATAGTCCTGCACCCACCCCTGATAACGCAGAAGGAACACGTAGACATGGCAATAGACATCATGCGCAGGTCCTTCCGCGCTTGTCTCGGCACGCGACGATCTGAGACCTAGGCCGAGTATCCCGCGCCCGCCCTTGGCGGGCGCGGCACGGCTTCCGACCTCCCGCCGTTACCCCCAGGTCAGAGGAGCCTTTCCGTAGAGATGACGATCGTGGAAGGGCGAGTTGTGTTCAATGCACTGACGTAGCTGCCACCACCCGCTCCTCCTGGGGCTGAACTCACTCCACTCTTTAACCGCTCTGTTTTGCGTAGTTGCGAACATAAGTTGCCCCAAGTCCGTCCCAAATGCTATAATCAAGTGGACTGGAGGCGTTTTTCATGCTGAGGGGCGCCAGTGCGCTACCACAGGGCGCACGCTTGAGAATAGTCGGTATTGACCCGGGCCTTGTGGACACGGGTTATGGCGTCGTCGATCTGGCAGGTAGTGGCGTGCACCTCGTCGAAGCAGGATTGGTGCGCACGACAGCCGCCACATCTGTCGAGCGTCGGCTGAAAGAAATCTTCGAGGGCGTTTCGTCGCTCTTATCAGAGCACAGCCCTGCCGCTGTCATCGTAGAAGACCTTTACACGAGCTATCGGCATCCGAGGACTGCCGTCCTCATGGGACATGCACGCGGTGTGATTTTGCTCGCAGCGAGCAGCAAAGGGTTGGAGGTCGTGTCGTACGCCCCTGCGCGTGTTAAGAAGGCGTTGACTGGCAGAGGTCGGGCCAGCAAGGAGCAAATTCAGAGGATGGTTCAGGCGAGGCTGGGGCTCGAGCACGTGCCCGAGCCGGACCACGTGGCGGACGCGCTGGCCCTTGCCCTATGCCACCACAACCATCTGATGCATGCGGCAAGGGTTGGATGAGAACGCCTAACCTGGTCTATCATGTGTAACTCGTCCCGTAAGGTCGGGGAACGTTGAGATGATTTCGGCGATCGCGGGTAAACTCGCTCGAGTTCACGAGGATCGGGTCACCATAGAGGTTGGCGGCCTGTCCTACGACGTGCTGGTATCCCCAAGCACGGTCAGGGCAATGTTAGCCAGGCGCGACCAGGAGGTCAGGCTCGAGACGATCTGCTACATCCAGGGCACGCCGGGCGTGGGCAACATGGTCCCCGTCCTGGTGGGCTTCATGAAGCAGGTCGATAAGGAGTTCTTTGAGCACTTCATTACCGTCGGGGGCATCGGTCCGCGGGCCGCGCTCAAGGCCCTGACTATTCCTGCGCACCGTATTGCCCGGGCCATCGAGAACGAAGATATCGTTACGCTAAGTTCTCTACCTGGGATTGGCAAGCAGAAGGCGGCGAAGATCATCGCCGAACTCAAGGGCAAAGTGGCCCGGTTTGCGCTAGTGAAGGAGGAAGAAGCAGAACCCGAGGCGCCGGCCGCGGTTATGGCTGAGGACGACATCGTCGCGGAAGCGCTTGACGTGCTCTCGCAGCTCGGCTACAAGCGCCAGGAAGCCGAGGACATGATCCGCCAGGCTATGTCAAAACGCGACGACATCAGGACGGCAGAGGATGTTATACAGGAGATCTACAAATCTGCGCAGCGGGCGGGGGAAACTAACAAGAAGCGACCAGGCCGCTGAATCAAGCTAAAGGGTGGCGCGAATCCGTCGCGTCCAAGTGGCCAACTCAGCAGGTGTAACCGCAAGCGTGAACTGCCCGCAGGCCCGGGCACCGGATAGAGTAAAGCAGACGGTTCCGGCTGACGAGCGAAACGGTCATGCGTGGGAGGATTGGAGATGACCCGTGTAAGACTTGTAAGCGCAGAAGAACAGGTAGAGGAGGAGACCTTCCAGCGAAGCCTCCGCCCGTCGGTGCTTTCCGAATTCACCGGGCAAAAGCAGGTGGTGGCGAACCTTTCCATAGCTGTTGAGGCGGCCCGAAGGCGCAAGGAGGCCCTCGACCACGTCCTTCTCTACGGCCCCCCCGGCCTCGGGAAGACCACGCTTGCCCACATCATCGCGAACGAGATGAAGTCCAACATCATCTCTACCTCGGGGCCTGCCATAGAAAGGCCGGGGGACCTGATGGGGATACTCACAAACCTCGAGAACGGTGACGTCCTCTTCATAGATGAGATCCACAGGCTGCCGAAGGTTGTGGAAGAGTTCATCTACTCTGCCATGGAGGACTTCCAGATCGACTTCGTGGTGGACAAGGGCGCCTTCGCCAAGACCATCAAAGTACCTCTCAAGCAGTTCACCCTCGTTGGGGCGACCACGCGGGCGGGGCTGCTGTCGGCGCCGCTTCGGGAGCGGTTCGGCATATTTCACCACCTGGACTTCTACCCGCCGGAGGAACTTGAGTTAATTGTGCAGCGATCCGCGTCCATTCTCAAGGTTACGGTGCGGGATGAGGCGGAGGGTGAGATCGCGAGGCGATCTCGTGGCACGCCCCGGGTGGCGAACAGGCTGCTCAAGAGAGTGAGGGACTACGCTGAAGTAAAGGGCGACGGGGTTATCACCAAAGACGTCGTAAATGCGTCCCTGGCCATGGAGGGCATCGACGACGCCGGCCTGGACAACCTCGATAGGAAATATCTCAAGACGATCATCGAGTTTTACGGCGGTGGCCCGGTTGGGATAGAGGCGCTCGCGGCTACACTCAACGAGGAGCAAGACACGCTCGTGGACATGGTGGAGCCGTTCCTGCTCAAGATCGGCTTCGTCGTCAGGACGGCGAGCGGCCGCCGCGCGACGGAACACGCCTTCCGTCACCTCGGGCTGACACCAAAAGCGCAGAAAGGTCTGCCGTCGCTGTTCTAATTGCCCGTGGCTTGCATGGAAGGGACATTATAAGCGTCGGGATTACGACGTTACGTGAGTGAGACAGGCAATCGACGGAGAATGGCCTCCTTTACTTGTTCTACGCGACGCACGGCGTCCTCCGCTACCTCGTGTTCGGGCCAGAACTCTTCATCGTAGCGAGACGCGACGGCGTAATCTGTAAGCTGTTCCAAGTCTAGGACGCTCCAGTCAAGAGTACCGTCCACTATGGAGCATAGGCGAGCCAATTCCTCAAGGTCATGCGTGTGTGGTATGGGTTTTCCATGATAGGCGAGGAATGCCTTCAGATACTTTTCCACGGCCTGCTGGCAGTGGAAACATGCGGTATCATATGGGCCCTCGCTTGCTACGGTGCGTCTAGCATCCGCCAGGTCACTTTCTGCCTTACGAATCCATCCCCGTGCAAGATCGCCTTTATCCTTCATATAGGACCTTCCCCTCCCGCAAGACGGTGGTGACAAAAGCATTCGGGACATTCTTCCACTCCTCAACTTCGTTGGGAGTGTATACGACTATGTCCTTTGCCGGGAATAGACCGGCAAGGGCTCGGCGGATCGGTGTCGGGCGCTTCCATCTCGGAAGCTCGGACTCGGCGACCACCAATATGTCAAGGTCACTATCAGGGCGAAAGTCACCGCGTGCCCGTGAACCGAATAGCACTATGAGTTTCGCGTCTGTTACGGACCGGATCCGCCTGGCGGCTTCCGATAAGAGCTGTGGGGTAATGGGGGGGAACTGTGCAGAAGTCACTCGCTCTCACCTTCCCTTTCCGATCCCTGGAGTCCACCGGTGTTGGCTCGTCTACCTATTGACATTATAGCATGAGTACGATGCCTCTATCATACCTGCTGTGCAGACTGGGCTATTCCAGCGGCACTCGCCGGGCGGAAGAGCCTATTTGACATGAAGATGTCCTGCCAAGTGAGAGTAGAAATGCATAAGAAATGACTGCCACGATAAGCCGGGGGATTTCTGACTGATCGATACCCCTCGAGCTGTATGATGGAAGAAAGAACAGCAAGAGGAGGAGCAGCAGAAACCACCATCGTCGCGTGATTGAGTCCAGCTTTGCCTGGACTGTTTCCAGAGTTCCTTTCCTCAATCAGCTCATTTTCCTTCCCGACTGTTCAGCAATACGGTTGTAAAGGGCTGGCAGATACTTCTCATACAGCGGGACGTTGAAGTCCAGCGGGTTTTCGTCCCTGAAGCGGTGGAGTGCGTCGAGGTCAAGGTCCCCAACCACGACCTCTTCCTGGTCGAAGGTTCTGGCCTGCGCGAGCACGCCGTCCCCTGACGGTGTCATCTCGAGCGGCGCAAAGAGCCCGCTGCGCCCGGTGAAGGTTATCCCGAGGAGGTTGCCGACAGCCGCGGCCGACACCCCGAGCACCTGGCTTTCCTGCACCCTCGGCCAGATGCCGCGCATGGTGCACCAGAAGAGGTACTCCGCGTTGTTCGCAGACGGGACGACCACGACGTCGGCGCCCCTGAGCCGGGCGATGCGGAAGGTCTCGAAATAGGTCGCGTCCATGCAAATCGGGAACGCGATGCGTCCGAGCGGAGTGTCAAGGACCTCGAGTTCGCTGCCGGGTTCGAAGCCCCATTCTGCCTCCAGGGGTATGAGATGCAATTTGCGTTGTTTCGCGAGGACCTCGCCGTCGGGGCCGTAGAAGTAACCAATGACGCGCATTTTTCCGTCGTCGTCTTCAAGAAATGCGCTGCCCGTGATGATATACACCCGGAAAGCGCGGGCGAGCGTCGAGAAAGTCGTCTCGTAAATGCGCCTTACCGCGGGGGAGATGGCTCGAAACACCTCAGCCACCTTTACACCGCCGCCCGCCATGTCTGCAACCGCGACGTCTATTCCCTTTGCCGCGAGCTTCTCTATCCCCGGTACCAGTCCGACCAGAGGGGTTGCCGAGTCCTCGGGGAAAACCACAAGCTGAGCGCCGCGGTCTACGGCCTCCTTCGCGAGTGTGTATATCTTTTCCGCATAGGTCCTCCCATCTTTGATGAGAGCCAACCGCATTTGAACCGCAGCCACCCTGATCTTGGACGGACGGGCGGTCGGGCTTAACGAGGCGCACGCGGAGCTTGGGACGATGCGCTTCCTGGCCAGGACCCTGCGGACCGCGGCAGGTCGCGAGGCAAGGTGTAAGAGCGCCTTGAACGCCCAATTCCGAATCAACCCGATTACTTTCGCGGCTACTTTCTTCACGCGCGATCACCCCGCCTTTGGCGGCTTGCGCGCCGTGACCGGCGTGTGGGGGCGTGCGGCGCGCAAGAGGCATTGGGACCGGGACTCGCCGGCTTCGAACGGCGCCCGGCGGTCCCTGCCCGTCCAGACTCTGCGCAGGACGTTCCACCCGCTGACGGAAGCGTCGCCTGGCCAGCGCGTTGGGGCTGTGCAGGTGAAACCGGACGGCGGGTAGCGGTTGACGCGCGCTCGGTGGCCTGGGTCGCGACATAGTCTTTGTATATGCGCGGGAACCACTCTCTGTAAAGGCGCGTGTTAAAGTGATTGAAGATCCCAAAGCGATCAATGGTTGCCCTGATGGACGGGAACGACAGCTCTGATACCAGAACCTCCTCGGCATCCGTGCGCCGCACTCTGGAGAGCACTCCGGTGTCTCCTTCAGTCATCTCGCACGTCGCATAGATGGTGGACCGGCCCTCGAAATCAACGCCGCCGACCAACCCGACCAGGCCCGCCTCCACCCCGAACACCTGGTTTTGCTGGACGTTTTGCCACATGCCCCTCACCTGGTGCCACTCGCTATACGGCCTCGGAACAGCGACGGGTGCTATCACGATCTGCACCCCCTGGAGCGCCAGGATTCGCATGACCTCGGGGTACCATGCGTCCTCGCACAGCGCGAATCCTACGACGCCGAGAGGCGTGTCGAAAACCTGGAGATCCTCGGACCTCACGAATCCGCTTGCGTGCTCGTCGCGGGAGAGGTGAGTCTGGACCTGCGTGCCGATGACCTTTCCCTCAGGGGATAGCAAATGGGCAACGTTTCGAACGCCCCCTGCAGTGGGCAGCAGGATGGTGCCGGGCACCACATACACCTGGTACCGCTTGGCGACTTCCGCGAATACGTTGAGATAATCAGCCTGGACACTCCGGCCGCACGACGAGCACGCGCGTGTAACGGCAGCAGCAAGCCCGGGGCCGAGGAAGAGCCGGGCTTCAGGGCACGCGGCGGAAAGGTAGGCCAACCCCGTGTAGGCGGGGAATGCCACCAGCCTTGCGCCAAGGCCTGCTGCTAGCGCAATCTTCTCGGCGACCCGCCCCGCAAACTCGGCAGGTGACTCGCGCCTGCGGGCCGCGAACTGGACGCACGCGACCGTCGTCATTCCGCCCGGCCCCGCGTTTCTATGAAGGATGTGAACTGCTCGATTTCGTCCGCCACGCGGCGAAAGACCCCCGGAAGGTTGTCTACCAAATGCGCCATTCTCAAGGGCGATAGATTGAAGGTACTCTTGTTCATACCTCGATTCCCTCGCTTTCAACAGCTCTGCGCAATGACTCCCGGCACACCGTAGGGTCAACCAGATCGACCTTAAACTCTGGACTTAGCCCGGTTACAGCTCCCACTGCTGCGTAGAACCTGTCATCCGGAATGCCCCAAGCCGCCAGATCGATGTCAGACCAGCGGGTAAACGAGGAACGATGAGCTAACGATCCAAAGACGACTACCAGACGACTACCTTCTTCGCACCGTAAGCCTTCTTCAGAAGGGCTGCAGCTTCCTTGGCGACGCGCCACGCTTCGTCGTAACGACTAGATAAGTGTTCATCAGCTTGGCACGTGTCCACGAATGTCAAGGGGTACCTCTGGGCGTAATATGCGGCTAGATCGGGTTTTTCACCCAATTCTATCCCCCCTGTTCGGATACTCCGATTACTGATCTTGGCAAGATTATACCATAGTTATCCGGTGATCCAAACCGTCTCTGCCTTCGGCCGCTACGAGGGCTGCAGCCGGGGGATCCCTATCTTAAGCCTGGCTACACAGGATACACGGGGAATCTCTAGCGGAAGACGTCAGCTTTTGGGAGGAAACGCCTCGGTAGGTGTAGAAGAACCTGAAAACTCCACGTTCAACGGCGTCCGCGTCTTTCTTGATGCCGCACGGTTTACCGAGAATGCCTGCTCCGTCAGGAAGCGCGAGAAGGGCTACCAGCGCGAAAGGTTCGAACGACTATAGATCCGCCCGAGCCGCCCCGGGCTCGATTAAACGGGTCACTCAGTAGGCATGCTCGTGCAGTCTGTGGCGTTCTGGAAATGATAGTGTTTGAGGCGCGAAAAGAGGGCACCCGCACATGATGAAGGATGATACATCCCGCCAGGCGCCGCCGCGAGGTCCGGTGGAACCGCCGGTTCTTTCCCGGTCCCATACGCGGCGAATATGGCGTGCTATCGTGGAATTCCAGATGGTGGCCGAAGACGATAGGATCCTGGTGGGATTCTCCGGAGGCAAGGACAGTGCATTTCTTCTTCATGCGCTCTGCGCTGTGCGCATGTACTCGCCTATCAACTTCGAAATCGCGGCGGCAACCATTGATCAGGGCTTTGCCTCCGACGACGCAACGGCGACAGGCGAACGAATGGCGAGCTTTGTCAGTCGGCTAGGTGTACCATATTCCGTGAAGCAGACAAACATCGCGCAGGTGGCGTTCGCGCCGTATCAAAAGGAGAATCCATGCGCCATCTGCTCGCATCTTCGCCGCGGCGCCCTCAACAAGTATGCTGCCGAGAACGGGTTCAACAAAGTAGCTCTGGCCCACCACCGCGATGATGTGGTGGAGACTTTTCTCATGAGCATCTTGTATTCAGGGCAGATCCACACTTTTCGCCCCGTGACATACCTCGACCGCACCGGCATCACTGTTATACGCCCACTGGTGTACTTCAGGGAATCCGAGATCGCCGGGGCTGTGCGACGCATCGGGTACGAACCGCCTGCGAGCTCATGCCCCATGCAGGGGAAAAGCCACCGGGCGAAGGTGAAGGACCTCATCCGCAGCCTCTCCCGGGAGAACCCCATGGTCTACCACAACCTCTTCAAAGCGCTGCACAGCGACGCCATCCGCGAACTTTGGCCGCCCGTGGCATCGGAGCAGGAGATGCGGGAAAGACACAAGGCACTTTTCGGAAAGGTCGCCCGGGACGTGGCCCGGCAAGGGGCAGTTGAGCAAGACCCGGAATCGAGGTGCCCCCAGGAAGAGACGCGCGGGTAAAGACTCCTCAAGAATCTCGCTTACTTTCGGGCACCTGGGACACAACCAGGAATGTCCCTTCCGCCTCCGCAGCGAGGTCGCCGTTTTTGTCCCTCACCTCGGACCTGAGTACATGTTTCTTCAGGCCGTTCCTCACGATCTCCCCGGAGACAGCGACTTCTTCCCCGATGCGCACTGGCCGACGGAACTTCGCGCTCAGGCTCAACGTAACCGGCATCATACCGCGGAGAATCAACGCCCACGCCATGGCCTCATCCATGAGGGCACACACCACACCGCCGTGGAGGACCCCGGCAAAGCCCTGGAACTCCTCGCGCGGGGTGAAGGTCGCTACAGACCTCCCGTCTGCATCGAGCTCAAACTCGAGCTTCAGCCCGATCGGGTTATGAGGACCGCATGCAAAGCACTTCCCATCGTCAACAAACTCCATTAACAGCTCCGTCCTTCAATGTCTCCGGTTTAGGCTGGGGCAAACTCGTGTAGGTCTGGCAGCGTGGGAGCAACCAATGATATACCGTGTCGGATCTCGACGCTCCTATAAGTGTGGGATAATGCTCTCACCTGCAAGGCCAGTCCAACAAGGGCGGCCGGTGCCTTCTCGTCGCCGGCAGCAATAGAGGCAGCCCCCGCGTTGTCTATATAGATTACGACACGACGCGCGCGATACCTGCCTACGATCTTGAGCGCTTCCAGGATTGCCCTGAGCCCCGCCTCGTCATCTGAGACATTTCCCCAAGCAAGGGTTACCTCGGCAACGGGCTCGCCGCTGCCGCCGGTGATCGTCAACCTTGCCGTTGCGGGCAAGAGCGCACTTGCGCCAGTTACACGGATTAGTACCCTCATGGTGCCTGGAGACACGGTGTTCGATGTAGACCATCGGAGAAGGGGGTCCTCCCTGATCGACGCTAGTAGAGCAGGCGTGGTCATGCCCTTCACCTCCCAAACAGGCGTTCGCAATTTCATCCTACCACAGGCGCTTGTGGGTGTCAAGCCCTGATCTTGAAAAATATGGCCCCGCATGTCCTGCGGTGTGGCGAACCGCTGACACCGCGCTTGAATACAATGCATCAAGGTCAAGCCTGCCAGGCCATGACAGTCGAGACCCCGGAGCACGCGACAGCACGCAGGAGGATGACATGGCCTGGACAACGACCGGGCGCAGTAGAAGAGTAGAAGAAAGACGCAGCAAGCGCCCGGCTGCACACTTGCATGAGGGGTGAACTTTGATGGCTGATGACGAACCCGTCGCATCTCACATGAGACCCCCCGAAATAGGCCCGTTCCTTGAACTCGCTCGAGCATACGTTCTGCCGCAGGTCTACAGGATGGTATGGAGTCCAGCCGAGGGTCTGATGAAAGGAACCATCTTCCCGGAGCTCTACCGGCCTTACGTGCCGCGCGAGCACGGGTGGAGCCCTTTGAAACAGGGGGCGGGGAAACAGGGGACGGAGGGATGACGCATGGACCAGAGACGGAGAGAACTCTTACGGATTATGGAACTTGAGTTTGCGGCTGTAGAATTGAACTTGTTCCTGGACACCCACCCGGAGGAGCAACGCGCCCTTGCGGATTACAACGCGGTTGCCCAGGAGCTGAACCGGGCGAAAGCCGCGTACGAATCGCGCTATGGGCCGCTCCTGCACTTCGGGCAGTCGGTGAGCCCGGGGGCCTGGCGGTGGATCGAGGATCCGTGGCCGTGGGAAATCACCTTTAACTAGGAGGGATGATGAATCATGTGGATATACGAGAAGAAGCTCGAGTACCCCGTCAAGGTGTCCTCCACGAATCCGAGGCTGGCCAAGGAGATCATCACCCAGTACGGCGGACCCGACGGCGAATTGTCTGCATCCCTGCGCTACCTTACGCAGCGGTACACCATGCCCATACCACAGGCCAAAGCGATCTTGACAGACATCGGTACGGAGGAACTGGCGCACATGGAAATCGTGGCCACACTCGTATACAACCTTATCAAGAACGCGTCTGTAGAAGAGATTAAGGCCGCTGGCATGGACGATTACTACGCTGACCATGATAAGGCGCTCTACTTTGTCAACGCTGCAGGCGCACCGTGGACGGCCACCTATATCCAGTCCAAGGGCGACCCAATAACAGATCTTCACGAAGACATGGCAGCCGAGCAAAAGGCCAGGTCCACATATGAATTGCTGATCAACCTCTCGGACGACCCGGATGTCACTGACGCGCTTCGTTTCCTCCGGGAACGGGAAGTCGTGCACTTCCAGAGGTTTGGGGAAACCCTGAACCTGGTGCACGAATGGAAAGAATCGAAGAAGGTGTTCTAAGTTGGGGTTCACAGATCTTTCCCACTTTGTCGAGAGGGTTGCCGGTGATTGCATGACGGGGCGTTGGAATTCGGACAGTACCGAATACAACACCGGAAACCCTGGGCAAAAGTCCGCATAGTCAAAAGTTACGTTGATTTATGGCTACCAACTTGGAAAAGGGCATTCCAGGTACACGGAGGCTCCGGACACCATTGTCCGGAGCCTTCTACGTAAACCGCGGAATGACTGCACAAGCCTCCCCTATAGGGGCGACATAGGCCCGCCAGGGTGCTTGCCAGGCTTAGCCCTTTCAGACCTCCAGGCTCAATCCTTTCAGGCCTGACCCTCCCTTTCACGCTCACCCGCAGGGCGGCTAACGGAGTGGACGGGACCTTTGCTTCGTGGAGCCTGCCTCAGGCCTGAGCCGCCGCCCTGCCTCTTGCTGCAAGCTCCTGCTTGAGCCTGACCAGGTTCTCACCATACAGCGGGTACATCCTCAGCACCAGTAGCGCCAGCACGAGAGCTGCAATGGGCACTGCGGTCATGAGAAGCCGGATGCCCGTTACCACCGACGCCGGCTGCGTCGCAAGGTTCGGGTCATACCCGCTGGCCTTCATGACCTGGCTCATGACGAGCGCCTGGGCTGAAACGCCGAGCCTGATGAACAAGGCGTTTGCACCGAAGTACATCCCTTCGCGTCGCCGCCCGGTGCGAAGCTCGTCTTCGTCTATGACGTCTGCAAGCAAGACGTCAAACAGCAGCATAAGCCCGGCGAGGCCGAGGCCGAGGAGCGCCCCGCAGACGACACCCGTCACGAAGTTGTAAGCTAGTCCGAATGGGAGGAGAGTTACACAGAATACGGCTATAGCGAGGGACATCGCCTGCTTGGGCCCTACCTTGACCGTATGGCGCATCCACGGCGCGAGCATGACGAATACAACGATGAACACCGCTCCCAGGAGGTACGTGGACTGCTCTTCCGCGATCTTCAGCACGTACTTCGAATAGAACGGTACCATGGCCATGATGAGGACGAACGTAAACTGTATGAGCATGCAGGCTACCACGTACGTCATGAACGACTTGTTGGCAAGAGTGTACTTTAGCGCAGGGAGGACGTTCAAAGGCTCCTCGTCGCTCCGGGGTCCAAGTTCGCGGCTTCCAAGGAGAGAGATGATGAGGGCGACAGCCGTGATCGCCCCATACAGGACGGCCATCGAGGGCCAGCCGAGGCTTCCATAAACCATGGGGGCCAGGGCGATGCCGATGATGAGGCCGATGTTGCCGAATATCTGCCGCCACATTGAGACCACGGACCGGTCCTTGAGGCTCGGGAACATCTCGGGGAACAGCGCGGTCCAGTTCAAGATGACAAGCGTGTAGATTCCGTCGAAGAGAAACATCATCACGGTGAAGTAGATGAACAGCGAGAGGTATCTGCCGTCCACGACCCTGAACGGCGGTATCCATAGCAAGATGAAGGCGAGAGCGAGAGGCACCAGGCCACCGGCTACATAAGGGATTCTGCGGCCCCACCGTGTACGCGTGCGGTCAGAGAGATAGCCAAAAAGGGGATCGTTGATAGCGTTCCAGATGCCATAAGCGATCATAGTGTAGCCTATGAGCTCGATCGGGAGTTTCAACACGTCGGCGTAGAAGAACACCACGTAAGTCTGAGCGGTGTACGCGGGCACGGCCGCACCTAGGGAACCGAAGCTGTACGCAAGCTTTTGCCAGGTCTTCACACCGAGCGTATGCTACCTTAGCCTCATGCCGGCGTGGACGGTGCGGGTGATAAAGGCATCTGTGGTTTAGTCAGGCGTGGTTTGCAAGCACACGCGCAATGAGGGATGAGACCGCGCCCCCACCGGAGTTCTGGCTATGGACGCATACAAACCTCCCTTCGGAAAGATTGGGGGTCGCAACCCCGAGGGGTGAGTCACCTCCCACAAGGAGAGCCGCGACTATCCCGCAGGAACTGCTATTCGCCAGGCACCGGCGGATTCCTCTTCGCCGGACCGCCAAGAAATGGCACGCTTTCCTGGCACGCCAGACAAGTTTCTGGTTTACCCCGGCCTGCATATTCTAACATCCCCCTGAAGACGGTCTTAAGGCGGCGGGCTCCGGCCAAGAGATCCGCGGGCAGGTTCCTGCTGGAGGGCTTACGAGGCCAGAGTCCGGCGGCACCAAAGACAAGGCTAAGCGAGGCAAAGCAGGAACTATGTCCACAAATGCGAATAATAACGAGGCTAGGCCACAGGCGGTGATCGCCGTGCGAACTATGGTCCAGCACAATGAGGACAAATCCGGGGCTGCCCAACTGCCGAAGGGGCAGCCGTGTTTAGTATGCGGCGAGCTCGCGATAGAGGGCACTGTGATCCTTGGTAGACGGCTCTGTAGCGAGTGCGAGAAAGCTATCATGAACCTCGATGCCTGCGACGGTGATTATGACTTCTTTGTCGCCAAGTTCAGAGAAGCGTGGCGACCGTTCTTTCGCGCGCAGGCATGAGGGAACTGGGGGGACGGAAAGAGACCGTCGCGATGCGGGACCTTAGAGAGATCTACCAGGGCTGCTGCCGGGATCGTCAGCTCGGGCATGACAACCCACCTCCACCTGGCGACCAGCAGGCGCAATACGACGAACGCGACCGGACGGCCTCCTGCAAGCAATCGGCTGCACCCCTTGTTCGGGCGCTGCTGGAGTATGTAGTTGGGAGCAGAGTGAGGCTGCATGTTCCAGGGCACAAGGGGCGTGCGCCGGGCAATGCTTCCGAGAACGCTTGCGAGGATGATCTCGCGCGTTTGCTGGGCGAGAAGGTTTTCCTGGCGGACGTGACAGAACTGCCGGGACTCGGCGACCTTCATGCACCGGAAGGACCAATCAAGGAGGCGCAACGCCTCGCTGCGCTGGCCTACGGAGCCGACACCTCCTTCTTCCTCGTCAACGGCTCAACCTGTGGGATCCACGCTATGATAATGGCGTCGTGCAGGGCGGGCGAAGAGATCATCGTGCCCCGCGACGCGCACAGAGCGGTTGTAGGCGGCCTTGTCCTGTCTGGCGCCCGTCCTGTTTACGTCGCCTCCGAGGTGGACGAGCTATTTGGCGTGCCGCTCGGCCCCACGCCGGAGTCCCTCAAGAGTGCGCTTGAAGCCCACCCAGACGCACGTGCCGTCCTGCTTACCAACCCCAACTACTACGGCGTCGCCCCCGAGATCAAAACCCTGGTGGCCATGACCCACGATTATGGTAAAATAGCATTGGTGGACGAAGCACACGGTGCGCACCTACCTTTTCATGAGGATCTTCCGCCTTCCGGGCTTGAGGCCGGGGCGGATGCGGTTGTGTCAGGCGCACACAAGGTGCTGCCGGCGATGACGCAGGCATCGCTGCTCCACCTGAAGGGTAGCAGGATCGACAGGGAAGCCGTCAGCCGCGCGCTCCGCCTGATAGAAACTACGAGTCCGTCCTACGTGCTGATGGTATCCATAGATGCGGCGAGGCGCATTGCGGCAACGAGAGGACGGGAACTCCTCGACCGCATCATCCGCCTGGCCGGGGAAGCTCGGGAGAGGCTGGGCGGGTTGCCGGGAGCGAGGTGCCTTCAGGAGGCGGACCTCGCGCCGAGAGGCTTCAGGCACGACCCGACGAAACTCCTGGTATCATTCTCAGGCCTTGGGATGACGGGGTTCGAAGTGGCGGGAATACTTCGCCGGGATCATGGAGTTCAGGTCGAACTAGCTGATGACAGAAATGTTCTGGCTATACTGACCATAACGGATACTGAAGATGACGTGATGGCGCTTACGCGGGCGGTCGAGGCTATTGCCGGCGACCGGCGCAGGCGTGGCAGGGAAGTTGGGCCAGAATCCAGGCGTGAAGCGGCGGCGGGCCTCAGCTTTGTGCTGCGAAACGCTCCGCCCCTGAAGATGACGCCGAGAGAGGCCGCATTTTCGCCGACTGACTGGGTGGACCTCAACGAAGCGGCGGGCAGGGTTGCGTCAGATGCCATTGTGCCGTATCCGCCGGGGATTCCCCTGGTTTGCCCGGGGGAAGAGATCGCCCCAGCGATTGTAGAGTTCGCGTACCAGGCGCTCGCTTCGGGCGTCGAACTCCAAGGGGTGAGCGGCGGGCGCGTCCCGGTCGTCGCGCGGCGGACCAGGACGTAAGGAATAGAAAGGAGGAGAAAGCTCGCACGCGGGGCTTAGAAACCGTATGGGGCACGTCCGGCGGAAAGCAGAAGCGGCAGGGGCGTGTGTAACACCACCGAGCCACGTGTGCGGCGACTTGGTGACACGACGTGAGGTAACTGATAACCTGGACGAGCTTCTTGAGGTGCTGCCTCCGAAGATCCGGGAAAGCCTCGAACGCCAGGGTAACATCGACGATCTACTTGAGATCGTGCTCGATCTTGGCAGACGACCTGAGGCCAGGTTTCCAGGTGGGAGGTTCGTATACCTCGACGAGAACCCGGCCAAGCGCGAGGATATCGAATTCCTGACAAAGCGCGTGGGCGCGTTCGGAAACGACAACCGGGCGGGCATTGAGCGCACGCTTCATCGCATCTCGGGAATACGAAACCGCTACGGCGAGATCGTCGGCCTCACCTGCAGGATCGGCCGGGCGGTTTACGGCACCATCGATATCGTGCGGGACGTGGTGGAGCTAGGTAAGAGCATACTTTTGCTTGGCAAACCCGGTGTTGGCAAGACCACCCTTCTGCGTGAAGTGGCGCGTGTGCTCGCCGACGAGTTCAACAAGCGGGTAGTGGTTGTGGATACGTCCAACGAGATCGCGGGGGATGGGGACATCCCACACCCGGCGATAGGACGTGCCCGGCGAATGCAGGTGCCTGCGCCGGCGCGGCAGGCCGACGTTATGATCGAGGCGGTGGAGAACCACATGCCCGAGGTCATCGTCATCGACGAGATCGGCACAGAGGCAGAGGCCCAGGCGGCCAGAACCATCGCCGAGCGGGGCGTCCAGCTCATAGGCACTGCGCACGGCAACACCCTTGAGAACCTGGTCCTCAATCCTACGCTGTCGGACCTGGTGGGCGGTATACAGGCCGTGACCCTCGGCGACGAGGAGGCGCGGAAGCGAGGCACCCAGAAGACGGTCCTTGAGAGAAAAGCCCCGCCCACCTTCGACATCGTTATCGAGATCAAGGACCGGGACAGCTTGGCTATTCATCGCGACGTGGCCCGAACGGTTGACCTGCTCCTGCGGGGGATTGAGCCGAGGCCCGAGGTGAGGCGCCGGTCGGTCGAAGGCGGGATCGAGGTGGTGCAGGAGAGCGATCTCGCCGAGCTTGTGGCGCGGGAGGAAGGGTTTATCGCGCGAGAGCCCTCACCCTGGGAGGTGCGGCGCCGACGCCGAGAGGTGAGAGAGGCCCGACGCCGTATGCAACCCCAAGCCGGACCGGAGCTCGAGCCGAGGCTGGCCGGGCGGTCCCAGGGGGCCGAGTCGCCTGCATCAGGCGGTTTCGCGAAGGCGGGAGCGGCCGGAGCCGCCGATTCTGCGGGCGGCTTTCGCGAGGCCTCCGAGCAGCTAATCAAGGTGATGAAGCTGTATCCTTATGCGATCAGCCGAAACAAGCTTGAGCATGCCATTCGCGAGACCGGGCTGCCGGTCTTCATCTCCAAAGACCTGGGTCAGGCCGACGCCGTGCTGACTCTCAAGGGCCAGTACCGGAAGATGCCGAAGACGCTGCGCGAGGCCGAACACCGGGGGGTTCCGGTGCACATTATACGCAGTAATACGATAAGCCAGATATCCGGTTTCCTGCGCAGCGCGTTCGACGGTGAGCGCGCCTTCACGGAAGCTCAAGCGCTCAAAGAGGCTGAGGACGCTCTGGCCAGGGTGATGTCTATGGCCAACCCGGTTGAGCTCAACCCTCAGAACGCATACGTGCGCAAGCTCCAACATGAGCTGGCCGAGAGAAACAAGGTGAAGTCAACG
The DNA here is from genome assembly GCA_040752635.1 of Bacillota bacterium. Lineage (GTDB taxonomy): Bacteria > Bacillota > SHA-98 > UBA4971 > UBA4971 > JBFMGS01. Next base: position 25,910 of record JBFMGS010000013.1, read on the forward strand.
AGCATAGGGGCGGAACCGTACAGAAGAGTGGTCTACTATTTGGAGTAGCTACGTAAGGAAATTGCGAGGAAGAAATCCCTTGGTTAGATTGGATCCAGAGGGGGATCGGGCATGAAGCTTGTGATAGCCGTCGTACAGGATCAGGATGCGTCCCCGCTCATGGATATGCTGGTGGACCGCGGCTTCAGAGCGACGAAGCTTGCCACCACGGGGGGATTCTTGAGGCAGGGCAACACCACTCTGCTCATTGGCACAGAGGATGAAGACGTTGAAGATGTGGTTGAGATTATAAAGTCGGTATGCAGATGGAGGACCCAGCTTATTCCCCCCATGTCCGTGGTGGGACGGTCGGTCGAGTCTTATGTGGGTCAGCCTGTCGAGGTGCCGGTCGGTGGGGCCACGATTTTCGTCCTCGACGTTACGAGGTTCGAGAAGATCTGAGAAGGTGTGAGGTTACCAGTGCCAGCTCGTAAGCAGGCCAGGGCAACCATGACACAGCCGGGCGCGCGGTCGGGCGCGGCGGGGTCGCGCGGCGCCCGCATTGGCGGGGCGCCGGCGCCCGCGAGTGCTCAGCGAGCAACGCAACTACCCGCACTTGCCGTCGGCGGGGTGAGCCGGGCGCTCGCCGGGGCCCTCGCGACAGGCCGCATCGGGCATGCGTACCTTCTTGTCGCCCTGTCGCAGGGTCTTCCTGCTCATGAAGATGGGCACAGCATGGCAACCGCGGCGGCGCTGTCGTTCGCGAGGCGACTCAACTGCGAATGCCCGGTCGGGGACATCGCCTGTGGCAAGTGCCTTTCCTGCCGGCTCGTTGACGATGGAAACCACCCCGATGTTCGGATCGTGGCACCTGACGGTCTATCCATCAAGATCGACCAGGTCCGCGAAGTCAAGAAGGACATGAGCTTCAAGCCGCGCAGAGCCGGCGGTTTCCGGGTAACGATCGTGGAGAATGCGGAGAGGATGACGCTCGAGGCGCAGAACAGCTTACTTAAGCTGCTGGAAGAGCCACCCGAGAACACCGTGTTCCTCCTGGTCACGGCGAATCCGTCCGGGCTGCTGCCCACGGTGAGGTCGAGGTGTCAGTTCATCCGGGTGTGTGGCGGAGAGACCAGAACGCAAGAAAGGTTCTGGGAGTTCCTGGGTTTGGTGAGGCGCGCCCGAACGTTATCACCGCTGGACGTGCTGATGGAGGCGGAGGCCGTCGAGCGCAGGCTGCACGCGGGCGAGGCGGCTGACCAGCCCAGGCGGCAGCTAGAAGCTGCGCTCGTAGCGGCTGTCATGTGGTACAGGGACGTGCTGGTGTTCAAGACCACCGGCGATGCGCAGTTAGCGTGCGCGGCTGACCCGTCGCAGTTAGCGTGTGCGACCACCGACGCGGCGATTTCAGGCAATAGGATGCTGGAACTTGAAAGAGATGCGCGTTCGTACGAAACGGATGAGATCATCTGCATTATCGACCGAATAGAGGAGGCACGGCGACAAGTCAGGAAAAACGCCAATACCCGGCTCGTCCTGGAGGCTATGCTCTTCGCGCTACGCGCTAAGAAGGGTCGGGCATTAAGGGAGGACAGGCGCGCTGGATTGGTAAAGTGAGAGGGAGTCTAGAAGCCATGTTTAACGTGGTTGGCGTGAGGTTCAGAAGCGCGGGGAAGGTCTACTATTTCGACCCCGGAGACATAGAGCTTTCCGAAGGAGATAAGGTGATAGTAGAGACAGTTCGTGGGCTGGAGTGCGGAGAGGTGGTTGTAGAACCAAGGCCCGTGCCGGAGGAAGAGATAACGCAGCCGCTCAGGAAAGTGGTTCGAAAGGCAAGCCCTGAAGACGAGGCTACGGTTGAGGCGAATAGAGAAAAGGAGCGCAAGGCGTTTAAGATTGGGCTTGAGAAAATCGCAGTGCACGGCCTGCCGATGAAACTTGTGGACGTGGAGTATACCTTCGACGGCAGTAAGATCATTTTCTTCTTCACTGCCGATGGGCGGGTGGATTTCCGGGAACTCGTGAAGGACCTGGCAGGCGTGTTTCGCACCCGCATCGAGTTACGCCAAATAGGCGTCAGGGACGAGGCAAAAATGCTTGGAGGCTTGGGGCCCTGCGGGAGACCGCTTTGCTGTGCGACGTTCCTCAAGGATTTTGAGCCGGTATCTATCCGGATGGCAAAGGATCAGAACCTGTCGCTGAACCCCACGAAGATTTCGGGGATATGCGGTAGGCTCATGTGTTGCCTGAAATACGAGCACTGCGTATACAAAGACCTGCGGCAGGATCTCCCTCCCGTGGGGAGCGAGATCGATACCGGGGCGGGCGTTGGAAAAGTTGTTGAGCTGGATGTTCTGAAAGGAATCGCCACGGTCAAGATGCCGGACGGGAAGACAGTACACGTTGACGTGCGCAGCTCCGGGGCCTGTTGTTACAACCGAGGGCGAAAGGACGAGATCGGGCCGTGCAAAGTCAGGATGCTGTGCGAAGCTGCCAATAAGAACGGGTCTGGAGAAGACGGAACCGACGACACAAGCGAGGACCTGGCCCGGGAGAGTGGGAACGGTACAACGGCGATTCAGGTGAATGGTGCGGACGGCGCACCCGGGCACCCAGGGCAAACGGCAACTGCAGGGACGGAACGACAAAGGCAGAGCAAGAAGGCCAGGAGGCGCCGCCGGCGTCAAAAGAGCCACAAGACAGCGGCACCAATCGGTTCGCGACGGGTTGCGGCCACGCAGAAGCCGAGTTCCAGGGTGGCCGGTAGCGGCGCCGGCCGGCGTACTGGCACGAACGGCACCGGCAGGTGATCGCCGTGGGCCAACCAGGAACTCTTTATATATGCGGCACACCCATTGGCAACCTGGAGGACATAACAGCCAGGGCTCTTCGGGTACTCCGCAACGTTGATCTTGTGGCTGCTGAAGATACCAGGCGCACCAGGAAGCTTCTCGCCCACTATGAGATCGGGACCAGGATGATAAGCTACCACGAGCACAACGAGTTTTCGCGGACGCCCGAGATCCTGGAGATCCTGGAGAGCGGACGCGATGTAGCCCTCGTGTCTGACGCCGGAATGCCGGGGATCTCCGACCCGGGCACGTATCTCATCGAGCACGCCTTGTCAGCGGGTATACCTGTAGTGCCGGTGCCCGGGCCGTCTGCAGTTCTTGCTGCGCTCGTGGTATCCGGGTTCCCGGCGGATGAGTTCACATTTGTCGGCTTTCTGCCCAGGAAAGGTAGGCAACGTAGGGAGGCCCTCGAGCGTCTGGCGGTAGAGAACAGGGTGGTCGTGCTTTACGAGTCCCCCCACAGGCTTGCCAGGACTCTCTCAGACCTGCATGGCGTTATTGGCGGCGACCGGAGGGTTGCTGTTGCGCGGGAGCTCACAAAGGTCCACGAGGAAGTAGTCCGCGGAACGCTCACGGAGGTGCTGGCGCTTTTCAGTACCAGAAAGGTTAAGGGCGAGATAACGGTAGTGATAGACGCACCCAGCGCATCTCCGGGCGCAGGTAAAACAAAAACGGGGGACGCCTTCAAATGACAGACGGCGCCCCCCATAGCCAGACGATTCGACGACCGCATCTCAAATGAGGCCCTTCATCTCCTCAAGGCAGTCCCGACAGATGTTCTTGTCCCTAAAGATCTTGATGTTATCAGCGTTGCCGCAGAAAATGCAGGCCGGCTCATACTTCTTCAATATGATCTTCTCACCGTCAACATAGATTTCGAGAGCGTCTTTCTCCTCGATTTGTAGAGTCCTGCGAAGCTCGATCGGAATTACAACACGACCTAGTTCATCAACTTTGCGTACAATACCCGTAGACTTCATGTCGTTAGCTCCCCCCTTTGCAGGCTTCGACAGTTTCCTGCACCCACTATACTTTATTTTCCAAGGCAAGTCAAGCCTCCGTTTATATTTTTTCCCTCATCTGGCAGAAGACGCGTAATTGCGTAGAATATAAAACAGAAAGGCAGCAGGCCTGCCAACGGCCTCCCTGACAGTGCGAGACTGGTGCATGTGTATACATGTATAGCACGAGATGAAGGTGGGACAGGCATGACCTCAATGCAGCCGGGCAGACTGGTGAAGGAAGAGGTAGGCGGTCCACGCAGGCTTGACACCTGCTGCCATCTCGGGATATATTGAGGGCAACGGTGGCAGCGCTTCCAGGCTGCAGCACGGCTCGCGAAGAGTCTAAGAAACCTTAGGGTCCGTGGTTCAAGGAGCAGGTTACTTGCACAGAATAGCACTGGAGAACCAGGAGGCAAATGCGAGAGGCGGGGTGTTCCACGTGGAAAGATACTACCTTACGACAGCTATTGATTACATTAATGCCGAGCCGCATATGGGCCACGCCTACGAGAAAATAGCGGCTGACGTGATAGCGCGCTTTAAGAGGCTGGCCGGGTATGACACCTTCTTCCTGACGGGGACCGATGAGCACAGCCTCAACGTGGCGAGACAGGCTGAAAAGGAAGGGGTGTCTCCAAAGGAATTCTGCGACCGGATGTCGGCGCTGTTCGTGCGGCTATGTAGTAAGCTGAATATCAGCTACGATCGCTTCATCAGGACGACCGACGAGGACCACATCGCCACGGTCCGCGACATCGTACGCCGTATCAAAGAGAGAGGACATATCTACCAGGGCACCTACTCAGGGCCCTACTGCGTGTCGTGCGAGAGATTTGTGGAGGAAGGGGACCTTGTAGATGGTCGGTGCCCCTTGCACCCCAGCCGCGAGCTGGAGTGGGTTGAAGAGAAGAACTACTTCTTTGCGCTCTCCAGATTCCAGGAACCTCTGCTCCGCCACGTTGAGGAGCATCCCGAGTTCATCCTGCCTGCGACAAGGCGAAACGAGGTCGTAAACAGGATACGTGAGGGGCTCCAGGACGTAAGCATATCCCGGTCCACCCTGGCCTGGGGTGTGCCGTTTCCGGAAGAGATCGATCCCAACCAGGTCGTGTACGTGTGGTTCGACGCGCTTATCAACTATGTAACCGGGGCGGGCTACGTGCCCGGCACGGATGACTTCGGAAAGTGGTGGCCCGCCGACCTTCACCTCATCGGCAAAGACATCACCTGGTTTCACTGCGTGATCTGGCCGGCCACCCTCATGGCAGCGGACATCCCCCTTCCGAAGACTGTGTTCGGTCACGGGTTTATTACGTTGGGAGGGCGCAGGATGTCGAAGTCCGAGGGAATCGTGGTGGACCCGATGAAGCTAGCGGACAGCCTCGGCGCGGACCCGCTGCGGTACTACCTCATGAAGGCGGTGCCCTTTGGTCAAGATGGTGACTTCTCGCTTGAAGGCCTTGCCGAGACCTACAACGCAGACCTCGCCAACGACCTTGGCAACCTCCTGAACCGCACCACGGCGATGATGGAGAAGTACTTCGGCGGGCGCGTTCCGGCTCCTGAGGCGAAAGCACCCCTGGACACGGACCTCGTAGACCTCGCGGCGAGCGTCACGCGCCGCGCGCACGAACTCATGGAAGAGCTTGACCCCACCAGCGCCCTCGTCGAGATATGGCGCCTCGTTGGCGCGGCGAACAAGTATATCGAAGACGCTGCCCCGTGGGCTTTGGCGCGCGAGGGGCAAAGAGGACGTCTTGCGACGGTCATGTTCAACCTTGCTGACGCCCTCGCGAGGATCGCGGTGATGGCAAGCCCGTTCATCCCTGATGCCGCCGGGAGGATCTGGACATCGCTGGGACTCGATGGCACGCCTCAAAATGCGCGGTGGGGCGGCACCATCGACGTCGGGAGGCTTTTGCAGGGGGCGAGGCTGAGGCGCCAGGGGCCGCTGTTTCCCCGGCTTGATGCGGAAGCCTCGGACCTTGTGAGGGGAGAGTTCCGCCTGGCAGAGCTCGCTCAGGATAAGAAGAAAAACGGTAATAGCGCTCAAGCTGCTCGGGCTGGTGGACCGGGCACACCAGGGGCGGAAGCTGTGACAGTGACAGGGTCGCAACAAGAGGAGGCAACGCCCACCGATACTCTGATATCTATAGAGGAGTTCGCCAGGCTGGACCTGCGTGTGGCGAAAGTCCTGGCTGCAGAGAGAGTCGAAGGCACAGACAAACTCTTGAAGCTCGACGTTGACCTCGGAACGGAGAAACGCCAGGTTGTTGCGGGCATCGCAAAGCACTACACCCCTGAGGATCTCGTCGGCAAGCAGATAGTTGTCGTTGCCAATCTCAAGCCCGCCAGGTTGCGGGGTGTCGTATCCCAGGGCATGCTTCTCGCCGGGTCCACTCCTGATACATCGCAACTTGCTGTGGTCACGACGGATCGTGAGCTGCCCCTGGGATCTAAAGTCCGCTAGGTCAATTAGCAGTAGGCGGACGGATTCAAAACGCCGCCTCGTGCAAGCACCGGCAACTCCTGACAAAGCATAGGAAGACAACGGTCTGGTCCACTCCGACCTGATAATATGGTACAGAACTGGACAGCGCGCCACATG
>JBFMGS010000013.1:32452-44965 GCA_040752635.1 Bacillota bacterium
GTAGGCGGACGGATTCAAAACGCCGCCTCGTGCAAGCACCGGCAACTCCTGACAAAGCATAGGAAGACAACGGTCTGGTCCACTCCGACCTGATAATATGGTACAGAACTGGACAGCGCGCCACATGGGCCGCTTCGGAGCAACCCGTGGGGGGTGCTGCTAAAAAGGTGTTCGCATTTGGGTGAGACGACTACCGGCATGAGGCTAATCGATACCCACGCCCACCTGGACCACGAGAGGTACCGGAACGACCGCGACGACGTGATCGCAAGGGCAAAGGCTGCGGGTGTATGGCCCATAGTTGAGGTCGCCTCCGACGTGAAGACGTCGTGGCTCGCCATCGGGCTCCTACGCAGCTACCCCGGACTTCTTGCTACGGTTGGCATCCACCCGCACGATGCCAAAACCGCATCTAGTTCGGCTCTTGAGCGGATCCGCACCATGGCCCGCGAGCCTGGAGTCGTAGCCATCGGCGAGATCGGCCTGGACTACCACTACGACTTCTCCCCGCGTGACGCACAACGGCGGGCGTTTGCGGTGCAGATCGGCCTCGCAAAAGAGGTCGGGCTTCCCATCGTCGTTCACGACCGAGAGGCGCATGCAGACACGCTTGCGATTCTCAAGTCAGAAGGCGCGGATCAGGTCGGCGGGGTCATGCATTGTTTCTCAGGCGACGCCGAGACGGCACGGAAGTGCCTTGATATGGGATTCTACATCTCTATAGGTGGCACCTTGACCTTCCCGAATGCGGGCCGCCTGCGCGACATCGTTGCCAGACTCCCGCTTGAGCGACTTCTCCTCGAGACTGACTGCCCGTACCTCACCCCCGTCCCCCACCGCGGAAAGCGAAATGAGCCTGCGTTTGTGGCCTTCGTCGTGGAAGAGCTTGCCCGGCTAAAGGGCATCACCCCCGGCGAGGCTGCGGCTGCCACGACGCAAAACGCAACTGCCCTCTTTCGGCTCCGCAAGGAATCTGCAGTATTATAGTCAGGGCGTGGGAATACCCGCCTCCATTCAAAGGGTCGGGATGGGAGCACCTTCTCTGGTCAAACCTCAAAGGTAGAAACTCGAGTGGCCCCCGCGTGAATATATTTGGGTTCTCGCTAATATGTAGTAGGGGACGGGCACCGACAAAACGAGCCACGTGGGGGTGGCAGGCTGTGGATATCACCGGTGTGGCGAGGGGATTAATTGAGGTTAACCAGCGCAGGAAAGAACTCGAGAGGCAGGAGGAACGCCTTAAAGAGATCCTGATAGAGCACTTCCGGGCCACCAAAACCACGTGCGTGGAGACTGACATAGGCAAAGTAAGCTACCTGGAATCCCAGAAAGCGGATTACGACATCCCCGCTTTGCGGCAGGTCCTACCAGAGACGGTGTTCAACCTCGTCACCAAGGTTTCGGTGAATGACGCGGTCCTATCCCAGCTTATCAAGGACGGCAAGGTAGACCCAAGAGAGATCGAACGGGCTAGAAAGGTCACCTGGGTGTACCGCGTTGTGGCGCAAGTTCTCCCCGGTGCGATACCTGTTGAACCACCTCAGGTTGGTGCTCCGACTGCAGGGGTGTCGGCGTCGGGGGCGCTACCCCGCCGAACCCGACCCCGCGAAATGGCCGCCGCTAAGGCGTCGGCTATACTTACTACAGAACCTCCGAGCTCGGGGGCGCCCGGCGGCCACGAGGCGCCGCCCCAGAGACCACCTGGTGGAAGATCCTCTGCTGGACCGCCGTCCGCCAGGAGTTCCTCCGTCCAAGCGCCGGCCCGGCCGAAAACGGACCTCGGCAGGACCCTCACACCGTCGCGCAAGGCACCCGTAACGAGGCCGCCTAAGAGCATGGGCCAGGGTAGCAGAGCCGAATCGGCCCGACGGGATGAGAAGAAGGCCGGGAAACGCCAGCGCACTCGTAACCCGTCTTAGGTCCCAAGCGATCAGACTCTCCACCTCAGGTGCCGCTCATGCAACGGTAGGCCTTGCCACAAGGGCGACAACTTCTTTGCACTGAGTCACCACCCCGCTGACTACCGCAACGATGTATGTGTGCCGCATACACGCTGTTGAAACCTTGCACTACACCCCCTTGGACAAGCACTCTTTCTTGCCTGTAAGATTCATCAGACGGCAGTGTTTGCCCGGCATAGGTAGAACTCCTTTGCCAAGACAGCAGATCCCTACGCCAAGTGTAAAAACAGAGGGCCTTGCATAACGAATTGCGGAGTAAGGGAAGATCATTCACGATCGGGAGATTACGCATAGACAGGATCATCATCCCGGTATAGTTGTCTGGGTTCCTTGAGGGAGGGGGTGGCTGGAGCGTGCTCGGATGGCTGTGGCGCGTTCTTTTGCGACGGTTACGCCGTGCGCAGGGTTCGGGGCAAGCCCAGGCAAGGCCGACTGAGGAGCGCATATCTCCTGAGCTATCTGTCAACCGGGAGAGGATCAAAGCTGCGTTTGGCGACAGCGCAGACCTGATCCTCCGGGATCTTGAGATTGGCGCCCAAGGGAAGATTTCAGCGCTTGTCGTTCACATAGACGGCCTCTGCGACAAGAAGCTAGTCGCGGAGGCGGTGATCGAACAAATCACCGATATAGACCACAAGTGGGATACCCCAGAGCAAGCCTACGCAGATCTCAGGGACCGCCTGCTTTCCGCCAGTGGCGTCAGAGAGGTCGATTCGCTGGACAACTTCATCACCCGCGTCGCCAACGCAGATTCCGGGGTCTTGATCGATGGCGTCGCAAAGGGCCTGGTCTGCGACACACGGGGTTGGGAGCATAGGGGCGTAGAGGAGCCAACTACCGAGGCCACCATAAGGGGGTCGAAGGAAGGGTTTGTCGAGTCGCTGCGTACGAATACCAGTCTGTTACGCCGCAGAATCACAGGGCCCGAGCTTTGGATCGAAGAGATGAAGATCGGGCGCATCAGCCGGACGAGCGTTGCGATCGCCTATGTTTCAGAAGTGGCCAACGACAAGATTGTGGAAGAGGTCAGAAATCGACTCAGGAGGATTGACGTTGATGCCATCCATGAGAGCGGCCACATTGAAGAATACATCGAGGATGCGCCAGTTTCTCCTTTTCCGACGCTCCTGCGCACTGAGCGACCGGATAAGGTGACAGGGGCCCTTCTCGAAGGCAGGGTCGCGATACTCACAGACGGTACCCCGTTCGTCTTAATCGTTCCGTCTACGTTTACTATGTTCCTCACTTCCCCCGAGGACTACTACGAGCGGTATTTCATCGCGTCGGCATTGAGGCTCCTCAGGATAGCGTCGTTCTTCATTTCCTTGACCCTGCCGTCACTGTACGTGGCTGTCACTACTTTCCACCAGGAGATGCTACCTACTCCTCTCATATTGAGCATTGCAGCTCAGAGAGAAGGGATACCGTTTCCCGCTATGGTCGAAGCGATGATAATGGAGTTCATTTTCGAGATTCTGCGAGAAGCCGGCGTCCGTTTGCCCCGAGTAATCGGTCCGGCAGTCAGCATAATAGGAGCCCTGGTGCTCGGGGAGGCAGCGATGCGGGCAGGTTTGGCTTCCCCCGCGATGGTGATGGTGGTAGCGTTCACGGGAATCGCCTCGTTCGCCACTCCGGTGTTCAGCCTCGCTGCCGGGGTGCGACTTTTGCGCTTCCCGCTGGTTGTTTTAGCGGGCTCGTTAGGGTTGTTTGGTGTAGTGGCTGGGATGTTTGCCCTGTTAATCCACCTAACTGCTCTGCGGTCGTTTGGAGTGCCGTTCCTTGAGCCTCTTGCTCCAGTAGTGTTCTCGGACCTCAAGGACGCCCTGCTACGAGCCCCCTGGTGGGCTCTACGCACCCGGCCCGAGTTCGTCGGGGGAAAATCGCCGACAAGACAGGCCCCCGGCCTCAGACCCAAACCCCCTTCTCCTGAAGAGAAGGAGGCTTATCACCTGGAAGACAAGGAGCGTGACAAATGAACAAGGTCGAGGGCGGGAAGATATCAGGGAGACAACTTGCGGCAATGCTGGTATTGAGCCGGATAGTGCCGATCACCATAATGTTTCCTATGATAACGGGGATCCAGGTGCCGCAGGACGCCTGGGTTGCCAGTTTGCTCGCGACCATTTCGTCGATACCATTCGTACTGTGCGTGGCATACCTGGGCCTGAGGTTCCCCGATAAGACAATTGTGGAGTACAGCGAGGTGCTTCTGGGCAAGTTCTTCGGGAAGCTCGTTGCGTTGGTCCTGGTGCTGTACTGGATCCATGTTGCCGCCACCGTAGCGAGAGAGCTCGGGGAGGCCTATACGGTAGCTATCATGCCGGAAACGCCAATACTGGTCTTCATGATCGTGACGGTGTTTCTCGCAGCCAACGCGGCTCGGAACGGTCTCGAGGTGGTTGGCCGGATGGGTGATAATGGCGTCTGGGTCGTCCTCTTCTTTCTTATACTTATGTTCATCCTCCCGTATGATCAAATGCGGTTCAAGAACCTCGCTCCAGTTTTAGCGCGAGGTTTTCGGCCGGTCGTGGAGCCAATGGGAACGGCTGTCTCCTTCTTTGTCATGAACTTCAGCGTCGTGGGCATGCTCCTGCCCTACCTGAACAATCCAAAGGACGCGGCGCGGTACTCCGTGTATGCAGTCCTCGTCAGCGGGCTGCTCATGACGTGGCTTACGGTGGCCTTGGTTGCGGTCTTCGGACCAACGATATCGGCACTGACGATGCCCGCTTATAGCCTGAGCAGAATGATAAGTATCGCCGACTTTCTGGAGAGGATCGAGGCCCTCACGATGGGAGCCTGGACGCTGAGCACTGCGATCAAGCTTGCCTTGTTTCTGTGGGCAAGCGCCGTTGGTTTGGCTCAGCTATTCAGCCTTTCCCGATTTCAGCCGCTCGTATACCCGCTGGCGGCAATAACCGTTGCGTTTGGCATCCTGTTCTTCGAAAGCATTACGGATATGCAGCTCTTCTTGGAGTTTAAGAACTTCGGAGTCTTCACTCTCGCCGTCACTCTGGGCACAACAGGCGTTTTGTATCTGGCCGCCCTCTTGCGAGGCAAGCTCTCGCCTGGTGTGAGGAGGTGAACCCGGTGCCAGCAAGGCAAGCCCTGAGAGCGGTAACCCTTGTCCTGCTCGCGGCGACAACGATGACTTTAACCGGGTGCTGGAACCGCAGAGAGATCGAGACCATAGGCTTTGTCATGGCGGTTGGCGTTGACGAAGCCCGAGAGGAAGGCAAAGTCCAGCTAACAGTTCACCTGGCAAAACCCTTTGCCACAGGTGGTGGGGCTGAAGGTAAAGCACCTACGGAAGAGAAGCCTTTCTGGGTCGTGAGCAGCACTGGGCATACGGTGTTTGAAGCGGTGCGGAACCTCCTCTCCCAATCACCGCGCCGACCGTTTTGGGCGCATAACAGGTTCATCCTGATTGGCGAGGATTTGGCGCGGAAGGGCATTCGAGATGTTCTCGATTGGTTTGACCGCAATGGAGAGACGCGACGGCGGGTGTGGGTAGTGGTTGCAGAGGGCGCCAAAGCGTCTGATCTCCTGCAGGCCGAATTCGAGCTCGAGCGAATGCCCTCAGAAGCGGGCATGGGCATAATACTGGCTGCTCGGTCGGGACTGTCTACAGTCGTTAGCCGCATGTTAAACGATTTCCTGCAGGCGCTTGAAGGAGAAGGAATAGATCCCTTTGCAGTCCGTGCGGAGATCGTTCCCAGGCCGCAGAAATTCGACATCCGGGGAGAGTTGAAGAGGGAGGAAATCGGTGCATCGGCTAGACTAACCGGGGCTGCAATCTTCAAAGACGACAGGCTGGTGGGCTGGTTCAACAAGCCGGAGACCAGAGGGCTACTGTGGATCTTGGGCGAAGTGAGAAGCGGAATCATTGTGATTAAGAAGCCAGGTGAGGAGGACAAGTTCATAGGGCTCGAGATACTGCGAGCAAGAGGCGGGTTCAAGCCCGAGGTGAAGGACGGCAAGGTATCCGTTGTGATGAACGTTGAGGCTGAAGCGAACTTAGGCGATGTCCAGGGGTTCATAGACCCCCTCAAGTCCCCGGAGGTATGGGCCAGCATGGAACGAAGGATGGCTACTGTGATCAGGAATGAGGTTATGGCGGCAGTAGCCAAAGCCCAAGAGCTTGGGTCCGACACATTTGGCTTTGGTGCCGAACTAAACCGGAGAGACCCGAAGAAATGGGCCGAGCTCAAAGAACGATGGGATGAAGAGTTTCCCCGTGTCAATGTCCAGGTCCAGGTCAAAGCCAAACTGAGACGGTCAGGTCTCATAATAAGGAGCCCAAAGATCAAGAGGTAACCTGGGAGGAATCGCTGGTGCCTGTGGTACTGCTCGTCCTTTCGTTTATTGCAGTGGTCGCCTACGAAGCCCCTGAGATGGCCCGGCGAAGGGAATGGGGGGAACTGGTGCTGTTCCTCCTGCTTGTGCTCGTCGGTTTTGTAGTCAGCCTCCTCCAGGCCATCAGGGTGGCGGTTCCTAACCCGATCAAAGGAATTGAGTTTCTCATGGAGAAGGTGGCGAGACTCGTCCAATGGCACTAGGCCGTCCAATGAAGGCTGGCATTGTCTCAGCTCAAAAGCCAGCACAAGTAGAGGGTCTCAACCGACAGAGGGTCTCTGCCGGCAACGTTCAGGAGAGACTAACGTTCAGGGGAGACTGAGGACTGCCCGCGCAGCTATGCCTGTGACAAGGGCAACGGAGGCGCTCGTCAGAGTGCCCACGAGGTAGTACTCGGCGAACCTCATGTCGTTGAGTTCCTGAAACCTCGCAAGCGACTTAGCGGTCAAGACAAAGGCGAGCGACGAGAAGGCACTTACGAAGACCAGCGTGAGCATCAGGGTTCGTTCCACCATCCCTATGTACCTGCCGGCGCTTGTAGACAGCCTGGTCTCAACGCCTGCGCAGAACGCGTCGAGCACCTGGCGCACGAACGTCGCCCCGCCGAAGATTACAAGAACGTAAGCTACCACTATGACAAGCGCCCGGTCCAGAGACACGCCCAGAGCGGTCCAGGCAGGGGCAAGGGATGCTACCGTCTTGGGGAGTAACATGTTCCTGTAGAACAAAACAGGACCGTCCGGAAGCTCTACGTGTATGACTTCCCAAGCGGCGAGGATTGTTACCACGTGAGCAAGCTGGTCAGCCACGAACATGCCCAGACTTTTCATTGGAGATAGCCTACTGTGGGCCAGGGTCTTGAGCCAGTCGACCGCGACGTGGACGAGGGATATTCCGGCGCCCAGGAATATCGCCGCGCGCAGGCCGTACAGGTGAAAAGCTGCGGCATGGCATGAGAGCACGACTACTCCATGGTGCACATAGGCGCTCAGCCTGCCCATCTCCTTACGCTTGACTACGTTATCGGGCTGGAAAACAAAGTCGGCGACTGCGTGGGCTAGAAGGCCAAGAAGAATGAAGGTCATGTGACTTTGCCCCTCCTTAACCCTTCCATGGGTGAATGGGGCACATTCACCCTCTAGTGGGTGATGGATGGCCCCCCATCAACTCGCGCCCGAGATGTCTCAGCGCCTCCTCCGCCTGTCGGACGGCCACCCAGTTTGCTGCCTTACACCGTTTCTGGACATTCTGGAGCGCAATGCCGAGCGCCTTGCCTGCGGCTTCATACGTGCCGAGCCGTTCGTAGTGATGAACGGCATCCCACTGCTCCCGTGTCCAGCGGTTTTGGAGGGCATCCATTAGAGCCCAAAGCGCGTTTGCTATCTCGTCGAACCCGGCGCTACTCGAGCGAACAACAGTACGGGCCCGCGAAGTCTTTCCTAGCGACTCCAGGGACTCCCGGGCTCTCACAAACGCTGAGCCGTTCATGTCCCATGAATTCGCGCTCCCGAGACCAGTTTCGACCTCCCCAACGCCGATTCCGACTCTAAGCCGAACCGGCAGGCAGGCGAACCTGAGTTGCCGCACAAGCTCGGGGGCCTGGAGAGAGCCGCGGCAAGCAGCCTGAATCTCATCCCCCCGCGACATGGAAAAAGGTGTAATGAGAAGAGGGTGAGTAAGCTCGACGAGTCTGCCGGGCAACGACAACGCAATATCCCCGGCCGTCCTGGATCGGACTATGTCAGCGGTAATGACGGTCACTGCCTCCACAGGCATTCACCTTTTGCAATACGAAATGGGCCGCATCACCCGTACGCCGGTTAATTCTTTCGACGCGGCCTCTCGTCATCCTTCCGGGCGGCCGAGGGCCGTGCGCCACACATTAGTCCACACCGAGTTCCTGGCGGCTGAAGACCCACACCGAACAGGCCACGAAAACTACCAGCCACACTGCCAGTACCACGAATGACCTCAACACTTCGGGCGGCAACGGTGCCTGGGCTCTTGCGCCTTGCTCGATGAGCGACGTTATCGAGGTAACGTTCTGGCCGATTGTATACGGGGCGATTTTGGCTACAAGGGGAAACTTGCTTGCTAAGAAGCCTACCAGGTTCCCTTCAAGGAGAAACAGGAGGATCCCGGTGGCGGTCGCTGTCGTGGCCGACCTTGTGAGGATCGCAAGAAGGAGCGTGAGCACGGAATAGAACCCCAGGGAAAGCCAGGCTATCCCCGCGCCTCTTGCGATCTCACCGAGAAACGAAGCGGTCACGATATTGAGAGCCAGGGGCCGTCCCAAGGCCAGCGTGACGACCAGAGAGATTATCGTGCCCGCGACTACAGCACCAGCCATCAGAACGAGAGACGCTAGAATCACCGCTGCCAGCTTCGCTATAACGTACGTGCACCTGTCGAGCCCCATTGACACTAGCTGCTTGGCCGTGCCCCACGAGTACTCATCGCCACCCAGGCGTGCAGCGAGGATGACCGCAAAAAGCGGTCCGAGAGTGGCCACGAAGCTCAGCGTCGATGGAATGGAGGCCGGGAACGAAGTGGCCATAGCTATCTTCTTACGCTCTTCTGGAGGGATTTTCGCAGCGTCGGGCGAGGTCATCGCCCAGTAGCTCATCCCGGCGATCATCAAAATCTCGATGACAGCCATGACCGCTAGCAGAATCCACGTGATGCGAAGCCTCTTCAGCTTAAACAGCTCTGCCGTCAGAATTCTCATTTTGGTTCACCTCCTGGAGGACTTCGAAGAATACATCCTCGAGCCCAGCACAGTGCGGCCGGATCTCGTAGGCGGGGATGCCCTGCGCAGCAAGGGCTGCGTTCAAACGCCCCGCGGTAACCCGGTAAGCTCCCGCACCCGCCGTGGCGTCCGAGGACAGGTCAGGAACGGGCACACGGTCTGGCATCCGCGCAGCCACCGGGTGAGATGCTTCCTCTGTACTGACACTGGGAGGTTGAATAGGAGCTTGATGGGCAAGGTATTCAACTACAAGCCGTTCTCCATCTCGCCGTACACCGGAGACTCCGGGCTGCGCCAACAAGACCTTTTCAGCTTCGTCCGGCCGGTCTACCGCGAGCTCCACAGCAGGTGTTCGGCTGAGCAACTCGTCAACCCTGCCCTGGGCGAGCACGACTCCTCGCCTCAGGATGGCAACCTTGTCGCATATGATCTCCACCTCGTGGAGGAGGTGGCTGGACAGGAACACCGCTTTCCCGTCGCTCGCAAGGCTCTTCATAAGGTCACGCATTTCCTTGATCCCCGCGGGATCCAGGCCGCTTGCGGGCTCGTCGAGGACCAGGACCACAGGGTCGCTCAGGAGCGCCAGCGCAAGCGCCAGGCGCCGTCTCATTCCATGGGAGTAGCCCCTTACCTTGTCCCTCGCCCTTTCCAAAAGGCCTACCAGGTCCAGCACCTCGTCTACCCTGCGGTCAGGCATCCCGTCGAGCGCCTTCGCGAAAACCTGGAGGTTTGCCCTGGCGGAAAGATAGGGGTAGAACCGCACTCCGTCGAGAAGCGACCCGACGTGCCTGCGTGCCGCAGCGCACGTCCAGCCTACCCTCTGCCCGAGGATCTCGACATGCCCGGATGTGGGGCGGGCGAGGCCCAGGATCATGTTAATCGTGGTGGTCTTACCGGCGCCGTTGGGTCCGAGAAACCCAAACACCTCTCCGGTCTTGATCTCGAGGCCCACCGAATTCACAGCTTTGTGGACCCCGAACACTTTAGTGAGATCCACAGTGCGTATGGCGACTATACCGGCTGTCCGACTTCGGGTCCGGCCCGGTGTGTTTTGAAAGCCTGCCGGGCTCATGTGCGTTTCCTCCTTCCCTACCTGAGAGTGGCGGTGTTTACGTGCCTGGCCGGGGATTGCTGCCGGGGCGGCTCTGCTGTATGAGCCGAAGGGCACGTGCAGCTTACCCTCTGTACAGAGTTAGGGGGCATGGTGGCAGCCGCCTGATCTATCGGTGCCATGTCCGAACCCAACTTGGCCTTCCCCAGTTGTTCCCAATTAGATTAGACGCACCTGACGCGCGGACATTCAAATCGCTCATGATGAGCTAAGGGTTCCCATGGTAGATATTGTGTAGAATGACGCACACGGATGCGGTATATTGAATGCTGCTTCGTGCGTCACAAATGTCAGGTGAGACCGTGGGAACGAGAACAGACGGGATCCAGTTGGGGCTTGAGGAGGAGGTTTTCATCACAGAACCGACTCTCCCCTCGCTGGGTGGGTGCGCTGTGGTACCTCGCTGTGGTACCTGGCCAGGCTCTTGTGGAGCAACTCCTCGTAGTTACGCCCACTCCGCTTCGAACTTCGCGCGCGGCAGGGACTTGCGGCAATCGATAATGAACGGGGTTGAGGTATCGACGGGCATCCACTCGGGGCCGGACGACCTCGTCAAGGAGGCGAGTCTCTTGAGCTGTTGGCTTTGTATGTTCGAGCGCAGGATGGAAGGGGATAATGGTTTTGGTGTGGAAAAGTTTAAGGTTAGAGTGATATGGCCAAGGTTCCGTTCGGGGTAGTGATATTAGGAAGACAGCCCTATTCCTGTTGGAGGCGTACAAATCGTGCGGCTTGACCTGGAGTATTCTGGGAGAGCGTCCATCAACGATATAGACGAAACCATGCGGGCGAAGCCCTTTGTCAAGTGGGCGGGAGGCAAGGGGCAGCTTGTGGAACAACTAGCAGCCCGCATGCCCGAGAGGTATTCTGGATACCACGAACCTTTCGTTGGGGGAGGAGCGCTGTTCTTTTACCTGACTCCGGAGAGAGCTTTCCTGTCTGACCTCAACGAGGAACTCATAAACGCATTCCTCGTCGTCAGGAACGATTGCGAGGCTCTCTTGAAGAGCCTCAAGCAGCACAAGAACAGCGCCGAATACTACTACCGTATCCGTGCCCTGGATCCGGAGGACCTGGACCCCGTGGAGAGGGCTTCAAGGTTCATCTACCTGAATAAGACCTGTTACAACGGCCTGTACCGGGTGAACAGGCAGGGCAAGTTCAACGTTCCCTTCGGACGCTACAAGAACCCCGTCTACGCGGATGAATACCAGTTGCGCCTGTCCAGCAAGGCTCTCCAACACGCGGAGATCAAGTCTGCTGATTTCGAGATCGTGCTTGAACAGGCCAAGGCAGGGGACTTCGTGTACTTTGATCCTCCGTACCAGCCTATAAGCGAGACATCAAACTTCACAAGCTATACGGCAGACGCTTTCGATGGGAACCAGCAGCAGCGCCTTGCGATTGTGTTCCGGGAACTGGACAGGAGAGGCTGTTTCCTGATGTTAAGTAACTCCGATTCCCCGCTCGTTCACGAGCTCTACAGGGGATTCCGGGTGGAGACTGTGATGGCGAAGCGTTACATAAACTGCAAAGGTGAACGGCGCGGCGCGATCCCGGAGGCCTTGGTCCTCAATTACTGACGGCGGGAGGGCCCCCGATATCAAAGTCAAAGTCCGCTGGCAGTCAATCTAAGGCTGCGAAAGAGCTCATCGAGAAAGTCAAGACTATCTTGGACGGTCTGGGCCTTAAGTACCAGGAGCAGAGAAGGTCCGAGCTTGGAAGCGTGATAATCGGCAGAGGGCGGGACGTAGACCTTACCGTAGTCGACGACGAAGGTAATCCCATTATGTTCATCGAGTGCAAAGTTCAAAACACGTCAGGAACTGCGGAAGAAAAGCTCTTTCGGGTTATTGAAGAGGCAAACCGGGACAAGGAGCGCGGGATTCCGTCGATCATTGTGTTTTCAGGTTATGGATGGTCAACTGACTTGCTAAGGCATGCCATGTTGTACGGCGCCGTAAGAGAGGAGTACCTGGAGGAATGGCTGTCTATCTACTTCAGGTACAGCCCAAACCGTTCAACTTCGAGGGCTTAAGTATGCTGTGACTCAACAAGAGCGCTGGCTCAGCAAAGAGGCGATGCTCGCAGTTCCGGAGATTGTCAAGTCGTCGGGCTGTCGGCGTTTCTTGTTTGGGGGCGAACGCTTGGACAGGTCAATCGGCTGCGACGCGTATGATATTGTGGTCGGGATTCTGGTGGGCTCGGTCTTCCCGGGTACCCCGCGCTTCTCAGCAGGTGGGAATACGCTTATGTTTCCATTCCGGTTGCCATTCTGATCTGGTTCATGATATACCCGATGATGGTTCAGATAGACTTCGGGAGCATTGTCAGAGTAG
>JBFMGS010000014.1:0-2692 GCA_040752635.1 Bacillota bacterium
AATGTTCCCGGCGGTTTGACTTGAAGGAGGGCGACCGCGACCATGCTTACCTTGAAGGACATCCAGGGGAACGCGAGCTTTCGGTTACTAATAGCGAAAGCTAACGAGTACCTATCGCTGCTTGGCTATACCGAGCACGGCCTGCGGCACGTAACCTACGTGTCAACTATGACAGCCTACATTCTCAAGAGTCTCGGGTACGACGAGAGAACCGTTGAATTAGGCGCTATTGCAGGGTATCTCCACGACATCGGCAACATGCACAACCGGAAGTACCACGGACCGACCGGCGCAAATATCGTGTTTACCGAGCTTCGCATGCTCGGGATGCCGCTGGACGAGATCTGCGAGATCACCACGAGCATCGCCAACCACGAGGAGGAGATAGGCATCCCCGTGAGCCCCGTGTCCGCGGCGCTCATCATCGCCGACAAGAGCGACGCCCACCGCACTCGCGTGCGCCGAAGGAGGCTTCACGACATCCACGACAGGGTCAACCTCGCGATAACTGACTCATCTCTCACAGTGGAAAACCGGCGCAAGACAATCACCCTGGACATATCCTTCGATACTTCAGAGTGCCAGATCATGGACTACTTCGAGATATATCTCAAACGTATGGAGATGTGCAAACAAGCTGCCTCGCTTCTCGGATGCAGGTTCAGGCTGGTCATAAATGGCCTTGAACTCCTGGGGCAGGTTCAGGACGAACCGGACGTGCGGCGGGAAGCGCAAGGAGGAGCGTCCTCCTAAGTTGTCCCTTAAGTTGTCCTCATGATATGAGGCGGTGCCCTGTGGACAGTTGGTCCTCGAGGTAGGCCTCTACCTTCTTGAGGCCTTCAGAGAGCTCAGGACGGGCATGCCATATGGATATCAAAGGTCTTCTCCATCTCCTGTCCCGCCGGGTTTCGTCGGATGCGTTTGTCGGGTTCACGGAGCCCCCGCTGTGTGTTGGTGCGTGGCCCCGTGCCGTTGCTGTGAGCGCTGCGACGACCACCTTGCAGCGGCGACTACCTCGACCCTGGGAAGGAACCCCAGAATGAACCCGGCAGCAACCCCGACGAAGTAGCCCGTACCTACTCCGGCCACTAGCAGCATGGGCAGGTAGCTATAGACTCCCATGGTGCCTACAACTACCCCGGCAACAAGCAACTGGCCGATGTTGTGGGATACTGCCCCGAGGACGCTTACGCCGACAAGGCCGAACACGTTTTTGAAGCGCTTGTGCGCAAGCGACATGACGAGGGTAGCAAGAATTCCCCCGACAACGCTGAACGCAAAACTTGTGAGCGCTCCAGACAGCAGGGAGCCAAGAAACGTGCGGATGGCTACTACGACAAGGGCGTCGTACATGCCGAAAAGCACGATGACAACGAGGGTAACAATGTTGGCGAGCCCAAGCTTTGCGCCGGGCACGATGAACGGGACCGGTATAAAACTCTCTGTGACGTGAAGCACAAGCGCGAGCGCGACAAAGATAGCGATGTGTGTCAACTTCCGTGTTCTATTCATTGCGCCGTAGCCCCACTCCATGGTAAGTCTGCACGCGGGCTCGACGTCCTTCCACGGCCCTGCGCGCCAGCGTAGCCCTTCGCCGGCCCTTCGCCCCGGCCCGTACATAACGTGTGGGATTCACGTTCCTCCCTTTTCCATCCAAGACCCTCTCCTACCGAAGACCCTCGCCGAGGAGAAGTTACTCAATAGGCAATACCATCAAGAGAAGAGCCCGCGTCCTCAGAACCCCCCTCGACCCTAACTACGATCCTGTTGGGCAGGCAGACTATTACCTGCCCCGGGTGCGCGATCCACCCTGTTCTTACGCAAACCTTGTCTGGACAGTCGGATTCCTTTATTCTCGCCCGGCCGTCGCTCGCTACCTCCACAGCGGCCCTGTGGCCATCGCCTGCAGGCACATCAACAGTCACAACTCCTGACACCTGCGAGAGAGGGATGCGCCTGAACTCCTGATTGTTGACTTGTATTATTACCTCGCGTCCGCCATCGGTGCTCCTGCCCAGGCTCTGCCCGACCATGATCGCACAAGCCCCAAGTATAATGACAACCGCGAGGAGTATGTCAGCTTTTCCGAGTGTCCTCGGCACCATGAAACTTTACCGTCCATCCCTTGTTGACTTCTCCAAAAAGCGCGGCCGCGGGGAATTGGTCAAGGGAGCGCTTCCGAAGAGGTGGGTGGCTTCGGCCGGCCGGGCCGCTCCCGCCAGCGGCAGGTAGCCCTGGCCCATAAGCCATGGACTCCTTCTTGGGTTGCCGGTGCTGCATTCGGCGGCAACGGCTCCATTGTGGATGACACGCTATGCAAGAACCGGCAACCCTTGCCGAAGCGGCGGGCTATCATATCTCATATTCCTGCAGCATCTGGTGTCTTTGACGACGACGGTGACGCACCGCTATCCTCTTTGGCCTTTTCCTTGTAGTCGGCGCTGCGGTTGTCCGTGGTGTAAAAGCCTGATCCCTTGAAGATGATGTTGATGTTTCTGCCGATGAGCCGCCTGACCGGGCCGCCACACTTGGGACAGCGGGAGAGGGGCTCATCCGACATGCGCTGAAACTCCTCGAAACGACCGCACCTTTCGCAAGAATACTCATAGGTCGGCATGTCCAGACAATCCCTCCTTCTAGAGTTAATGCGGCGCATCTCGCCGCCGCGCTCCGGACGCGAGTTCCGCACCAA